>DAIDJG010000228.1 GCA_027451445.1 Singulisphaera sp.
ACCCAGGAACAGAATCGCGAAGGCCATGATCGCGATCACGAGAATCCTGCCGACGAATGTCATGGTCCGATCCTACCATTCATGAGGAAGACGGCCATCCACCCCGTGACGTCGCCGCCACGAGCCGAGCGAGGGAAGGGGGCGTGAACCGTGTGTGTTGCGATGATGTGCGACGGCCCTGTTCTTCGCGTACTCATTCGCGACGATGAAGACCTCAAATCCAATCTAGCGGCGCGAGCCTGAAGGCGCCAATCGGCTCGTTCGCGTCCGATCCCAAAAAATCGGCGCAACCAAACAGTCGACCCAGCCCACCCCAGCCTCGAACATGCCCAAATCTACCCCATTAACTTACGCGGGGCAAGTAAGGTGAATTGGCGAAATTGGGCTACACGGTTGAAGCTGCGGAAGGCTTGCGGATCCAACCGAGAGGAATGAGTCCGATCGTCACGGCAAGGCAGCAGAGGCCGACCCAGTCTCCACAGGAGGAGTAGAGACTCGTGCGGTCGTCGAGCGGAATACGCGCCTTGAGCACACCCTCGTGGAGTTTGGGCAGCGACTGGAGAATCCGTCCGTTTCCGTCGACGATCGCCGATAGCCCCGTGTTGACCGCTCGGGCGAGGGGCACGCGGTTCTCGACGGCGCGGAAGATGCTAACGGCGAGATGCATGTCGTGCTCGGCCGAGCCGTGGAACCAGCCGTCGTTCGATATGTTGATCACGACGTCGGGTTGCCGGCCATCTTTGGGTTTATTGAAAAAGCTGCGCACAACGTCCGGCACGGTATCTTCGAAACAAATCGCACTCGCGATTCGGTAGGGCCCAAGATCGAGGACCGTCGGTTCGCTCCCGAAGTCGAGCGTGGGGACGTGGGTCCCATGATACGGAGTGAGCGCGGTCAGCCACGGAAACGTCTTGATGAGCGGGACGTACTCCCCGAACGGGACGAGGTGGATTTTGTAGTAGCTCTGGATCGTGTCGACACCCGGTTGAAACAGAACTGAGCCGTTGTAGCGGAAGTGACCGTTGGGATGGAACTCATGGACGATAGTCCCGACGAGCATCGGAATGCCAAGTTGATCGGTGAGTCCATGAATATGCCGTCTATTGAGTTCCATATTATGGCGGTAATCGTCTGGTTTCATTCCCGGATCAATTGCCTCGACAAATCGTTCAAATGTCGCGATGTCGAGTTTGGGATCGATCGTGCCGAAGAGATATGGGAACGACGTTTCCGGCCAAACGATCAGTTCCGGAACCGGCTCGGCAGACCTTACAGCCTTGTCAATCAGCCCGATAAATCGTGCTTCGTTCTCTTGCGCTTTCCCCTTCATCTTGATGGACTGGAGCATGCTGGATTGCAGCAAGGCGACACAAGGTCCGGGCCGGAACTTCGCGGAATCGAGCCTGAGCGCACCGTAGGCGAGCGTCGCAGTGACCAGGACCACCATCGTCGCCAGACGCCTGGCCTGTGGAGGAGTCAATCGCGCGCCCTTGGGAGTCGGCCGAAGGAGCGGAAGTGACACCAGGTCGACGCACCACGCGTTTACGAGAGCCATCAGCCAGCTCAGGCCAAGCGCTCCGGAGAAGTCGGCGATCTGAATGACAGGCAAGACCTGATGCTGAGTGTGCGCGAGGTAGTACCACGGAAAGCCGGTCAGGGTGTAAGCCCGGATGTATTCGAGACCCACCCAAAGCACCGGGGCGGCGACCATAAGTGGCAATTTGAGCCGCAACACGGCCCAGCGGCCGAGCGCAATGAATCCGGGCCACCAAAGTGACAGCACGAACGCCATGACGACCCACGCGAGCCAGGCCGACTCGTCGGTCAGTCGTATCCACGAGATCGCGAGCATCCAAAACACCATCCCGCCGACCCAACTTCCGACGTAGATCGCAGCCCGTGAGCGCCGGCTGTAGATCAGGTGGAAGAGCGGGGCGACCGCGATCCAGGCCAGCCAGTGCCAACCTGTCGGCGGAAACGCAGACCACAGCAGGAGCGCCGAACCCACCGCCGGAATGACCGGGTGAGGGCCCGCAGGACCGAGCGGTGCGGACACAGGTGGTGACGCGGCCCTTCCTTGGTGAGGAAGCACGTGAATGGGTGTGGCGGTAATGATCCTGACCCCCACTGAGTTCCTTCGGGGCGAGAACGGCGTCGATCCTAACTCAAGTCGAGGAAACCGACAACATCGCCTGGCTCATACACGCGATCGCCCGCCGGGAAGTGCGCGAAGCCGTCCGCCTGGCCCACTGTACGCAAGTCGGCTGAGCCGCCCCAGGGCAGAGGCTCCAGGGCGCCTGCCCTCAACTTACAGGGATGGAACGTCGGTCGCTCGCCGGTATGCCGAAATCCGGCCGCGAGTGGGAACGACGGCAATTGATCCGCATGGTCGGATCGGCCCTGGAGGAATTCGAGCGCGGGCCGTGCAAACAGGAGAAAACCCACGATGCCACTGACCGGGTTGCCGGGCAAACCGAAGACCAAGGTGCGCGGCCTGTCCCCTTCGCGCGGTCCAACTCCAAACCAAAGCGGCTTGCCCGGCTTGAGCCTTACTTTATGGAAGACACACTCGACCCCCAGCCGAATCAACGTCTCGGGAACGAGGTCGCGCTGGCCCGCCGAGACCCCTCCGGTGATGAGGAGAACGTCGGAGTCCAGGCCTTCCTTCAGGCTCTCGGTCAGCAGACCCTCATCATCCGGCGCGATGGCGTGCATCAGGGGAATGCCGCCCGCATTCGCCACAAGACCCTCCAGCACAACGGCATTCGAGTTTCGAATCTGTCCCGGACCCGGGACCTGATCCGGTTCGACCAGTTCATCGCCAGTCGGAACGATCGTGACACGAGGCGCGGGGATCACCGGGACGGAAGTACGTCCCACGGACGCGAGAATCCCGAGCCTCGCGGAGTTGAGCACATCGCCGCGTGCCAGGAGAAGGTCGCCGCTTTTCATCTCCCGACCGCGCGGCATGATGTTCCGCCCGCGTTCGACGGCCGAATCATCGCAGTAAACCCGGTGGTCCTCACAGCGCGTGCGTTCAATCATAACCACGGCGTCGGCCCCGGGCGGAATGGGCGCTCCGGTCATGATGAGGGCGGCCTCGCGCCTGCCCAATGTCCGCGTCGGGATCTTACCGGCGAGGATGGTTTCCCCCAGGACGAGGACGCGATCCGCACCCGACAGATCCGAGGAACGAACCGCATAACCGTCAACCACGGATTTGTCGAACGGGGGAGAATCGCAGGTCGCCGCGATATCCTCCATCAGCACGCGTCCGCGCACCATCGAGAGCGGCAGGCTGCGCGTCGGCAGCGGGACACAGCGATCGAGAACGGCGCGAAGCGCTGCTTCAACAGTCAACAAATCCGTGTTCATGAGCGTGATCGCACTCAGGCCGGTCCTAGCGGCCGATGAAGTTCCGGAGCAGCTTGGTCCCCTCGAGCGTCAAGAAACTCTCGGGGTGGTACTGAACCCCCTCGCAAGGGAAGGACTTGTGTCGCACGCCCATGATCTCGCCCTGATCCGTTTTGGCGACGACTTCGAGCTCATCGGGCAGCGTGCCCGGCTGGATGACAAGACTGTGATACCGAGTTGCCTCGAAGGGCGAGGGCACGCCTCGGTAAATCCCTTTGCCGTCGTGATAGATCAGCGAGGTCTTACCGTGCATGATGCGGTCGGCCCGCACGACCTTCGCCCCAAAGACGTGCCCCATGCACTGATGCCCGAGGCACACGCCCAGAAGCGGCACCGTCGGGGCGAAACGCTCGATCACCGCGTTGGAGATCCCCGCTTCGAGTGGAGTGCACGGACCGGGCGAGATGATCAGGTGCGTCGGTTGCTTCGCCGCGATGTCGTCGAGCGTGATCTGATCGTTCCGAGCGACGAACAGGCTCAAACCTGGATCGATCTCACCGAGCCGTTGTACGAGGTTATAGGTGAACGAATCGTAGTTGTCGATCAGAACGATCATGCCGGATCCCACGGGGAGCGAGGAGGAAGCAGCAGGCGACCGAGAAGCCCAACGTCGCCAGAAAGCGATTGTAGCCGTTTTCCCGAGCAAAGCGGAAGGGAATCTACGGTCGCGCCGCCGCCTGACGCGTGGTGCGCGTGTAGATTTGAGGCGGGATGGTCCGTCTGGCGCGCCCTACTTGGCGCAACGTCCGTCCTTTGGGACTCGCAACGGCGCGGCATGTCAGGGAGGTAAGCAATGTCGTCCACGATCCTTTCGTTGACGCTGGCTCTTGCAACAGGCTCGACCGGGGGCCTCTTTTCCGATCACCTACCACAGGGCGGACACATCCTGCCGCCGATGCCGGGTTACGGCCTCGGCTTCCCGAACGGGAATCCCGACGGCTACGGCTGGTTCGACTACGGCATTTGGCTTCCCCTCGGTGCTGACCGCACTGCGGACTGGTACTTCCAGCGCTACTGGAGCATTCCCGTCGAGCAAATGGTCTTCCCCACGTACTACAACCCGTACGTGACCCGTGGGCAGCGGTACGTGCCGTTCACTGGATGCGGCGCGTTATTTCATCCTGCCGGCGGGCCGCCCCTGAGCCCCGCCGCGACTCCGATCCACCCGTACAACGACACTCTTGGGACCGGCCCGCTCGTGCAAGTGCCGAAGTTCACCGGGCGCGTCGAAGCCGGTGCGTTGCCCGCGTCCGGCAGCTCGGGCCTCACACCTTGATCGGACTAAGGTTGCTGCCACGCGGGTGCGTGTCGCGCGCCGGCTTGTCAAAGCGTAAGCTGTTTTTTACGATAGTGGTTCCGCATGATCGGTCCCGGGCGAACTGCGCTCCGGGACCGTGCGTTTTTGGCCATCGGTTGCGAGGCCAAAAAAAAGCGCCGATTTCTTCGAACCTTTTGGTCTTCGGGCACGTAGCGACCCCGGCGGCCGGAGCGATTCGACCTTCGGCGCTTGTTTGATACCGACGGGGCCGCGTCCTTCGGGCTTGGCAATGGGTTTCACGGTTGCCGGCCCATCGTAATTCGTCCTTTTTCCTCGATCCTTCACAGG
>DAIDJG010000229.1 GCA_027451445.1 Singulisphaera sp.
ATGCCGCCGGCCGGGGTAACGCCGTTGTCGATCAGCCAGTTGATCTGCGTCGCGCTGGTGCGCTGGAAGAGAGCCAGGTTGGCCGCGCTGTTGAGGTCGTAATCACCATTGACGGTGTTGATGGTGATGGTGGTCGGCGCACTGAGCGGGCCGACGTTGCCGGCGACGTCGTGAGAGCGCGTTTCGAGGGTGATCGAACCGTTGGTCACGCCGTTGGGAAGCTGGATCGAGTAGTTGCCGTTGCCATCGGCGTTGACCGTGGTGAGTTTTTGCAGGAAGCTCAGCGACCAACTCAAGAGCTGGCCGGAGAAGCCGTCGGGCACATCGTTGTGGATGAGCAGCGTCCAGGTGCCGGCCGAGTTCTTGCCGTTGAGCGTTCCGAGCGGGGCGGCCGAGTTGAAGGTCCCGGTGAATGGGGCCTTGCCGCCGCTGATGGGGTTCGACACCAGGTCGCTGAACGTGGTGTTCGTGAAGTTGGCTCCGTTCTGGGCGCCGACGTTGGCGAAGAGCGGGATCTGGGTCCCGTCGGGGGCGATCAGGGTGGCGTCGAGGTCAGGGTCGTTCGGATACGCGATGTTCAGGGTCAGGGTGGCTCCCTGGATGACAAAGTTGTTCGTCACCATCAGGGTCGAGCTGAGCGTACCGGGCGTGTTGACTCCGGCGATGACCGCCGCGGCGGGAATGGTCTGCGGCAGGCCCGGCGCGTTCGAGGTCTGAACCTGAAGCAGGTCAACCTGTGCATTGGCGTCCGTCTTGCCGGTGAAGACCGGTTGACGGATATCGGTGATGTTGTCGCCCTTGATGCCCGAGTCCGTGGCGGAGCTCAAGCCGAAGAAGGTGTTGGTCGTTGGGCCGACGGTCCTGACCGTGAAGGAGATGAACCCGCTGAACGCCGATCCATACGCGTTCGTGGCCTCGGCGCGGAACTGGTAAGTGGTCGGCGGGTTCCCAACCAGCGGCGTGGGGGGCTGGAGGATGAAGTTGCCGTTCTGGTCGCTCGTGGTGGTCGCCACGACGTTGCCGCTGGCGTCGAGCAGCACGACGGTCACGCCGGCCGAGGTGGTGCCGATAAGGTGCGGCTGCGTGACGTTGGTGATGTTCTGACCGTGCGACGAGTCGTCGGTGGGCTGGAGGCTGAGCGTCGGCGCGGTCGGCGGTTGGGGGAGACCGAGGTTCGGCGTCTGGAGGGTGAAGGAGAAGGTGGCGGTATTGCCCTGGGTCCCCGACGAGTCGGTGGCCTGGATGCCGATGGTCTTCACGCCGTTGGTCGCGAAGGAAGCGGGATTGACCTGCACCGCGAACTGGCCGAAGGCGTTGGTCTGGTTGGCCGCGATGTCGGTGGCGTCGCCGGGCGTGCCGTCGTAGCCGCCGATGTACCTCGGGTGCAGCGGGTCGGTCAGATCGTAGAGCGTGATGCGGACCGTGTTACCGAGCGCGGAGCTTTCGCTGAAGCCGTCGATCACCGGCTGGGAGATGGTCACGAGTGGAGTACCGTTGGTGGCGGTGCCGCCGTTGCTGCCGCCTGGGGCCGGAAGCGTCGTGCTGAGCGCAATTTCGTTCGGCTGCGTGGCGGTGTT
Organism: Singulisphaera sp.; assembly: GCA_027451445.1. GTDB lineage: Bacteria > Planctomycetota > Planctomycetia > Isosphaerales > Isosphaeraceae > DAIDJG01. Next base: position 1,578 of record DAIDJG010000229.1, read on the forward strand.
CGGGAACACGATCGGCGCGAGCCGAATCGCGTAATCACCGCGTCCGAACGTCGAGGCGAGCAGGATGTTCGGATCGCCGGGCTGCTGCACAGCCTGGCCGGTGGTCGGGTTGATTTTGCCCAGCACGGTGGTCAAGGTGGTGACCACGGTGTTGGGCAAGTAACCGCCGTCGGTCGGCGAGCCGTTGAACCCGACGTTGGGGAAGAGCGCCCAGTTCTGGCCGTTGTCGAGCGAGATGTAGACACCGCTTTGACCGCCGACGTAGAGGACCGGGTGCGCCGGGTTGGTGGCGCTCACGGGCTTGGTCGGGTCGGCCGGGATCACATAGCGCCAGTCGGCCTGGATCGTGGTGAGGCCGCCGTTGGGCAGGTCTTGCTCGCCGCCGTTCCCGCCCGTCTTCGCCTGAGTTTCGGCGAGGGTGGCGTTCCCGAACGGGTTGTGCATGAGCCCAAAGATGTTGGTCGCGCCGGGGGTGACCGTGGTCACGCCGGTGGTCGGGTTGATGGTGGTGGTGGTGGGGCCGCTGATGTTTTGCCACTTGTCGGCAGCGGGGATCGTGAAGAGAGGATTGGCCGCAGCCTGCGCGATATCGTTGGCGAGCTTGACCGTGCTCGTGATGAAGTAGACCCCGTCGGCGGTCACCGCGTAGGCGTCGTGGGTGCCCCGGGTGGGGTCGGTGATGATCTGCTGGAGGGGCGAGCCGTCGAGACCGAGCGAGATCTTGGTCCACTGGTTGCTGGCGTTCACGCCGCTGCCGCCGCCCGTTTGGGTCAGGTAGATATTGCCGCCGACCGTGCCGGCGAGGAGGTAGTTGTCGAGGTTGCCGATGCCGCCGGGGCCGTTGGGATCAGGCGCACCGTAAGCCAGGGCCGGGGCGTAGGTGCCGTCGAGATCTTGCGGGTTGCCGATCACGAACCAGGTGACACCCTGGTTCTCGGTCCCGAAGATCCGTCCCGCCTGCGAGCTGATGATGATTTCCTGGCCGTCGATCGGGTTGACGGCGAAGTTGGAGCCGACCGAAGAGGGCCATTGGGGGTCGGGCGTCGTACCGCCGTTGCTCTGCTGAAGCAGACCGAAGGTGCGGCCGACAGCGCTGCCGAGACCGAAGCTTGCCAGGCCGGGCTGACCGTTGGGCGCGACCTGGAAGAAGTTCCCGGCGTTGCCGCCGCAGCAGGGCCACCAGTACTGGTACTCTGCGCCCGAGCCCTGCGGGTCGGTGGCCACGCCGGTGGTATCGCCGCCGATGGGGCCGGTCCAGGTGAGGTTACCGTCGGTCAGGACGTTCGGGTCGGACACCGGCGCACCCTGCTGGAACGAGCTGCCGTAGAGCAGAGCCTGGGCCGTCTGGGCCGCGACGTTGCTCGGCTGGGAGGCCCCGTAGAAGAACTGCGTGATCTGGAGGTTGCCGTTGAAGCTACCGGACGGAATCGAGACGTTGCTGATACTCGACTGGAAGGTGCCGTTGTTGTCGACCGCCGAGTAGATGCCCCCGTCATTGGCGACGATGAGCCGAGGCAGACCCGTCGTGGGGTCAATCTCCGTGATGATGTCGTGTGCGTTGCTGGAGCCGACGTCAAACGGGATCCAGCTCACCCCGGCACCGTTGTTCGTGAACCCCGCCGCGTTGAACGTCACCAACTGCGCGTCGCTCAGGAACGGCTGGGCCGGGTCGCGAATGTAGTTGACATAGTTGGGCGTGGGGTATCCCTTGGTGACGTCGTTCAGGGTGAGCGGTCCCTGTCCACCAATCAGGGTTGCGCCCGAGGTAGCGGTCGAGATGCCGGTCCCGACGACCAGCGCGTGAGCGTCCCAGATGGCCGTCGTGTCGACGCGGAGCAAGCCGGTGGACTGGTTGTTCTGGGTGCCGCCGACATAAACGACGTTGGGATTGGTCGGGTCGATGGCCAGGGCGAGGTCGTAATTGGCCTGGCCGCTGCCAAACGGGTCGCCGAGGTCCCAAAGATTCGGATTGCCAGCCCCAGAGAGCCCGTTGCTTTGACTGACGTCGTTGGTGGGCACAGCCTGGATGTACGGACCCCCGAAGCCGTTGGGCCTGGGCATGGTGTTCAGACTGATGCTGGTCCAGTTCTGGCCGAAGTCCTTGGTGAGGTAAAGGCCCTGGAGGTGGCCGCCCCCTGTCGTGGATACGGCGGCGTAGAGCCAACCTTCGTAGATCGCATCCTGGACGGGGTTGCCCGTGAGGGCGGGCGTGGCCAGCTCGATCCGGCCATTGCCGCCGTTGGGGCTGGGAGTGGTCAACGGGTTGACGTTCTGGTCAGTGGTGGTGTTGTCGATGAGGGGGTTGCCGACCGATCCCGTCATCTGGTTCCAGACCTGGCCGCGGTTCGGACTGAGGTAGACACCCTGGCCAGCGAATCCGGCGTAGACGACCTGAAGGTTGCCGTTGGGGCCGCCGGTGCCGCTGTCCGGAGCCAGAACGACGTCGGTCGCCTGCCCTGCACGCATCAGTTGCCAGGTCTGCCCGGTGTCAACGCTGCGCCAGACGCCGCCGTTCGTGCCGCTGAGGGCCGCGTAGATGATGACCTGGCCGGCGGGCGTCAGCTTGGGATCGACGATGACCTTGAAAGCGGTGGTGTCGACGAAGACGTGGTCGCGCAGCGGCGAACTGATCGGCAACAAGTTGCCGCTGCTATCGACGTTCGTCGTGCTGTCGTAGAGGTTCCAGGTGCTGCCGCCGTCCTTCGAGATGATGAAGCCGACACCCTGCGAACCCGAGTTGCCGTCGCCGGTGGCGGCGATGATGATCGATTGGTTCGGGTCGTTGTTGCGGGGAAAGATGGCGATGCTGCCGATGTTCATGCTGAACGTCGGGCCGAAGTCGGTGAGCGGGATCCAGGTCGGGCCGGCCGGGTTGGTCGTCAGGAAGTTGGTCGTCTTCCAGATACCGCCACTGGCGGCACCGATGTAAACCGTGTTGCCGGAGGGATCCGACGGATCGACCGCGGTGGCGGTGGCGCTGCCCGAGGTACCAGGCCCGGTAGAGACCGACTGACCGAGCGGGCCGACGGCGGCCGACGGCAGGATCGAGGCCGGTCCGACGGCCGTCCAGGTGTTGCTGGACTGCGCATTCGTCGGATTCATCGTGAAGATGCGGAAGCTCAGGTTGGCGTTGTCCGCGACCGGCTCGCCCAACCCGGTGGGCGGGAGCGGCTTCTGGAAGTTGAGGGTCCAACTGTTCAAGGTGGGGGAACTGCCGAAGCCCGCAGCAGCCGCCGTATTTTGAATTTCAAGCGTCCAGGTCCCCGCCGCGTGCAAGCCGGGAAGACCCGGGTTCCCCGACGTTTGGTTCGCGCCGAGCCCGGTCGTGCCGAGAGTGGATGCGCTCAGGAGCGGAGCTTCGGGATTGAACGAACCAAAGAACGGCGCACCGCCGCTCTGAATCGGCGTGGTGGCCTGGTCGTCGAAAACCGTGTTCGAGAAATTGGCATGATTCGGCCCGCTGCCGACATTGGCAAAGAGCGGAATCACGATCTGGCCCGGCTGACCGAGGTCATAAACGAGCGAAGCTTGCAGGGTGGGATCGTTGGCGTCGGTGATGTTGAGCCCAACCGTCACGCCCGACAGCCCGGCCGCCGTGACACCCTGGACGATGAAGTCCTGCGACTGGGGAATCGTGATCGTCGACAGCAGCGTGCCGTTCACCGTCCCGTTCTTGCTGGGCCGGGCGCCGGGAATCGTTTGCGGCAAGTTGGGACCACTGAAGGAGACGGGCGCCGTCTGTACGTTCTTCGCCTGGGCACCGCCGAACAAGGCCGCCACGCCCGCATTCTGGTTCTCGTCCTGCGCGTCGCCGACGACCTCGGTGTTGTTGGGCCCGGTGATGGCCGAGAAGACATCCGGGGCGATCTGCACGGTGTACGTACCGCTCAGGCTCTGCTGGGGGAACCCGATCTCGAAGGTGCGGGTCGTTCCCGGCAGGTTCCCGTCCATCTTGGGCGTCACGCTGATCGTCGGCGTCGCGGTCATCGACCAGGATACGAGCGTGCCGACGTTCCCCGACTTGTTGTCAAAGATCTGGAGCGTCCAGGTGTTCTGCGTCGCGTTCGCCGCGAGATCCTCACCGTTGAACGCGCTCAATTGGCCCACCGGCCGGAACGTCCCCGTGTAGGGCGCGAAGCCGGTCAGAATCGAGTTCAGCGCCGAGTCGTCGAACACGGTATTCGTGAGGTTCGCACCCAGCAGGTTCGAGAAGAGCTGGACCTTCGTGCCGCTGGGGGAAACCAGGTAGCCCGAGAGGACCGAGTCATTCGCATCCGTGATGCTGACCTGCACGCTCAGATGGCTGATCTTGTAGGTGTTGTTGTCGCTGGGAAGGGTGATCGTCGAGTTGAGCGGTTGGCCCGTGCCCGGCGGGATCGTCTTGTTCTGGCTGGCGGTTGGCAGCGAATAGGTCGTCGGGCCGGTGATGAGCCCCGCCGGTCCCATGACCTGGAGCACTTTGGTGGGCAAGAAGTTGTTGGGATCGCTGGGGTTGAACTGGTTCACGTACATGTCGCGGTCGTAGGTCACATCGATCGCGCTGACGGTGTTGTTCAGCACCAGGTTATCGTTCGATCCCGTCTGGAACCCCGGCGACGGAATGCTCGTGGAGGCGACCTTGGGCCCGGAGACGATCAACGGCATCGTCAAGGGATTGTAGGGACCCTGCGGAAATGCCCCGGTCGGCGACGTGGGCGACATGTCGAAGACCGTCGGGGCGGTCGGCTGCGGCGTGGGGACGGCGTAGACGTCGCCCGGAGTCATCCCTGTGAAGGGCGTGACGATCGGGTTCTCGTTGGTGACGCCGTCGGCGTTCTGGTCCATCAGGTTGCCGTTGTTGGCAACGGGAACGCCTCCGTTCGTGTTGGCGTTGACCGTGATCGACCAGTTCACCAGCGTGCCGGGGCTTCCTGGGGTGCTGTCATAGATCAGCAGCTTGTAAGTTCCCGCGACCGGCTCGCCTGCCAGCGCACCGAGCGGCGACAGGGGTTGGAGGGGACCGAACGCGTTGTTGACGGTCCCGGTGCCCTCGGCGTTGAACAGGAAGACCGTGCTGCTGTCATCAAACGTCACGTTGGTGATGTTTTTATCACCGAGGAACGGATCTTCGAACAGGAAGGCATCGTTACCGGTGAACTGGGCGGTCGACGGATTGAACGAGTCGTTGGGACCGAGGAGGAAGATTTCCAGGGCCGAATCGTTGCCCTCGGTCAGCGTCAAGTTGACCGTCAGGCTCGCGATCGTCCGCTTGTCGTTCGGCCCGTTGGAGGGAATGGTGATCGTGGACTGCTGCGTGTCGTTGGTGAAGTTGCCCGAACCTCCGGTGCCCGACGAGGGGATCGGCAAGGGAACATTCTGGGACGTCGCCGTGAGAGGCACCGGCCTCGGGATCAGGAGCGAGCGAATGCTGTCGCTCACGGTGGGCTTAACGAAGTAGCTATATGTGCCCGTGAAATCGAGGTTCCCGGTGCGCAAGGTGCCGTCGGCGTTCTTGGTCGGGTCAAAGTTGACGAGCCAGTTGGTGTAGCCGAACGTCCCGTTGTTGGCGCGGTAGTTGGGGTCGTTGGGGTTGGTCGTCGGCTGGGGCGTGACCGAGGTGACGAGCAAGGGGACAGGCGGGGTACCGGCGATGGGACTGTTATAGAAGACTTCGATGGAGTTGGTCGTGAACGACGCGTTCGTCGAGTCGGCGGTGGGATCGACGGGGCGATCAAACGTGAGCGCGATGCTGTTGGGCATCGGGGTACCGTCGGGCCCGGTTTGAGTATTGACCTTGTCGTTCGGTCCCCCCACCGGTCCCATCGTGCTGGCGACGATGCGCGGGCCTGCCGCATAGCTCACCGGGTTGCTGAAAATGCTCAGGTTCATGCCCGGAGTGGCCTGCTTGCCCGGCTGTCCCTGGTCGAGGTTGCCCGACCAGATCGGGTAGGCCTTCCCGTCGACAGCGGCCAGGCCCATCTCGAAGCCGTACCCAAAGGTGCCGTCCGTCGTCGCCGCGCTCGACCCGCTGTCCGGGATCGGGCCCTCCACCACGGTTTGGCCGTTGATGGCGTTGGTGGCCGTTTGCTGAGGGTTGACATAGATATCGGGGCTGAACGTGAGCCCGCCATCGATGCTGGTCGTCATGAAGACGGCCGTACGGACGTTGGAGGCGTCGTAACGAGCGTCGCGCCAGGAGGCGACGAGCGTGCCAGTCACCGGGTCGACGGTGAGTTCGGGCATGAACTGCGAGCGGCCGTTCTCCTGACCTGTAATGTTGTTCGGATAGAGCGGCGTGATCGAGCCGGAGAAGCCGTCCGTGGACGAACTGTCATCATTGACCTTGTTGGTCGACAAGATCCAGCTCTGGCCGCCGTCGTCCGAGTAGTACAGGGCGATGTCGGTGTTGAGGGCCGTGTTGAAATTGTTCGAGCCGTCGTGGTTGACGAACGCGAGGTAGAGCCGCCCTTCGAACTGGCTGAACGAGCCCAGCGTGTTGTCGGATGCGATCACCGCAGCCGGACCGATTCCGGTGGGCGTCACGGTGGTTCCCAATCCGAACGAGTTGGTCGCGCTGCCGCGCACGATGGTCGTCGCAACCTGGACCTGCTGCGCCGGCGTGCCACCGGAGGTAAGGTTGAGCGACCAGTCCCGCAGGATATTGGGGGGAGGAGGCGTACCACTACCCGCGTTGTTATCGGTGATCTCCAGTTGCCACGTCCCATTCAGCCGAGAAGCATCGCGGCCGTTGAATCCACTGAGGCCGCCGGGGATATCGGGCGGCTGACCCGGCAGGGCAAAGCCCTGGGGCTGGAAGTGCCCGACATAGGGTGAGTTCGCGTTCCCGTCAAAAATGTTCATCCCGGCGTTCTCATCGAACGTCGTGCCGAGATACTCGCCATCCGGCGCCTGACCCAGATTGCCGGCCTTGAGCCCACTGCCAAACAGTGTCACCCGCGACCCATCCGGCGCGATCAGCACGGCGGACAGGTTCGCTGTGACCGTCGACTGAATGTTCAACGTCACCGTCAAGTCGCTGAGCGTGGTGAAGTTCGCACCGGTCAACTCGACGTCGAGCGGGAAGTCCCGGGTCACAGGCGTACCATACGGAATTGGCCCGCCCAGCGACGTGAAGACCTGTGCGTTGACCCCCGGCGCAGACGCGGTGTCGATAATGTCAAATGCCGGGTTCGCTCTCGAGCCGGACCCGAAGTCGTCGAACACGACGGTGACCTGCCCCCCCGGCACCCCTTTATCACCAAAGCCATAGACCGCCGGATCCGGCAGCCGCCCCTGACTGATCGCGATCCTGGGCGAAGCCGCCGTCTCGCCCGTGGGATTATTACCGTTCGAGTTGACGACTTGCGGAGCGGAGAAGCTCTGTCCCCCATCCGACGAACCGATCAGCCAGACCGTATTTTGATTAAAGTTATTGGAATTTCCATTCTTTGGGAACGACTGCGTCAGGTCGTAGGCGATGTACACGTTCCCGGAATAGGGGTCGGTCTGAACCTGCTGCGTCGCTGGATCGGTGAACGATGCCTGGTTGTCGTCAACCGCCATCGTCGGCTCCGAAGCCGGGTCGTTACCAAACGTCTCGTAAACCACGTTCGACACTTGAAACCGGCCCGTGGTGGGACTGACAAACGCCCCGTTGCCGCTGTTGGGGATAATCGGCGCGTTGCCGGAGAAGTCGAACTTGGTCAGGACGAGGGCACTTTCAGTCGGAACACCCCCATTGGGACTACTCTCGGACACCAACACGTAAACCTGGTTGTTCGCATCAAAACCCACACTCGGATTCGACACCTGCTGGAAATTGCTCAAGCTCGATCCCGAAGTGTTGGGATCGAGCAGAATCTGCCCCACAGGATTGAACGACTGCCACGTCTGACCGGAGTCGCTGGAGTACGCGCCCTGCACATTGACTTTCGGGTTCGAGTTCCCGGCATCCCCCGGGTCGTTATTCACCCAAACCGCCACCAGCTTGGACGGATCGTAACGGTCGACCGCGATTTGCGGACTGCTGTCGTTCCCCTTCGGCGTGGCATTAAAACCCGAAGTCCCCAGGTTCCCCGGGCCGGACAGCAATTGATTGAGCGACGTGTACGTCGCCACGGGCGACGGGATCGTCGAGAGCAGGACTCGATCCTCAAGCCCCTCCAAAGCCATCCGGCGCAGGTGCATTCTCCGAGCCGACAGGGCCCGCGACCGCTGACGATTAGGAGCGCCGACCTCGGTTGTCTCGATCTCGGAAGCTACCGTGCGCATTGTGCCCTCTCCGCTATCGAAGCCACGCCTCTTGGGTGAAGATGGCGGGTTTACTGAAACTTCCGGTGGCATGGTTGGAAAGTGGGGATACGAGGATTCGAGAAAGCATGGAGGCTGTAATACCTATAGTCAAGTCATCCGAAGGGAGAGTCTACGGCTGCCACCGTTCCGACCGAACCTTCCCCTCTGCCCAACGCCGGCAGATGCGCTTTCACCCGCGCATTCGTGCGCACAAGACGCAACACTGCTTGATTGCATGCACCAATGGTATCACCACCGAGAGGGTTGTCAATGCAGAAGTTGAGAATTTCGGGGCTTTGCTCCGCCTTACGGGCGCGGTTGGGTCGGTTGGCCTTTGCGGAGCGCGGCGAATACCAGGGAAGGGGCGATTTCCGCTGGGGTGAAGAGTGTAGCGGAGGGGTTCAGCTTGAGGGTCGCAGGAAACAGGCAGGTTGAACGGGAAGCCGGGATTTTGGAACCAGGTGGATGAATCGTCCATGAGTCCGGAGAATTGCGTTGGTGTTCCCCTTCGGGTTGCAACGTCACGATGGCCGTCGGGGAGTCGGACCGGATTGGCTCACCCCCCCTGCCCTGGCGAGTTGAAAAGTCGGCCTCGCGTCACGGTTTTCTCCCCCTCTTCTGCGCGAAAAACGTTGCGCGACGGTGCATTTTTTTGGCCCTGAAAGGGCCATGGGCGCAACAAAAATGACGGAACTCGCAACGACATCCACCGGGACTTTTCAACTTCCCACCCCTGCCCTCTCAATGCGATACGCCGAGCGCTGATGGGCGGTCCGCTGAACGCGCTTGTCCAGTCGGGAGACGTGACAACAGGACCGTCGTCCTGCGGGCGAGTGGGGGCCCGTCATTTTGTCGAAGGATAAAAGTACTCGATTATACAAAACGCGATCGATAAAACTATATAATTATTCCTCGCTCGCGCTTCGGGTTAGTGTAAGAAATGCGACATCCTCGATGTGTGCGTACTCCTGACGTGCATGTCGTGTGGGCGCTCGGGAGTCACGCTTGGGACGAGGTGACTTCGTCAGAGTCTTTTGTGTTCACTCAATGATTTATTGATTCTATTTATCTATATATGTCATCTATGTTAGAGAGAATCCTGCTTTGATCTGGCGACGAGTCGTCAGACCATCGCAAGGTTCAAGCCCGCAGCGGCTGCCGCGAACTGCGCGATGTTTTCACACACGCTCATGCGGCTTCGCCGCGCGTGGTCTCTTTCGCGTTGGCCTGCGCTTGCCTCAAGGCCTTCTTGAGCAGCGCAACCACCCCTGCGGGTCCTGTCGACAGCGCCGGACCCGTTACGGTTACGACCGACCCGTCGTCGTCGCGAAACACGAAACGCTCGCGGCCGAGAGAGACCTTGGCGGTTTTGCCGCTCTTCCCCTTCACAACGGCGCGGAGCTCATCGCGGCCAATCTTCTCGGCGACGACGCGCGAGGCCACCGCGATTTGATCCTCGGCGCGGTCGAGCTTGGAGATCTCATACCCCGAGTCCGGTGACAGGCTCCCCTGCTCCACCTGCTCTTGAATTGCCGCGGGGAGTTCAAGTAGTTTGAGCGCCTTCGAAACCGCCCCCTGGGTGATCGCCAGCTCCTCACCGACTCGGGTGACCGTCCAGCCATAGAGATCCATAAGCCGCTTGTACGCACGGGCCTGTTCGATCGGCCGCAAGTCCTCGCGCTGCGCATTCTCGATAAGCTGGATCGCCAGCATCTCGTCCGGACGGATGGGTCCGTCCTGGATGACGGCCGTCACGGTCGCCAACCCCGCGAGCCTCGCCGCGCGCCAGCGGCGCTCGCCGCAAAGGAGGAGGTACACCCCCCTGCTCTCCTCCCAGCGCACGCGGACCGGCTGGAGTTGCCCGCGCGTCTTGAGCGACTCGGCGAGCCTCGCCAGTCCCGACGCGTCGAATTCCTCGCGCGGCTGTTCCGGGTCGCGCTCGATCTTGTCGAGCGGAATCTCGGCGACGTTCTTCACCTTGACCAGGCCGCGCACGCGGTCGGGGGCCGGCGGCAGACTGTCCGAAAAAGCGCCGCGCACGTCGCTGGAGCGGGAGACTCCCGCCCCCATGCTCTCAGCCGCATTCCCGCCGTTGGCCCTGAGCAGTTCGTCGAGCTTTCCCATCACGCGGCCCCCCTGCTCTCAACCTGTGTTCCCGACCCCGCCGTCAACCGCTGATCGATTTCGCGCACCAGCGCCTGGATCACTTTGGCCGATGCCCCCTTCGGCTTATGCTGCGCGATCGGTTTGCGGCCCGCGATCGCCTCCTTGTAGTCAGCCGCGATCGGAACCTTGGTCTCGAAGACGTCATCCTTATAGAGCTCGCGCAGGAGCTTCTCATACATCTGGTGGATGCTCAGGCGCGGGTTGAACATCGTGAGCAGGTAACCCAGAAGGTTGAGCTCGGGATTGGCCCCGGCGCGAACCATGTCGATCGATTCCTGGACCTCGATGATCCCTTGCGCGCCGTAATCCTCGGGCTGCAAGGGAACGATCAGGTGGTCGCTTGCCACGAGGGCAGCCCAACTGCACAGGTGGAGGTTGGGCGGACAGTCGATCAGCACCAGGTCATAGCGCCCGCGAAGATCCTCGTCGAGGAACTCGCGCAAGCACGTCTGGATCTCCCGGGACGCCCGATGCGGCATGGGGACATTGTGCTCGGTCGCATGCTTCGAGCCGGGCACCAGGTCGATCCCATCACAACCGGTGGGCCGGATCACCTGCTCCGGAAACGGTTCCTCACCGGCGTAGATCGCCGCGATGGTTTCAGCCGGAGTAAAGCGCCGGGTCGCCTGGGGACCGAAGAACCCTTGCGTGAGGCTCGCCTGAGGATCGTTATCCACCAGCAACACGCGACGGCCGCCCAGGGCCACCGTGCCGGCCAGGTGGTGGCAGGTGCTGGTTTTCCCAACCCCCCCCTTCTGGTTCAACATGACAACGACGGCCATGATGGCAACTGACTCCCTTCGTCCGTGTCCAAAGCTCGTTCCCGGGCCTTCAGTCCGCGCACGGCCCCTGCCCTTTTTATCGGCGCGGAGCGAGCTTTGCGTTCACCTCCAGTGGCGAGAATGCGCCGCGCATTTTCTGCCCACAGTGCTTCATAAAGTTGCGTTGTGCGCAGTCGGGAGGGCGAGGCTCCGTCCGAGCCGGCCTTGATCCAGCGGCGAGTCTTCGAGCCGATGGATCATCGCGTGCCGTACCGGGTCCGCGACAGCACACACGGTGTTCCGATGACTCGAAGACTCGTCATCAGAACAAGGCTGGCTCGGACGGAGCCTCGCCCTCCCAAATACGTGCCTATGCCGAACATATACCGCCCGCGCGATACCGGAAGAAGGGCGGGCTATCCATTAAGCGAGCGGCATCCCCCTTACACGCTCTCCGGAAAGAGCGACTTTTGGGCCGCCTTCGGCGCGCTCTGCCGCCGTTCCAGGGCCTCGAGGCAGAGGGGCTCGAGCATGGTCTTCCACCGGCTCAGGCCCGGGTTCTCCGCCTTGACGGCGGCGAGGATTGCCTCGCGCTCGAGCTCGGGAAGACGTTCCCAGGCCGCGCGCAACTCATTCTGTCGCGCCTGGAACTTGAGCTCCTCCTCGCGGAGGCGCTGCTGTTCCTGGCGTTTCGCGTCCTCGGCCTGGCGCTCGGCTTGCTTGGCCTGAGCCTTGCTTTCCGCTGTTTGAAAATCGACCGGTGCCTGATAGTCGGCGCGAATCGACGCGACCAGATAACCCGCCGGATTGCGGCCGACGCGTTTGTCCTCGTTCCGCAATAGCCAGTCAAAGACTTCGAGCTTCGTCTGAATCCGGCTCGGGGCGTGATTCTCCACGAGCTCGGCCGCGGTCTTCGGCGTGATCCCCCGCGCGACGAGCGCCTCCGCCAGCTCCGACACCGGCTGGGCCCCCTTGACCTCGGCATGCGCGCCGCATCCTCGGATCAGGATGATCCGCCAGCAACCGCGCGCGACGTACGAGTACCGCTCCTCAGCCGTCAACGGCTCGAGGAACCCGAGCTGCTCCAGCTCATCGAGCGCCGGCTTGAGCTTGCGCTTCAACTCGGTCGGCGCATACGACCGGCTGAGCCCGATGTGTTCGCACGCCAGGGTCCGCAAGTCGAAGTCGAGCCTCTGGCGACGGTAGAACCGCTTGTCGAGGAAGCGAAACATCCGCTTGGTCGTCGGCAACCGCAGCCTCAGGTAAAACTCCAGGTCAAGCTGCTTGAGGTTCCCGCTCTGGAAACTCTGAAAAATCACCTCGTTCCAGCGGAAGCTCGACAACGGAAGCGGCGGCTTCTCCTCGACCGGCTTCGCATTCGCCTTGTCCCCTTTCGCCGCTTTGCCCGCGCGCGGCAGGGCGCGGCGGCGCTCCCGGTCGTAGAGCGTAACGTTGTCCAGAACGTGAAAGTTCTCGTCGACCCAACTTTTCGCGGCGTTATCCCACCAGGCGTTCTCGTACATGAGGACCACGCCCACCCAGCGATGGAGCGCCTCCTCGATCCGTTTGTAGCTCTGCCCGCTCCGCGGCCAACCTAACAGTTCGATGAGCTCGTAGCGCGAAAACTGAACCTTCGGGTCCGTGAAGTTGCTGCGCCGTTTCGTCAACTGAATCAGACCCACCAGCACCTCGTCGTCCAGCGAGGTCGGCAATCCATGCTTATGTGTTCCCATAATCGTGAGGCGCCGCACGATCGGTGCGCTATCGCGGCGCTCCAGCTTATCCTCGAAAACGAGCGTCGTCTGTCCGTCAGGAACCCGATCCGTCAGCGCCGCGATCGGGAACTCGGCCAGGTTCAGCTCATCCTTCCAGCCAGGGTCCGATCCCCCCGCGTCCTCCCCGCTCTCAAACCCACCAACCTCCTCGACGCAGTTTTCCCATTCGTCCATGACATTCTCTTTCGGTCGAGCCGGAGTCATGGGAATCTTTCCCCCGAGGATCACAAATATAAGCAACAACAAAGAAGAGTGGGTCACTGTTGTTGTCTTCGTCTAAGCAAGAGTCTAAGAACAAATTCTCCGCAACGCAAGTGGTTAGCAAACAATAACTTGCAGATGCTAAGTATGCCCCGTTAATCGCTAGTGGTATGCCCGGACTATCGCGGGTGCCGGCCCAAACTATGCCCGGGCTATCGTGTGAAGTATGCCCCAAATATCGTGGTTGGTCTGGTTATTCATGCCCCGATTATCGTTGTGCACAAAATTATACTACGCCCGGGCTATCGGTACGATACAGGCGTCTCAAGGTGGCACACCGAGGCCAGTATGCCCAGGGTATCGCTAGGTAGGGACGCCCGATTCGCCAGGGAGCGCCTTTGGGTCGAATAAAGTATGCCCGGTCTATCGGTACCGCCGTCAAAGCCAAGGCAGGGAGGGAACTTTGGTCGAGACCCGAACTATGCCCGGTTTATCGGTACAGCAGAATGAGCGAAGCCCTGCCCTGCTCCGAGGTATGCCCCGTTCATCGGTAACACCCTGCGTCCCTTGGCAAAACCACCTGCCTGGATCCAGCCACCCGAAGTATGTCCCGTTAATCGGTAATGGAGCCCGCACGCGGTCTTGTACCCCCACGTGACGGCGAACTATGCCCGGTACATCACGAGTGAACAGACGAACCTCTCCCGTGGCGTTGCGTTTTGGCAACAAAGGCGCGTCTGGACCGCTTGAAAAACCCGGGGAGGGTGCTTGACAGGGCGTTGCCGTTGAAGGGGGGCGCAACGTGCTCTATCGTCTTGGGTGAGGTCGCAGTGTTTTTGGTTTGCATGCTATTTCAAAATTCCTTAACAGGCACACATGGAATGCGCAGACTTAACATCAAATTTCTGGCTGGCCTGGTGATCCTCATTTCGTTGGTGGGGGGAGGAGCGTTTGTCCTTCATCGCGTGCAGGTCCGGCGCACCGCGCAGGCCCTTTTGAAACACGTGGCGGAAGCCGAGAAAGCGGGGAAGTTCGAGGAGGCGAAGGACGAGCTTCAGCGCTACCTCGCGCTCAAGCCGCAAGACACCGAGGCGAGGGCCCATTACGCGATGCTGCTGGCCCAGGTCGCGATGTCCCCAACGGCCCAGGAGCAAGCCATTCTCGCACTCGAAGACGTGCTCCGTCGCGACCCCAAGCGGCCGGAACTGCGCCGCCGATTGGTGTCGCTGGAGATGGATGCAGGCCGGTTTGCCGATGCCCAGAAGCACCTCGACATTCTGATCAAGACCACGCCCGTCGACGGCGCGTTGGAGAACCTGCTCGGCGGCTGTTATGAGGGCAACGGCGCGTTCGACAAAGCCGTCGCCGCGTATGAGAAAGCGTGCAAATCGGCCCCGCAGCCTCAGGATGCGTTCGAGCGGCTCGCCCTCTTGTTGCGCCAGCGGCTGAATGACCCGGCACGCGCCGACAAAACGATGGACGCGCTCGTCGCGGCGCATCGCGACTCGTATGCGGCGTTCCTCAGCCGGGCGCGCTATCGCAGGCGGTACCAGCTTCCCGACGCGGAGACCGACCTGGAACAGGCCCGCAAGCTCGCCCCCGACGCCGTCGACGTGCTGCTCGACGTGGCGCGCGTCACGTGGGAAAAGAAAGGTCTCGAGGGGGCACGGCCCATCGTCGTGCACGGCCTCGAACGCCATCCGTCTGACCCCCGCTTGATCGAGGCCCTCGCCGACCTCGAATTGCGATCGGGGCATACCGCCGAGGCGGTGGTGACGCTCAAGCAAGGCCTGGAGAAGAACCCAACCAACAACGACCTGCGCTGGGCCTTGGTGCATCTGCTCGTCCAGAGGGGCGACACGACGGGGATCACCGAGCATATCGACCGCCTGCGAGCGGCAGGCTCCCCTTCCCCGCCGCTCGAATACCTGGCGGCCACCCTTCAGTTCAATAAGGGCCAGTGGAACGACGCCCGCTCTCGTCTCGAGCATCTTCAGCCGGCCTTGAAACCCTGGCCCGAGTTGAAGACGCGCGCTTACGTCGTCCTTGCCCGTTGCTTCGGGGCCGTGGGCGAGTTCGACCAGCAGCACGCCGCGTTTCGCGCGGCGGTGAACCTCGACCCACTCTGGGTCCCCGCACGACTCGGCCTGGCGTCGTCGCTGGCGGCGCTTGGGAAGGTCGACCAGGCGATCGAGGAATATCAGCGCCTGAAAAGCCAGATTGCCGAGGTCCGGCTCCCCCTGGCGCAACTCCTGGTCCTGCGCAACTTGCAGCTCCCCGAAGCACAGCGTCGTTGGGACGACGTCGACGCTCTGCTCGCTCAAACCGCCCCCGACGACCTGGAGCCGATGGTCCTTCGCGCCGAGATCCTTGTCGACAAAGGAGACTTCGACGGTGCCCAGGCGCTCCTGAAGAAGGCTGCGAAACAGCATCCGAAACAGCCCGAGCCGTGGCTCGCCCAGGTCGCGCTGGCACGTCGCCGCGACCGGCTTGACGAAGCGTTTGCACTCCTCGACCAGGCACGAAAGACCGTGGGTGATGGAGTTGCCTTGCGGCTCGAAACCGCGCGCTGCGCGACCAGCCGTAACGATGCGCGGACCGTCGCTCTCCTGAAGGAGCAAATGCGCGATCTCGACACGTTTTCTGTCGCCGAGCAGCAGCAGCTCTTTCAGGGCCTGATCGGACATTTCGAGCGAGTGGGTGCTCACCAGGAGGCCGAAGATACCTGCCGACAGTGGGCCGAGCGTGCGCCTCGCGACCTCAATCCGAGGATCTTCCTGTTCAACCTGGCCCGCCAGCGCGGCGACGATAGCACCATGACCCGGCTGGTCGGCGAGGTGAAGCAGATCGAGGGGGACGACGGAACCTACTGGCGTTATTGCGAAGCCCGCCGATTGTCTCGCTCCTCGGATCGGAGCGATCAGGCCGCGCGCAACTCCGCCCGGGAATTCTTGACCGAATTGTCGGCTCAACGGCCCGGCTGGGCCCCGATTCCGCTGGCCCTGGCCGAGCTCGACGAGCAATCGGGCGCACGCGAGCTGGCGATCAAGAACTACCAGCGGGCCATCGATCTGGGCGAGCGCTCCGTCCCCATCGTTCAGCGCACTGCCCAGCTCCTCTTCGCCAGCAGGCGCTACGACGAGGCCGATCGCGTGCTCAAACTGCTGCCCCAGTCTGAGCCGCTGTCCGGGAACTTGCAGCGTCTCGCCACCGGGATCGCGCTCCAAACTCAGAACCCCCAGCGCGCCCTGGACCTGGCGCATCAAGCGGTGACCGATCACCCGAAGGACTTCCGCGAATACGTCTGGCTCGGTCAGGTCCTCACGGTCACCGGTCAACTGGCCGAGGCCGAAACCACGCTCCGCAAGGCGGTCAAACTGGCGCCCAAAGAGCCTGACGCCTGGATCGCCCTGATCCGCCACCTGGTTTCCAGGAACCGCAAGCAGCAGGCCGAAACGGCGCTTCGCGAAGCCGAAAAGGCCCTGCCCGAGGACCAGGCCGCTCTCGCCCTGGCGCAGTGCCTGGAGGGCCTGGGCCACGCGGAACAGGCGTTTGCGTATTACGCGAAAGCGCTCGCGGCAAAGCCGACCGATAGCGCCGTGCAGCGAGCGTTCATCATGGCCCTGATCCGTGCCGGCCGCTTCCCGGATGCCGAGTCGCACCTCCAAACCTTCTCGGCCCAAAAGAACAAGAGCGCAGACGACGCCGCATGGGTGCGACGCACGTTGGCGCTCGTCCTGGTGCAGATCGACTACAAGCACGCCCAGGAAGCCCTGTCTCTGCTGGGCCCTGCGGATGAGACCCCGGACGACTTCCGGCTCCGCACCCGTGTCCTCGCCGCGCAGCGCACCAAACAGGCGCGCGCGGAAGCGATCCAAACCCTTGAGGAGCTCGGCAAGCGGGAATCGCTGGAGGCCGACGACCGATTCCTTCTCGCACAGCTTCTCGAGCTTTCCGGTCAATGGCCCAAAGCCCGCGATCAGTGGCAAAGCGCCCTGGCGATGCAGCCTAAGAACCCACTCTATCTCGCCGAGTTCGCCACGGCATTGCGCCGGCATGGACAGACTGACGATGCCTCGGTTCTGGTGGCCCAGCTCGAGAAGATCGAGCCGAATGCGCCGCGCATGATCGTCCTGAAGGTCCGTCTCCTGAAGGCGGACGGCCGCTCGGACCAGGCGGTTGCCGCCCTCAACGCGTACGTGGAGCGCACCAAGATCGCGTCCGAGCCGATTGCCGCTCTGTGGGAGGAGCTGGGCCGGTTCGAGGAAGCGGAAGCCGTGTGGCGGCAGGTACTCTCGGCTCCAGGACGTGCCGAACGCACGTTGGCGTTCGCCGAATACCTGGGGCGCCGGAACAAGCCGGACCAGGCCCTGGAGCAAACGGAGCGTGCGTGGGCAACGTGCGCTGCGGACGCCGTGGCCCGGACCTGTGTGGCGATCTTGGACGCGACGCAACTCCGCGAAGCGCAACTGCAACGCGCCGCCGCCCAGATCGAGAGCGCCGGGGCCAAACATCCCGACGACTCGGGCCTGGTCATTACCTTGGCCATCGTCCGCGAACGCCAGGGGCGTTTTGGGGATGCCGAGCGGCTCTATCGCCGGGCGCTGGAGCGAGACAAGGGCAACGTGATTGCGCTGAACAATCTGGCCTGGCTGATTGCACTCCAGGAAGGGCAGGGGGGCAACGCCCTGGCACTGGTAAACCGCGCGATCGAGCAGGTGGGTCCGAATGCGGAACTGCTCGACACTCGTGGCATCATCGCCCTCACAATGGGTCAGACGAATCGTGCACTTGCGGATTTCCACGAAGCGATCGCCACGCGACCCTCCGCACCTTTGTACTTCCACGAGGCCCAGGCGCAGCTCTCGAGCGGTCATCCCGCCGAGGCCGTTCGCGCCTTCGCCGAGATGAAGAAACGGCTGGACCGCGCTCAGCAGTGGCAGATCGACCAGGAGGAGCGCACGCGCGTCGCCGCGGGCAAGCCGGCCTGGCTGCCCGGCCTGGAGGAGCTCGCCCAGGGCAAGGGGATCAAGGTCGGTAAAAATTAGCAACATATTAACTCCCCCCCCTTGGGAAGGGGGGGGGGGTAGGGCTTATGCGTTAACTTAACGCTACGCCCAGTCTCGTGCGAGAGGCGAACATATTAACTCCCCCCCTTGGGAATTTTGAAGTTGCGCGTTTTGACGGGTCGGCTGATCAAATCGCCGCGCGGTATTCCTTCGGATGAGAGTCCCTCAGTTGCTTGGCAAGGAGTTTTCGCCCAGCAGGTGTCTCGATTTTGTCCGCCAGCAGCTTCAGTTCG
>DAIDJG010000230.1 GCA_027451445.1 Singulisphaera sp.
GCGCGACTCGCAACTGATCGGGCGTTGCGGGCATCAGGAGACAGGCTCGGCTCGTGCGCTCGGCGACCTGGGGGTCGGTCGTCGTCCCGAAGCGGTCGAGCATCGCTCGCCGGATGCGCTGGTATTCGTCGATCTGTCCGAGAAAGAGAGAGAGCTCGGCGTAGCCGTCCCACGCACCATGATCGGGGGGATCCGCATCGATGGCCTTGCCCCAGGCGACGCGCAGGTCGTCCCAACGGGCTTGCCGGGCCAGGATATTGCGAATGCCGGTCTGGGCTGGGGTGAACTGAGGATCGAGCGCGATGGCCTGGCGAAAACGGTCCATGGCCTCGACGAGTTTGCCCTGCTCGAACAGGTTGTCGCCCAGCATCCCATTCAGCACGGCCACATCATGGCGGAAATGGACGGGAAGGCGAGAGCGGTCGATGGCCTCGTCGCGGCTGGCGGTGGTCGCAAAGGCGATGCCGAGGCTGTTGTGCGCGGCGGCGGCGGAGGGGTCGAGGGCGGCCGCCATCCGAAACTGGGCGGCGGCCTCGTCCATCCGGCCGAGCAGGGCGAGCGCGAGGCCGAGCCGGTCGCGGACGACGGCCGCGTCCTGCCGAAGCGCCACGGCCGCCTGATAGAAGCGGATCGCCTCGGTCGGGTTGTTCTGCTCCAGGAACGCCTCGGCCAGATGGAGATTGGCCCAGAAATCGTCGGAATGGGCCGCTTGCACGCGCGCCAGGAACGGGACAGGGTCAGCGCCCACCGCCTTCATATGTTCCGCCAGTGCCAGCAGCAGAGGCACGGAACGACGCTCGACCGGCGCCTTGGTGGTCACCTCGGCCAGCCGGTCCCTGGTGCTCCACGTGGCCGGGTCGCGCGCGAGCTTGCTCCAGCCGGTCGGATCGCCGTCCGCCCGCTGCGCCACCGAGACGACCCAGGTCTGGCGGCCGGAGTCGAGAGTGCAGGTCGCCCAGTCGTCGAGTGCATCGACGAGCGCTCGGCGGAGGTTCGACCCCTGGACCCGAGTCGCGACGAGCTCTGGATCGTCGCCGACCTGTCCGAGGCCGGCCTGGCGCAAGACTCGCTCGTAATCCTGGTCCGAGCGCGCGAGGGCAACCTTGTCGCCGGGATGGGTGGCCCGGGCGAGGCGGTTGGCGTCAAGCTGGGCGGCCAACGCGAGCTCGCGGTCGCCCTGCTCGACTCGCTGACGCAGCCGTGCGGGACCGCGATTGCCGAGGCGGTCGAGGCGGTCCTTGGCTCGCTCCAGTTCGCCCCTGGCCTCGGTCCAGGACGACAGCGCCTCGAACCGGGTCAGTTCGCGGAGGTTTTCGTCCACGCCCCGTTCCATGGCGGCCTCGTCGGCTTTTCGTCTCCGTTCGGAGGCTGCACGTTCGGTACTGAGCCAGATGCCGGCACCGAGCGCGACCAGGAGGGTCGCGGTGCCGCCGACGAGTGCGACCGAGAGCGCGGGGCGTTGCCGGACCCGTCGCACGAGCCACTCCCACCAGCGCTCCGGGCGTGCGGCGATGGCCTCGCCCCGCAGGAAGCGGTTGAGATCGTCGGCCAATGCGCCGGCGGTGCCGTAACGAAGCTGAGGTTGCTTGCGCAGGCATTTAAGGCAGATCGTCTCGAGGTCGCGCGGGACCTTGGCGTTCCGCTGCGACGGAGGTACGGGGTCGCGGGACATGACCTGAAGGATCGTTTCCACGGGCGTATCGGCGTGAAACGGTGGACGGCCCGTCAGGAGTTCATACAGGATGGCTCCGAGGGCGTAGATATCGACGGCCGGCCCGGGCGCAGGCGCTTTGCCGCTGGCCTGCTCGGGGGCCATGTAGCTGGGCGTGCCAATCGCGTGGCCCGTACGTGTGATGCCCGCCGAGCTGTCCAGGCGGCGGGCGAGTCCGAAGTCGGTGATCTTGGGCGTGCCGTCGACAGTCAGAAGCACGTTCGCCGGCTTGAGGTCGCGGTGCACGATCCCGCCCTGGTGCGCCGCCTGAACGGCGCCGGCCAGGACGGCCACGAGCGCGGCCGACTGCCGGGCGGCCTGAGGTGTTCCCGCCAGCCGCTGGGCGAGGTTGCCCCCCTCGACGTATTCCATCGTGAAGTAGGGGAGGCCATCGCTGTCGCCGACATCGTGGACTTGCACGATGTTCGGGTGTCCCAGGCCCGCCAGCGCCTCGGCCTCCCTTTGGAAGCGAACGAGTTCTTGAGGGCTCGCGTAACCACCGGCGAGCATCATCTTCACGGCGACGGGCCGGTTGAGCCGCAGATGCCGGGCCTTGTAGACCACGCCCATCCCGCCTCGGCCGAGCACCGCCTCAACCTCGTAGCCGGGGATGTCGGGCATGTCGCTGCCGAGCCGGGGAAATGCGGCCGGGTTCGCCTCGGTTGTCGCCGGAGTCGGAAACAGAACATCCAGCTCACCCTGGACCTGCTCGAATCGCGCGAGGCGCTCGCGGACCGTCCCCAGCAATTCCGGGCAGTCGGCGCAGGCCTCTTCGGGCGTGCAACCCGACTGGAGAATCTCCTCCAGGAGCTCCATGATTCGGACATTGTCGACCATCACTCTTCCCCACTCCCTTGCGGCGCGGACCCGAAACCGCCGGCGCCGCATCACGCTCCACCTTCGGGCAAGGCGCCCGGCCGATCGTCTGCGATGGCGGCGGTCAGGAGCAGGAGGGCACGATTGAGCCGGCGTTGGACGGTCTTCACGGAGACTTCGAGCACCTTCGCCGCCTCTGCGTACGTCAGGCCGTGGATCCGCACGAGGTCCAGGGCCTCGCGCTCCTCGTCGGGAAGGGCGTCGATCGCCTCGAGCATCCGCCGCGCGTCCGTGCCTAGCCCCGACTCGCTGCTCGCGGGCGCGGCGATGGACTCGCCATGGACCTCAACCCGGTTCCCTTCCTCATCTAGGCGCCGGGCCAGGTCATTGAGCTCCCAACGCATGTGCTGCCCCGCCAGCGCGAAGAACCCGCGGACCGTGCGCGGACGGGTCTGCGGCAATGCTTTCAGGAGCCGCTCGACCACGCCGCTCAGCATCTCCTCGGGCTGTAAACCCAGTGGCGGACGGGTCAACCGTGGGTATTTCCGGTGCAGCATCGAAGCGCAGAGCAGGTGCAGCCGGCTCGCCGATCGCCCGAGGAGCGCCGAGATCACGGGCCTGGCATTCGAGTCGCCGGAGATCCCGGCCAGCTCGTCCAGGTATTGTTGGACCATCAAGGTCGTGCGGTTTTCGTCCATCGTCGCTCGATTGTACCGGTCCGGACCGAGCACGTCAGAGGCTTTCGTTCCTCCGCGCCGCTCTTTCTCAGCGCTCGGCCACGCGCAGGATGCCCCCGTACCCCGCTTAGGTAAGTGGTCATTGATCGTAGACGTCACGCTCCGCGTGAGGTCTACGGTGATTAAGCTTCGCTTCACCGTTCGCCTTAGAGAGCGGTTTACGATCGCATTGCGCACAGCCGCGACCGACCAGGCGGGCGACAGCGGGCGGATCATGCCAAAGGCTTGTGTGGGCTTTACTCCGGCATACACCCTAGCTCTTACACTAACCCGACGCGCAAGCGAGGGATAATTATATGATGTCATCGCTCGCGCTTCGGGTTAGTATTGGGATCCGGCGCCAGGATGTGCGCAACGCGGTCGTAAACCGCTGTAGCGCAACAGACACGGCCGGGTACGAGCGTGAGGATGCGCAGCGCGTCGACGCGGCTTTCCTCTCAAATCCCTCGCGCAGGGTTGACTTCCACCAAATCGTAACTACGATGGTTTCAAATACAGAGACAAGGGCACGGGAGCAGCCCGGCCCTTTGAGCTCAATCGTGCCGTTCCGCGCGAGGATCGGTGCGCGTTACTGCCGGCGCCGTTGCGAGTTAGGGCCCGAAGGGGTTCCGAGCGGAAGGCGCTGCGCGCTGTGGTTGGGGAGGACTCGAGCGATGAAACGCTGGGAACTGATGACCTCGGGGATGGCGCGATGGATCGTGGGTGGTGGCATCGCGGTGCTCGCCGAGCTGGCTCTCTCGGGGTGTCAGCCGACGGCCGCGAAGGCACCACCGCCCCCTTTGACGGTCGGTGTGGTCGAGTCTCGGCGGATGAACGTGCCGATCGAGGTGGCACCCAACGGCACCACGCGTGCCCTGGAGAGCGTGACGGTTCGAGCCCGCGTGCGTGGCTTCCTCACTGAGCGGCATTTCGAGGAAGGAGCTCTCGTCAAGAAAGGGCAACTCCTGCTGGTGATCGACGAGGAACCCTACAAGGTCGCGCTCCAATCGGCGAAGGCCCGCCAGGCCGAGGCGGAGGCCGCACTGAAGAAGGCTGAGGAATCGAAGGAACCGCAGGTTGCCGCGTCCCAACTGGAGCTTGACCGGGCCCAGATGCTGCTCGCCCAGATCCAGGAACGGCGCAGCCGGGCACTTGTGGCCAGGAACGCGGGGCCGGCCGAGGATCTCGACAAGGCGGAGGCCGACCGCAAGCGCTGGGATTCGCAGGTTGAAGCTGATCGGGCTCATCTCGCCCAGGTGAAGGCCGATTACGCGGTCGACATTGCCTCGGGCCAGGCGCAGGTGTCGGCGGCCAAGGCGGCGGTCCGCGACGCCGAGCTGAACCTGGGTTACTGCCGGATGTACGCCCCGATCGAAGGGCGAATCGGCGAGGCCCGCGTGAAGGTGGGCAACCTCGTCGGACCCGACCAGTCGGGCGGAGGCGCGTTCACCGAGCTCGCGACGATCCAGCAACTCGATCCCATGGGCGTCGACGTCCGGATCAGCTCGCGCGACCTGGATCGCATCACAGCCCTAAATGAGCACGGACTGCCCGTTCGACTTGTCCGACCAGGTCCGGACGGCCCTCAGGAACATCCCTTCGAGGGACAGGGTTATTTCATCGACAACTACGTCGATGAAACCACCTCGACCTTCCTCCTCAAGGCGAGGATCCCCAACCCCGGCGGCAAGCTCCTGCCCGGCGAGTACGTCAAGGTCCGCATGGTGATGGAACGGCTGGAGAACGCCGTGGTCGTCCCCGCACCTTCCGTGGTCGAGTCCGACACCGGCACGGTTGTCCATATCGTTGACAACGAGGGCAAGGTGGCCATCCGAAGGGTCGTCGCCGGACAGACTCACGATGGGCTTCGGGTGATCACGAAGGGCCTCGACCCCGGCACCCAGGTCATCGTCGACGGACTCCAGATGATCCGCCCGGGCCTCCCGGTCAAAACCGAACCCGCCGCGCTCACCCGGCGCGACAGCGAAGGCACCCATGTCACGACGGCCGACGCCGTGACGGATCCGAAGTCGTAACGCGAGTACACATAACTCCCCCCTTGGGAAGGGGGGGGCTTACGCGTTAACTTAACGCTACGCCCAATCTCTTGCGAGATGCGAACATATTAACTCTCCCCCTTGGGAAGGGGGGGTAGGGGGGGCAGAGGCCGTCCGATCGGTGCAATTCCGCCACGAGTGACCAATGATCGCAGACCTCACGCTCCGCGTGAGGCCTGCGGTAACCGGCAACGACAAAACCTCGCGCTACGGTTAAACGCCGTCGC
>DAIDJG010000231.1 GCA_027451445.1 Singulisphaera sp.
GGATCCGTGTTCAGCCGTACCAAGCCGCATGCCGATGAAACCATCGGATATCCTTGGGTTGACGGCAGGGAGGCGCTGGGCTGTCTCCGGTAGCTCCTGCCTCGACCAAGACAGCGAGGTACCGATGGTCCTTACCTTCAAGCGGCCCCTGCGTGGGATCGCCCTACTCGCGACCGTGCTCGCGATCTCACCGTCGCACGCCGATGAGCCCCCGATAGAGCCTCCCATGCCCGAGGGGCTTGCCACGACGTTCGAGCAGTTGACCCGCTACGCATCCGCCGCGGACCCAAAGTCGCCGTTCCAGCAGATCCAGTTGACCGCCGTACTCGAGGAGCCGAAAGCGAGCTCGACTCCAGCGCTCCCGAGCAAGAGCGCTCCGGACAAGGTCCCGCCGGCGGCCCAGTCGCCTGTGATGGAGCCGAAGCCGATCGAGTACCACTACCACTACCACGCGCCGGCGATCGCCCCCGCCCAGGCCCCGGTGATGGCCGCTCCACAACAGCCGCTCGCTCAGCAAGCCGTTCTCGTCGGCAACCCGGCGCCGATCCAGGCCGTTCAGGTGTCTCAGCAGCTCCCGGCCGAGGAACGGAAGCCCGGCCCCATAAGGTTGGCGATCGGCAACGTTGTGCACCGCCTCGAGCGGATCGACGACACGCGTTACGTCTCCCGCGTGCCACGCACCAGGCCGTCGTTGTCGTCGAGCTCGGCAACCGCAACTCACGTCATCACGACCACGACGACAACGCCGGCCGTTGTTCAGCAGCCGACCACGCAAGCGCCGGTGTTTGCTCCGGCGCCGCCCCCGCCGTACGCCAGCTCGCAACGCTGAGCTGATGAGCTAACCCGTCCATACGGGATCAGGCGGCGAGTGCCCGGACGGGCCGGCTGCCCCGGAAGCCCGGCAGCCAATCAACCCCGCTACTCCTCACAGTTCCGAACCATCGCTCCGGTCGACGGGTGCTCTCTCGGCCGGAGCGGTTTTGCGCGCGGAGCGTCCAACCTTGAGCGGCTCGATGTTCAGCAGCACGCACAACCGTCCCGCGGTCGAGACCTTCATGTCACCGCCCTTGCGGAACCGCCACACGGTGGATTCGGGAACGCCCAGCTCCTGGGCGACGAAGTAATTGCTCAGGCCGCTCTGCTCGAGCAACGCGCGGATCTGCTCGCCGAGCTCGGGGACCTGACGGCCCTTGGTTGGTTTCATCGCGCTACGCTCTCACGAGAATCTTGGAAACTGTGGAGGGGTCCCAGACGCGATTCCCTTCTTTCGTTTCAATGCCCATCTCTTCCAGGGCACGACAGATTTTGCGGAGCGACAACCCGCCGGCGTCGAGCTCCCTCATCTTCGCGATCACGAGCTGCTCGCTCGGCTCGTCGACCAGGCTCTTGCCGTCCTGGCCAAGCCGATAGCCGAATCGCACCTTGCCGCACCGCTCGCCGCGCTTGATCTTGTGCTGCAACGCTTCCCTTGTCCGCTCGGCGATCGTCTCACGCTCCCACTGGGCAATCATCACAATCAGGTTGAGCATGAGCCGGCCGTTGGCCGTCATGGTGTTCACCTGGTTGTCGACGCTGATCAGCTTCTTCCCGCGTTTCTCCCCGAAGTGTCGATCGATCAGCAGTGACCAATCCGCCAGCGACCTGGTCAACCGGTCGAGCTTGGCGACGATCATCCCCCCGATCACCCCCTCTTGCATCCGGGTCAGGATGCCCTGGAGTCCCGGGCGGTCGAGCGTCTTCCCGGACTCGCCAGCGTCGATTACGACCTCTCTGAGTTCGAAGGGCGTTTCCTTGTCACGACCGTAGAGTTCGGTGTAACCCTCAATTCGCGACCTCTGATACGCCAGAGAGATTCCCTCGAGCGCCTGTTCGTCGGTTGACACCCGAATGTAGCCGTCGAGCAACATACGTCTTTCCCCTTCGTGAACCTTGCGAAGTGCTCATTGCCTTGCATACACGCAAGGTAACCGATGCCTTGTTCCTACGCAAGGAACCTTGCTTCCACGCAAGGAAATGGCGACCTCGGTATTCACGCTGTGGACAGACGACCGTCTAGCTACAGATTTTTACTGTGTGAGCGTTCACCAAATGCACGCCACTACCCAATAAGGTCGTGTGAAGATGGGAAGGTTATAAGTTTTCGTGCGGATCACGATCTTTAAGTAGAACACCACGAACGAGCAGCTTGAGACAGGGTCCGGTTATGACGCGTTTAACGACCGAGCAGCGGACCCTCGCTGAGCACTTCATGCCGCTCGCCATGAGTCTCGTCCAGAAGCATGGACTCAAATATCTTGATGTCATCTCTCGGGAGGAACTTGAAAGTGCGGCACTCCTCGCGCTGACTGAAGCCGCCGGCCGGTACCAGCCGTACCGCGGCATCTCGTTCGCCCGTTTCGCGCGGCCCGCGATCCGAGGGGCCATTCAGGATGCGATTCGCAAGGCGCTCCTGGAACGAGCGCGCCCATCAGGAGCGCTCTGGCTCATCGTCGACGACAGCCGCGGCGGTGTTGAGCAGGTTGACGCAGTCGAAGCCTTTGATGCGTTGATCGCACTCGCCCCCGCGAAGTATCACCGGTTACTCCGGCTCGTCTTCGGCCTGGGCCTCACCCAGCTCGAAGCGTCCCAGGTCCTGGGCTGCACACAGCCCCGTATCTCGGCATTGCTTGCCGAAGCGATCATGTGTTTGCAATCGGATGAACCGATTGTCAGGTTGCCGTCTCGCCGTCGAATGAGGCGTGTGCGACGAGCCTAACCCGGACCGGAGTGCACCGATGCCCGGACAGTGGCCCCGCGGTCAAGCGCTCTCCTGGTACTTCGACGCCGGCAACGGCGATCCGAGCTTCGTCGAGGGTCCGATCGCCCGCGGCATCGCGTCCTGGTCTGAGGTTGCCGGTGTAGCGATCACGCAGACCAGCGACCAGCATCGAGCCCAGGTGATCGTGGGGTTCCTTGACGACCTGGCCGAGGATCTGAGTGTTTACCCTGACCCCGTTCAAATCCAGGCGTGGCGCGATGGGATCGAGCTCGGTCTCACTGATGAGCCTGTTTACGTCGAATCTGACAAGCAACTCATCATGCGTCTCAATTCACATCCGCAGGGCGGATGGTCCGAGCTCCGGCTCGAGGAAGTCGCGCGGCATGAGTGCGGGCACGCACTCGGAATGGGGCACGCGCCACTCGGAACGCCGAGCGTGATGAGCGCGGTGCTCGACGAACGCGAGACTACGTTTCAGTCCTGGGATATCGCCCAGATTCAGGCGCTCTACGGTCCGCCGGCGATCACGGTCACTCCAGCGCAGGCCGTATTCTTCGACCCGAAACAATCCCCCTTGTCGGGGTCACAGACCCTGACGTTCACGATCCCAGGCGTGGGGTTCCTTGACCTCACTGTGTCGGCCTGGAACTTCCGCAGGTCTTGAGACAATAACCTGTTTTTTGATTCGTTGATGCCAACTGAAAGGGCACCATGAACACCGCTCTCGTGAGGATCCTTGTCGGCACCGTCGCCCCGGCCGTCGCCGTCGCCGTCGCGAACCAGC
>DAIDJG010000232.1 GCA_027451445.1 Singulisphaera sp.
CGACGCCGACCCGGCCGTCGACTTGTCGTTCATTGCCACCTTTCACCGCGCGCTCGAAGCGTTCGAGCGCAACGATTTCGACCGCGCCCGCGACCTGTTTCTCCTGGCCAACTCCCAGCGAGATGGCGATGATCCCCCGAGCCAGGGATACATCGGCTGGTGTGAGAGTTTGCTGCTCGAAGGACCGCCGGTGGGGTGGGAACCGGTGTTCGAGACACATAAGTAAGGAAATAAGCGGGGCCGATCCTCAAATTCCAAATGCCGAAGGAACGAGGACCGCTTGCCGTACGCCCGTACGCAGCTTCGTGTGCAGCGCGATCGGTTTCGCACAAGAGGAAACCGGCCTCCGGCCGGTTCGGCGTGGGTCTCCCGACCCCGCCGCACGACTGCTCGCAGGTTCAGGCGGCCGCGCGGACCTCGGGTTACCCCTTACCGCGCTCAGTCCGCTGTCCAACGGCGCGGCGGGGTCGGGAGACCCACGCCGAACGACCTTTGGTCGTTGAGACGATCCGACTGGTGCAATCGTGTTATCATCATAATGGAGCGATCAACGACCGCTGGAATTGGAAGGCACCGGGCGCCACTTGCTCGCCTTCCGTGGTTGGGGCTTGGCCGGCTCTTCGGACTCCTCGTCATCGGTCTCTGTCTTGGCAGTGGACGGCCCGAATGGGTCGTTATCGGCGCTCGGAGGAAGGTGCAGGTCGGTTGTCTTGGTGTCATCCGTCCGGATCGGCCCCTTATGCCAGCCGGTCTTTCGTGTTTCCGAGCGGGGTGCGCTCTGCGCGAGGCGAGGCGTCGTGATGCCGAGCATCTCGGGCGGCGGGATGGTGACATCGTTGGCGTCGTCGCGGTCCGGCGACTGCGCCCTCGTGCGCGTCGGTTGGCGAGGCGGCGTCGCGGTGTTCTTGGCCAGAAGCGGACCCGAACTCGAAACTGGTGCGTAGAGCGCCATAAGGTTGTTGCGATCGAGGATGCGGTAGATCGACCTGGGCGTCGCGTACAGTCCGTGATCACCGCGCGGTTCCGCAAAGTCGCAAACACCCGCCACGTAGCCATCGTCGGTGTACAGGCCGCCTCCCGACCGCCCTTGTTTGGGCGCAAAGCGACACTCAATCGCCTCGTAAGCGTTGTTGCCTGTGAGTCCCCGTACGCTTGGGTTCAGGATCATGGTGGTCCACGCGGTGGCGTCATGTCCCTCGGAGCACCCGACGGTCGTCATCTTCATACGCTGCTGAGGCTGCCACGAGGCCGGCACGACGCGCGAGTACGGCAAGCGTCGATTGGGACGGATGCGGATCAGGCCGACGTCGAGGTTGAAGTCGTAGTCAATCGCCTCGCCGTCGTACGACTCGTTGGCGTAATGGACCTGCCCAGTTGGGTTCCCGCGCAACTGGCCGTCGAAGAGGTCGATCACGATCTTGTTCGGGAACTGCGACGGGTGCGCCTGGCGGCGGCCATCAAGCTTGAAGATGTGGGCGCACGTCAGGATAATCGCTTCCTTGGGGGAGCTGTAGATGATGGTGCCCGAGCCAAACCCGATGGTCCCCTGGCCGTGGATCTTGATGCGCACGACGGTCATCCAGGGCTCAGGGTTGGTGCGAGTCCGGGGCGGGCGCTTCTCAGCCTCGTCTGCGTCGTCGTCGTCTCGGTCGCGGGCGGACCTGGCAACGGACGCAGGGAGCTTCGCTTTCGCTTCCTCGTAGAGACTTGTCAGGTTGCCGACGGGCTGTGCGCCCTGCGTGCGGGCAAGCGAGCGGCCCGTTTTCGGGTCGATGACGATGAACGTGGGATAAGCGGTGACGCGATAGCGTTCGACGAGATCAGGGGACTCGTCGCCATCGATGGACTTGACTTTGTAACCGCTTTGAATCAACTGTTGAACAACCGGGCGCATCTGCCGGCATGGCCCGCACCAGTTTGTATGGAAATCGAGAAGGACGGGCTCGCTGGATTTCTCGGCGCCCGTCGTGATGACGAGGGCGAGCAGCAAAGATGCGATCTTCATGCCGCGCGGACTCCTTTCCCCCGGGATGCCCTTCGATCGCGTAGTGACGGCACGACGAAGGAGCAGGCAAGGTTGGTGTCTCGCCGCGCAGGGCGGGGCGAGGGGCTCACCTTGGTTCGGACCGGTCGGCGCAAAGTTCGCAACGGCTCCGCGCGAGCGGAGGTTGCTTTGGCCGAAAGAAGAGGGTGTGATACGAAGAGCTGCGCGACGTGCCGGGGGAGACCCCCAGCCCTTCCTTGGGCGGGCTTCGCAACCGAGGCCCCATGGTCCACCGTCGTGACGGACCATGTCCCAGCGATCGGGCCCTGCTTCGGGCCGCTCGCCAGTGCCGGGTGACTTCTGACCTCCTTGTTCCGTGACCAACCCGGGCCTCCGGCCCGAGCGCATCCCTCGACAGGGGGGTTCGCGATCACCGCGGTGAGCCCCTTTTACTAGGAGAAGGCGTGGAGTACCAGGTCAGTAATCGACATTTCGAGAGGACGGCTTCACTTTTTTCCGAAGGACGTTTTCGGGGCTTGGTGTGGAGGCGAATGGCTGACGCATTCGCCGGCGCGTAAGATGCGTTCAAATGTGCGTTTGGGAAGGAAGGAATCGTGGCTGTGGTCAATCACAAAATCACGCGAAGGCCGAGCGATCACAATAACTCCCCCCCTTGGGAAGGGGGGGTAGGGGGGGTGGGCAGTGGCCGTCCGTTGTGTGCGACTCAACGAGGAACCAGCCTCCAGCATTTAGCGGATGACACGCAAGCAACCAAACGATCACGACCGCTGACTCCCCACCCCCCCAACCCCCCCTTCCCAAGGGGGGGAGTTATATCGTCCGACGTTGGGAACGGTGCCTGGCCGTCCGATCTTCGCAACACAATTGAAAACCTCATTCGATGGCGAACGCGATGGCGATGCCTACAAATCGCCATGCTTTGTTTCCCCATACTGGCCGGTTGCGCCGCGCGACCGGAGGCGTCGACCACTGCCCCCGTTCGCGCGAAAACGATCGCCGACGCCGTGGCGGCCGCCCAGGCCGGTGATACGATCGTTCTCCCCGCAGGCACATACGACGCTCCCCTGGTCCTTCCCGCCGGGGTGAGTCTCCGAGGCGCCGGGATGGGCAAGACCGTGCTGGACGCGCGCAAGACCGAGGTCGGATTGACGGTCGACGGCGGCGAGGGGGCGGAGGTCTCCGACCTCACGATCCGAGGCGCTTCCCGGTCCGATTTGCTCGCGAAGGGGGCTCGCAAGCTGACGATCCGTCGCGTGCGCACGACTCGCAGCCTGAGCGGGATCAACCTTACGGACGTGAGCGACGGGCGGGTCGAGAACGTCGTGAGCGACGACAATCGCTATGGCCTGGTCGTTAGTGGAGCCAAGAATTGCACAGTCGTTAACTGTACGCTTGCCCAGAATGCAAGCCTTGGACTCAGCTTGGCGTCCGGGGACGGCCTCGTTGCTTTCAATTGTTGCTTCTCGGCGAACGCCACGGCAGTCTACCTGGGCGAAGCCGCGAAGGGTCTGCGCCTCGACCATAACGTCTATGACTCGCTGTTCGCGGGTAAGATGGCTGGCCAGCTCGGCCGGAAGTCGATCGGCGAATGGCGTTCGCTGAGCGGCGAGGATGCGCATTCGGTGCAAGTCCCAACCACGTTTCGCGATACGAGCCGCGGTAACTATCGCCCAGCAGGGACCCTGTCCTGGGCTCTCGATCGAGCGCCGACGAGCGACTGGGGAACCGAAGAGCTCGGTGGTATCAAGGCACCGGAACGCGATGCCGATGACGCGTCGAGGGTTGGCCCCTACGACGTGGGCGCCTTTGAATCGGCACCAGAGCCCCCGAGACGCGCCGACGGCCGCCTCACGGTTCGCAATCCGGCGGGGGTCAAGAGTGCTGGACTGTTCGCGCCGGGTGGGTACGAGGTGGCGTATTTGTTCCACGATCTCCCGCTCGCGCCCGGCTCGTATCCGTTTTGGTTTCCGTCGCGCGACTTTCAGGGGCGTTCGATTCCGCCCGGGACCTACGAGCTGAAGACGGCCGAGAGCGCGTTGGAGTGGGAATACCTGCGCTGGATCGGCGACACCGGCGAGGCGTGGCCCACGAGCAAGTCGGCCGCGGTGGCACCGTCGTTCGTCCTCTTCGATGGTGGCGGCCGACTCATCGTCGCCCAGGGCTGGTCCGAAGACATGACGAACGTGCGCGCTTATGATGCCGCGACCGGGCGCTGGCTCTGGGCGTTCCCGGGGCAGTCCTATGTGAGCGGTTTGACACTCGGTAGTGAGGGTGCATTAGCGCTGCTGAAATTCTGGGACAAGGATACGTCGCTCGCACACATTGATCCGAAGACGGGCAAGATCGTTCCCTGGAAAGGGCAGAACACAGGCATCGCCGTGCTCGACGCCAGCCTGCGCGGTGATGGTCTGGCGGAGCTCGACGGCCGTCTCTATCTCTGCGACGCGGCCAAGAACGTGATCCGGATCGGAGCGGCGAATCCCCCGCGGTTCGATCGGAGCGTTACCGTGCCCGGACCATCGGGCGTGGTTGCGGATCTTTCCGTTCATCGGCTCTGGGCAATCAGCGAGGGCCGTCGCATGCTTGCGCTCGACGCCGAAGGCCGTGTCGAGGCTGAGGCCAGCCCGGTCCCGGCACCAGTGGCTCTCGCGGTGCGAGACGGCCGTCTCGCCGTCGCGTCACGCAAAACCGGCATGGTTCATCTTTTCGACGCCCGCGACCCCAATCACCTGAAACCGTTGCGGACTTTCGGAACCGGCGATGGACCCTTCGGTCCCTTTCGGCCCGACCGTTTCCTGTTCCAGTCTGCGCCCGGTGTTCCGGGCAGCACGGTCTACCTGGCCCTTGGGCCCAAGGGAGAGCTTGCCGTTACGGATGAGAACCGGCTGGGTGTCTTCGATGCCGAGGGAAAACTCCTGTGGTCCACGTTCGGCCTCTTTGGCGGAGGCATGCTCCCCGCGTACGACGCTCCGCAGCAAATCTTCGAGATCGACGGGCGCAAGTCGCTTCGGCTCGACGAAAAGAACGTCACCTGGGCGCCCGATGGCAACTGGGACGTCCCCCCCGGCAAGTGGAACTTCCTGGGCATCTTCGCGGACGGCGGTCGGCGCTTTGGAGCCTTCGTCAGTGCGACACCCGGGCAAAAAGAACCCGACCTGCTGATGACGCAACTGGAGGGGACGACATTCCGCCCCAAACTGTTGCTCTGCCGCGATCCCAAAAACCG
This sequence comes from Singulisphaera sp., assembly GCA_027451445.1. Classification (GTDB taxonomy): domain Bacteria; phylum Planctomycetota; class Planctomycetia; order Isosphaerales; family Isosphaeraceae; genus DAIDJG01. Next base: position 5,232 of record DAIDJG010000232.1, read on the forward strand.
CCAGTACCTCGCGCGTAAGGACTCCAACCGCGACGGCCGAATCGACGCGAGTGATAACGCAACGGTCCTCTCGCCTCCCTCTCAGGGGCCGCACCCTTTGCGCAACACGGACATGTTCCACCGCGAAGATACATTCCTCCAGCCCAACGGAGATCTCGTTGCACTCAATTTGAACGGCGAGACCTTCGGCGTGCACTGGCGGCGCAGTGGTTTGGATCCCGATGGAGTCCCGATCTACCGGCTTCGCGACTGCGTCGCAATGCCGAGGCACAAGACATACCGCTCGCCTTACACGTTTCAGCCCGATGAGCCCGAAGGCCTTGGTAGCGTGACCCTCGAATCCGGTGGTGACTACATCGGCCTGATCCATATGCGCACGGCGCCCGGCGGCGTCGGGGTGTTGAATCACGCGGGGACTGATGTTGCGGGCATCGATGCGCGCGGCGACCTCCGCTGGATGCACACGCTCAGTCGCCACAAGGGGCTCGAGGGCCTCTCCACGGCCGGCCCCGTGACGATCACAACCGTCGGGACGACCAGCGAAGTCATCGCCCTCAACCGCGACGGCCTTGGGCTGGGGACGTTCGGGCAAGGACCGGACCTTCACTACTTCGGTTACTTCATCGACCATCCGCAGGCCGTTCGGCTCTACCGAGGCCTCGACAAGCGGATTTACGCGCTCCTGGCCGACAACATCACCGGCCGGCTCCACTGGTGGCGCCTGCGCGGCGAGGATCGAATCGCGACCACGGCCACACCCGTTACACTCTCAGCATCCAACTCCGAAGCGCTCGCAGCGCTCCCCGCACCGGCTCCGCAAGCCCAGACCAAACCGGTGACGCCGATCATCCGAATTCCTCGGCTCAATCGTGACCTCCCCATCGATGGCGACTTGAAAAAGTGGCGCGAGGCCGGCGTTGTGCCGCAGGTGATCGTTACGCCCGAGACGGCCGCGGGTGCGATTGATGGTCCCGAAGACGTGAGCGCGGTGATCCGTCTCGCGTATCGGGGCGAGAACCTGTACCTTCAGTTCCTCGTCTTCGACGACTTTCCGAGCTTCCACCAGCCGACGGAGCGCCACTACAAGCAGGACGGCGTCGAGTTCTGCATCAACGGCTTTCACAAAGGCTTCAAGTTCGACCTCACCCAAACGACCGACGCCGGCCCGATTGTTTATCGGAGCCGTTTCTACTTCCAGAAGCTCGACTGGCTGATTCCGGCCACCCAGGCGCCTCGCGTCGTGAAGGTACTGAAGGACGCGAAGGACGTGTCCGAGCGGACCCTGATTGAGTCGGTCTTTGGACTGGACCTGTCCGCGTGCCGCGTGATCGTCAGCGAGGTAAAGCTGCCGATCAACGCGCAGACGTATCAGGGATCCCCCGAATCGCTCGTCTCGCTCCAGCCCGGCCAGACGTTTCGCATCGGGTTCCTGATCAACGACAACGACGACCCCGGGTCGGACGTCCAGAATTACCTCGTTTGGCCCGCCTCGTACGGGAATTTCAACCCGGTAGAGGACTCGGCGATCGCGGAGCTGGAGTGACCGAGCAGTCGCGAACGGAGCTCAAGCGGGTAGAGCGCGAAACGATTGGGTTGCACACGATCAGCCACCGATGGTCCTCGCTCTACATCATCCCAAACTTCTCGACGCGCCTTAACGTTACGGGTGTGGATGATGCTTCCTCCCTCCCCCCATCGTGGGGGAGGGCTGGGGTGGGGGGGCCGTCGGACGGCCATGGGTTGCCCGGAACCCCCCACCCCAACCCTCCCCCACAAGGGGGGAGGGAGTTCTGATGCTTCTGTGTTTTGATTGGTTGTCATCGTGCACAATCCAACCGCTCGGCGCTCTAGACTTACTGATTGATCGGAAACACTTCCAGCGACCCCGTCACATCGTTGACGGCCGCCAGCACCGGGAAGAAGCGAAACGGCGAAAACGCGAGTCCAAAGGCCGCGCCGGGGGTCGAGTCGATCGACTTCTGGGCCACGAAGACGCCCGTTGGGGTGTACTCGACGAGCTCGCTCGGCTGATTGGGATCGACGTTCGTGCCGTCGCCGTTGGCGACGACGAGGTTCCCGTTGGGGGCGAGTGCCAGTCCTGTCGGGCCGTGCAAGTGGGTCGTGTCGTGGATGAGCAGGGTGCCCGTCCCGTTATTGACCTTCGTGTGCGCGGCATGGGGAATCACGTAGATCGAGTTGTTGACCTGAGAGGCGACGTAAAGGAGGTCGTGCTTGGGATCGTACGCCAATCCCGCCGGTCCCAGCGCGAGCGCAGCGGGATCCGGTTGGTGTGGATAACCGGATGCAATTTGCACCGCGGAATTCGCAATGATGGGGTTCGCCTTCGAGTGCGTGAAGTGCAGGGAAAATCGCGTGACGGTTCCGCTCAGGACGTTGGAGACGAAAACGGTGGCCGTGTGCCCCTGGTCGAAAACCGTCATGTCCCAGGGACCGTTAAGGAAGTTCGTGTCGGAAATCGACACGACGACGTTTCCATTACGGTCGAGCAGCGTGAGCGACCCCTGTTGAATCGTCGCCGAGGTCCCGTCCGTCGTCGGCACGTTGCCGACCAGCACGTATCCGCGCTTCAGCACGGCGAGCGCAGTGTCCAGGCCAGGTGTCCTGGAGCTCTGAAAGAACGTGGAAATAAGCCCCGCGGGTGTGACCCGCTCGATCGTCGTGCCGGTCCCTTGCTGGTTCTGGCCGTTGTTGAAGTTCGAAACGAGCATATCGCCAGGGTGCAACGGACTGTGGCCTGGGAACCCGCTCGGGACGAACGCGACGCCATACGGGTTCTGGTCGCCGTT
>DAIDJG010000233.1 GCA_027451445.1 Singulisphaera sp.
CGACTTCCATGACGCAGCTCCTGAAAGGACTCCTTCCGATTGAACGACCGACAGAGCGCACCAAAAAACCGCGATTGTGCAAAGCCCAAAAACGTAAAAAAAACACGGTCGTTTCACCATCCCACCCCAGCCCTCCCCCACAAGGGGGGAGGGAGTAAGCTTTCCCCAAGCCCGTAGCGTTAAGGCGCGATCAGAAGCTTAGAGTGGTGTAGAGCGACGACCGTCATTTGCGATTGTGTGCGACCCAACCGTTAAGCGTCTAGCACGCCCGCCGCGATGGCCCTCATTCGCGTTTTTGCAACAACTGACTGGGGACGGCGAGCAGGTCGACGGCGATCTCGGCGAGCATGGCACGGCCCTTCGTGAGCCAGGCGGCAGCGAAGGCCCACACGGCGATCCATTCGCCCCAGAAAATTAAGTGATAAGCGTTGAGGCGAGCACGCGTCTCCGGAGGAAGCAGGAAGAGAAAGGTTCCCATTCCCGCGAGGCTGAGCAAGATGACGATGCCGCTGGTGCGGTAGATCAAGCGGCGCTGGGCTTCGTGGGGAGCGATCTCGCGCGACCTCCTGGGGAAGTGGTAGAGGGAATAAAAGGCCAGGGTCAAGAAGAACAGGCCGCCGCTGACCGTGTGCAGCGCGCCGAGCACCGACCGCTGATGGAATGGGTCTCGGCCCAGATCGACCGGGCAGAGCGCGACACCCAGCGCCGAGAAACAACCCAGGTTGGCCGTCCAGCTCTCGACCCAGTCGTAGCCTCGGTAACAGAACAGGAAGATCGCAATCGCGCACAACGCGCCCACGAACCCATCGCGCAGGGCTGTGTGGTAGTAGCTGCTCATGTTGTCCTGGATCGGGATGCCGAAGCCCCAGTACCCGACCGGACCCAACAGGATCGGCAAGAACAGGCCGATCATGCCGATAGCGCGCCGGATGCTCAGATAAGAGACGACCAGAGCGTGTGCGTCCCTCGATAATTGCCGATTCACGGCAAGGCGTTCCTGGACGAAAGCATGGTCGCTGTTGAGCATATCGTGACCGTGTGAGGCGACTGACTACCCGCCTGGCAGGTGCGACTCAGCCACCCAGCTCAAGGCGAGAAGCCCCACGACGCGCCGGGAGGCATTGTGGCGGGGAACAGACGCCAGGAGCGAACAGAACCACGCTGAATCATGTGACGACTGTCCTCGGCGCCTACCCGATCGGATTCATTGTCCGAATCACGTCGTCACGGGTTGCGTTCGGAGCGTGCTTTGCTTGCAACGACCATACCGAGGATTGACCGAGAGCGCCGGACGTGAAGTCTCCCTGCGGCCGAATGAGGACCGAGTGGAAGACGAAGCGCGGAAAAGCAGGGGCAACCCCTTGAGGATATTCGTTCACCAGGCGGCACGAATCTTGCTCATCTGATTCCGTAATGACGCCTTGTGTTTTGCCCCTGGAGGGCCCGCGGTCGCGCGCGCTCGACGCAAAGCTGCCGACGCAGGCCTCAACAGCCGGCGATATCGCGTGAACACAATCCCGATCGCCGTGTACCTTTTGTCCCGTAGGGACATTTGAAAATAGCCCAGCGTTTTAACGCTGGGATTGCGTCTGACTCACCGAATCGTCCGGAGTCCCGGAGGGACGGGTCCCGGGTACACCGGATAGACCATCGCGGTTGGTTGCGGTATCGCCTCCGGCTCATCTCTCCAGCGCACGCACTCTGTGGCGAGCCCCACGAAACACGCACGGTAACTTGGCGTCGAACATCGCGGAATCGCGCTCCGACGTCCTCGCAGGGCCGTTTCATTCTTTGTCACGCGTGGTTGTCCCAGTCCGGAGGCCTTGGAGTGCGTGGAGCTTGCTCCCGCTTTCGGGCGAAAACGGCGGTTCGAACGCAGGAGCGCTGGAAGGGCGCTTCGAAACCGTGAGGGCCCTTGTCGGAGTCGAAGGGTGTTACGAAAGCGGGAGCAAGCTCCACGCACTCCAAAGCCTTCGGACTCCTGCGGACGAGCGCCTTCGCGTGATCGCTCGTGGCCAACGTGTCCGTCTCACGTGTGCGTTGCCGCGAATTCACTCGCCCGTCAACGGTGATAGAGTGCGTCCTTCAGCAGTTCGTCCGGATAGAGGCACGGCGAGAGCTTCTGGCGCGAGTGCAAGTAGAGCGCCGCCTGGAAGATCGATTGCAGGGCCGACTGGATCAGGGCGAGCACGATCAGATAAACCACCGCCACGACAGCCCCCGCGATCGCCAGCGCAAGCGAGTGCATCTGGACCGCCGCGTAGACCGCGACGCCGATGGCGCAGTACGCGGGAATGCTCAGGAGGAAGAACACGAGGCCGAAGCTAAAGTTGCTGACAACCTGCTCGCCCCAGGTCCGCTTGAGCAGCAGCGCCGACTCCTTGAGCGCATCGATCGGTCCTTTCCGCTCGGCGACCAGGACCGGCACGACGAGGAACGAGACGATCGTCCACGCCATCCCGAGCAGCCCCGTGATGATGCGACCGACGGTCTTCGAGTTCTCTTCGATGACCCGCAGCACGACGCCGACCGTGGCCGATACCAGGGCCCAGCCGAAGATCAGAGGAAAACGCGACGCCGATGCACTCAAGCAACTGCCGACGGTCGGATCGCCCCCCGCCATGCGCTCGATGGCGCCGTTGATGATCGCGCTGTTGAAAAATGTGATCACCGTGTAATTGCACAGGTAGAACAGAAAGAGCACACCGTAGTAGGCGAGCTTCTGTTCCCACCCCGCCTGGCCCTGCGGAGGCCGCCAGCTCTCCGTGTACCAGATCGGCACCGCGAACGAGGCCATGACCACCAAACAGCAGATGCCCGAGAGCAGTGGAAACAGGAGTAGCTCCTTGTCCTGTTTCAAAACGCCCCACGATGCACCCATCAAGTCCCAGGTGGACCCGATCTTGCGAAACATCGGACGACCTCCCGGCGCACGAACGAGGTGAGGGGTTCCCACTCTGCCAGGTTGACCACAGCATCGTAAACGACAGACGATTCAGGGTCACGAAGAATCGTCACAGATGAAGAAGCCGCCAAGCCTCTACGCCCACGGCGGGCAGCGCGGCGACGAGCGCCACCATGGTCACCTAGCGCCGGGTTACCGCTCAGGGGAATGAGGGCATTCCGGTGGCTCACTCGTCTTGCGGCAATCCTGAATACGCGACTTGGCCAGGACGGCCCAAAGGAGAAGAGCCGGTACAGCTCCCAGGACGAGAACCGCGAGCAAAAACACCGCAGCGTGGACCAACCCCTGGGGACCGTACTCGCGAACGGACCTGTAGACGAAGGCCGCAACGCACGACACAACTCCTCCAATGATGAACGCTCGTAGCCATGCCTGGACACGACGCGCGCGATCGGTTGGGGGTGCATGTTGGGCAATGTGTGAATAAGTCATGATCGCCGGGCCGATCACGCCGAAGACAACGGTTTGCCACGTTCCCTCGAACAGCGTCAGGAGCAAGCCCGCCAACGCTACGGTGATCATCAGCGTTCGGATGCGGAAGCGGGGGAGGCGCATGACCGATGTCCCTACTTCGGTGACGTATTCCGCCAGATCACGTATACGATGACCACCACGGCCACGATTGCCAGGAGGACGGGCAAAGTGGCCGCGGAGTCGGTGCACTTCGCCCGTCTCCCATTCCATCGCGCGATCTCCCGAGGGGTTTGACGTTCCGTGCTCTCCGCGACCCTGACCATCGGCCGCACCGTCTGCAACGTCCTCGGCCCGATCTCCTTCACTCTCTTTAAATCGTCCGCGGAACGGAACCGGTGGCCGTCAACGTTCCGGCGTCCTCTCGGTCATCCGCGTAGGCTTGAACCTCGCCTGGTCATCACGGACGCCACCGGGTGCATGTCCTCTCTTCCTATGTTAGGCGAATCGGGCTCGGAAAAGCGTGCCCGGCACGAGAACGGTGGTTTCGCCGGGCGCCTCGCTGCTCGGATCAGCGTCAACGCCCAACCGCGCGCGGTACGATGGGCAGCGCGCGGCTGGCGCAGCGTTCGGTTGCTCATACCCGCAGCTCGCACAACGGTTAGCCTCACTCATCACCCCAGCTCTTCCGCATGAACGGCCTATACGTATGAAAGGCTCTAACGTATTGTGCTCGGTTGGACCGGTCTCATCAACGGTCTGACTGATTTCGAGTGCCCGGTGATGAGCGAACACAATCGTTCGCATGTGTTCTTCGCGAGGAAGTTGCGCGACGCTGGGATGGGTTTCGACTTCAGCAAGATCCTTTGAGCGATCGTTCGGGTCGAGTGCGTTGGCGTGCGGGACCACGACCGTGAACAGCACGGCGGAACGACTTCCAGCGGGCCATCTGCGCGGAGAAGCGACGTGCCTGCCATCAGAGATCGCCGCCGTTGGATCAACCTACCGCGCCGACCATCTCCCGCCAGCGCTCCTCCAACAACTCGGAGTAGGCGAGCGGTCCGAGTCCGAGGCAGCCCAGTGAGAAGCCATCGTTGACCTCGACGAGATAGGTCCGATCGTCCCGCCCGATCCCAACGTCCATTCCGAAGGTTGACCTTGCGATCCCATCCGCCCGTGGCCATGAGTGCGCTATCCGCCGAATAGGCAACGCTGACGACCGGCGAATCGTGCTTAACCATCTCCGTGGGCTCTTCCTTGCCGTCCCATAAAGTCAGTGTGCCGTCCTCCCCGCCGTGGCTTCCCCCGGCTGCCAGAGTTTGTCAATCGGGCGAATAGGCAAGCCCCCAGCCATAGGACACCGCGTAGCATCCCCATCTTTGGGCCGCGGTTTCGGCGGGCTCGGTCTTGTGGCGATACTCCGCCGCGATGGCTTCGCCAGGTCCCATTCGACAGCCCCGATCGAACTGTCGTTCGTTGCCAGCCGTGTGCCTGAAGACGAGAAAGCCAGGCCACCATTCTCCCGTCCGACCTTACCCACGAGGGCCGTTTCGCGCCCGGACCGTGGGTCCCAGAGGCGGACCGTTCCATCGTTGCTTCGCGAGGCGATTCTCGCGCCATCCGGAGAGTAGCTGATCGACGTAACAGCTTCCGTATGCCCGGCCAGCACCGCTGCAAGCTGAGGCGACGGATGAGAACACCCGGCGACAACCGTGAGCAGCGATACCGGGAACATGACGCGGGAAATACGGGACATGGCCATACTCCGCTTTACGGCGTCTGCTGTTGGGAAAAAGGGGATTGAGATTTGCTTCCCGCCCGGGTGCGGTGGCTGGTCGTAGCGGTCGAGGGCGCCACGTCGATCGGCGCTCCGCACACCAGGCATGCATTCCAAAGAAGATAAAGCCGGAAGGAACAAAACAGCAGGCAAAAAGTAGAATGTCCCGTCCCTTTTTTCGGCCCAGTCGCTGCTAAAGCCTTCGGACTGCTGCGGAGGAATTGCATCGGGTGCGACGAGGAAACGACACCGGTAGCCGTGCTACAGTCACGATTTTGTCGCGGTGTCGGTGCGGTTAAACTGGCGGAATGCGATCCCGCTTGAGTTTCGCGTCGGCGGTTCGCTGGGGAATCCGATCATTTGATCGGCGTGGCGTGAAACGAAGGAACGAGCATCATGCGAACCGCACTCATCCTTTTCGGAATGGTCATGTTCCTCCTGCCGCCATGGAGTGGGAAACTCGCCGGGGAGATGGCCGATGCTGAGGGGGCGTTACCACTCGACGTGTTGGTGATCGCTCCCCATCCGGACGACGAGGCGATCGGCTGTGGCGTCGTGATGCGCCGGGCGGTCAAGGAGGGACAGCGCGTCGGGGTCGTGCTAGTCACTGGCGGTGACGGCTATCCCAGGGCAGCGGCGGCCGTGGCGAAGAAAGCCGAAGAGGAGCTCGTACCGGAGGACTTTCTCCGCGTCGCCTCCATCCGCCGCCGGCACTCCGTCGATGCGCTGAGCGGGCTCGGCGTCCGCGCTGGGGATCTGATGTCACTCGGCTATCCTGATTCGGGCCTCAAGGTGATCTACGAGGCCCGGGACGAAACGCCATATCGGCAGCCCTTCACCGGGAAGATGGAAACCTACGGCACGGTGCTCCGCGACTATCACACGTTGGCCCACGGACGCCCAGCCCCCTACGTTCGAAGTTCGGTTCTCGCCGACCTGGTGGAGATCATCAAGGCGCGTCGGCCGAAGGAGATTTACGTCACCGACGAGGCCGACACGCACGCCGACCACCGGACGACGTTCCGGTTCGTCCGCGACGCCGCCCGGGCGGCGGCGTATCCCGGCACGCTGTTCAGCTTCGTCGTCCACGGCAAGCCGCCGGCCGCGCCCGACCGCCGCATCGTTTTGACGGATTCCGAGCGAGTCCGAAAGCGGGCGCTGATCGAGCAATACCAGACTCACCTTTCACCGGTGCATGACGACCTGGCCAAGGAGTACGACAGCCCGGAAGAGGTGTTTCGTCGAGTTCCGCTCGAACCCCATGAACCGTGACTCCGGACTCGGAGAGATCGGGAAGAAGAGGCATCAAGTCTGGCCCTCGGCGACTCCTCGGTGACTTCCGTCCTGGTGGGTCACGGCGCAGAAGTGGCGCGAGCGGGCGAGTCTCGCGGAGGGGGCCGCAGCCGACGAGGCATGAATTACTGAGCGCGTCCGGTTGCGTCATCTGCTCTGCTGGCGAGTTTGCGACGACGGCGAAACGGCGACATAACAAATATTGAGGAATATTGAGTGTATAGCATCGTTACCGGGTAAATTCGCTGGCTGGTCCAGTGCAGTGGCCATTGGAGAACACCGGCGTGTCAGACTGGCGTACTCGATCGCTGACTTCCCACCCCCCCAACCCCCCCTTCCCAAGGCTGGCCACCCGACACTTTTTGCGCGGCGGAACGTCTTGCAAGGCTTGCACTTATGATCCGACAGGCGATGATCGCTCCAAAATGGCTGTTTTTCAGCCAACATAGCCTTGTTCGTTCCCCAGCAAGCTCAGCCATTC
>DAIDJG010000234.1 GCA_027451445.1 Singulisphaera sp.
CCGGGATGGGCGTCGAGGTGCTCGGCGTTGAGCCGCGCGAGCAGGTCGAGTTGCCTGCGCTGGTCGTCGCGCGTCACGTCGCCGGGTCGATTGAGATTCAGGATCGGGTTCCCCTCGGGACGGAAGAGCGTGCCCTGGTACGACGAAGGGAGAAACCCGGCGTGCCAGTTCAGCGGGCCGCCTTTGATCCCCTGGTTGTTCCCGAGCACGATGTAGCCGGGGAGGTTCTGGTTTTCGCTCCCCAAGCCGTACGTCACCCACGCCCCGGCCGCCGGGAAGCCTGGCCGCGGGATGCCGGTGTTGATCTGATAAAGCGCAGGGACGTGATCGTTCGACTCACTATGCAGCGACTTGATGAACGCGAACTCGTCCACGTGTTTGGCGACATTCGGGTACTTCTCGCACACCCACGCGCCGCTCTCGCCATACTGCTTGAACTGAAAGGGCGACTTCAACAGCGGACCGGGATTGCCGTTGAAGACATCGATCTCCTTCTTCTGCCCATGGTGCTTGGTCAGCTCGGGCTTGGGGTCGAACGTGTCGACGGCGCTCGGGGCACCTTCCATGAACAGCCAGATGACCGACCGGGCCTTCCCCGGGAAATGCCCCGCGCGCGGAGCGAGCGGATTGCCCGCGGATTTCTCGGAGGCGAGAAGACCCTGATCGGCCAGCAAGTGCGCCAGCGCCACACTGCCGAACCCCGCCCCGGCGCGCTGGAGAAACTGCCGCCGGTCGACGATCTTCTCGAAGCGTCCGCAATGTGTGCTGTGCATCTTTATGGATACCCCGCATTCCGGGACAGAACCATTCAATCAACGTACAGGAATTCGTTCAAGCTGAAGATCGCCTGACACAGATCGGCCAGGGCCTGCCGCCGAACCGCTTCCGCCGAAGCCTGGGGCGAGCGTTTCGCGCGCTCTTTCTGTTGCTCTTCCCAGAACGCCCGGCTCGCGCTGCGCTCGGTCTCGGTCGGCGCGCGGGCCAACGCGAGCCCAAAGCCCCGCTCTACGCACGGCAAGGGATCACTTCCGGCCTCTTTCAAAAGGCGGTCGGCAAACTCCAGGGACACCTTGCGCACGAACGGGTCGTTCAGGAGTGCCAGTGCCTGAGGGGCGACGGTCGTCGTGTCGCGCCGGCCGCAGCTTTGCAGGGCGTCGGGCTTGTCGAACGCCTGGAGAAGCGGGTACGGGACGACCCTCTTGTGAAACAGGTACAGCGAGCGCCTGCGCAGCGCGGGCGAGTCTTCGATCTTGCCGGGATACGGATCTTTGAGGTTCCTCGCGAGCATCGCTTCCGCCGCAATGGGAGGCTTGACCGGCGGCCCGTACGAGGCCGTGTTCAAGGTTCCGCTGACGGACAGCATCGCGTCGCGGAGGATTTCCCCCTCGAGGCGCTGGAGTGGCATCTTCCAGAGCAGCCGGTTGTCCGGATCGTTCGCGGGCGTCTCGCGGGCGGAGCTGGCCTGCTGATAGACCGCACTCCGCATGATCATCCGTTGCAACCGCTTGATCCGCCAGCCGTTCTGTACGAAGTCGCGGGCCAGCCATTCGAGCAGTTCCGGATGGGTCGGCGGCTCCGAGCGTACGCCGAAGTCGCTGACGGTGCGGACGATCCCGTGCCCGAAGTGGTGCTGCCAGACGCGGTTGACGATCACTCGGGCCACGAGCGCCCCCGCGCCGTGATCGACGTCGGTCATCCATTCCGCCAAGGCCCGGCGCTGATTTGTGCTCTGCTTCGCCGGTCCCTGTTCGCGGGCGGCTTTCCAGTACGCGTCGGGCGCCTTGCCCTTCGTCATGATCGAAATGAAGCCGAGCGGCACGGTTTGCTCGTGATCGTGGAAGTCGCCGCGATGGAACAGCCAGGTCGTCTGCGGTTCGGGTCCCCGATCGCGATAGCCGTAGACCTTTTCGCTCGGGCTCACCTGCACCTCGCCGCGCCGGCCGCTCTGGAGTGCACACATCATCCGATAGTAATCGCGCGCGGGGATCGCGTCGTACTTGTGGTCGTGGCAGCGGGCGCAGCCGAGGGTCAGGCCAAGAAGGCCCGTCCCGACCGTGGTCAGCATGTCGTCCAGCTCGTTGTACCGTTCGCGCGTGCGCTCGTCTTCCATCAGCTTGTCGGGGAGCGCGGCGAACGGACCGGCGACGAGGAACCCGGTAGCCGCCACGGCCTCCGCGTTCTCCGGTTCGTATTCGTCGCCGGCGAGCTGCCAGCGCACGAACTGATCGAACGGCCGATCCTCATTGAACGCGCGGATGACGAAATCGCGATAGCGGTAGGCCAATGGCCGGTCGTGGTCGGCCTCCTGACCGTCGCTGTCCGCATAGCGCGCCACGTCGAGCCAGTGCCGCCCCCAGCGCTCGCCGTACTGCGGCCTCTCGAGCAGCCGATCGACGAGCGCGTTCCAGGCGCCCTCGGAGTCGCGCTGGGCGGCCGATTCGAAGTCGCGGACTTCGTCCGGGGTCGGTGGCAGGCCGTTGAGATCGAACGCCGCGCGGCGGATGAGCTGGCGGGCATCGGCTCGAGGTTGATGCCGCAGCCCCGCCGATTCCAGTTTGGCGACGATGAACCGGTCGATGGGCGTCCGGCACCCGTTGGAATCGGAGACCGGCGGTTCCGCGACCGCTTTGAGAGGCTGAAACGCCCAGTGCACCCGCGCCTGCTCCAACCGAGGATCGAGCACATCGGCCCCGTCCGGCCATTGCGCCCCTTGGTCGATCCACGCGCGGAGCACGCCCACTTCCGCAGGACTGAGCCGCTTCCCCTCGGGCGGCATGGCCTCGTCGGCGTCGGTCGCGGCAACCCGCTGAATCAGCCGGCTCTCCGCGCTTTTCCCGGGAACGAGCACCGGCCCGCTGTCTCCCCCTTCGAGCACTCGCTGCCGGATCCCGAGGTTGAGTCCTCCTTCTTCGTTACCCTTGGCGTGGCAACCGAAGCAGCGCTTCCGCAACAGCGGCTGAACGTCCTTGACGAACTCCACGCGTTGCGTGGCGACCGGGGGGAGCTGCCCGACGACGATGGATTTGGTCTTGGGAACCTCCGCCGGCGCATCAGCCACCGCCAGGGCGCTGGCGCCCGGTAAGGCCAGCAGCGCGATGGCCGCCATCCCACAGAGGGGCTGACCCGGTCGGTCGCTCATCAAATGGGCCTCTTCCAGGGAACGAACAAAAAACCACCGCACAATTCTCCGTTGATTCTTGCAGAGCACGTTGCACCGGGCAAGGGCGCC
>DAIDJG010000235.1 GCA_027451445.1 Singulisphaera sp.
TGTCCCCGTTTTCTGGCGGAGCGGGAAGCGTGGAAATGGGGACAGGCACCGTCCGAAGACGTCCGGAGCCAGTCCCCATTTCCACGCTTTCCGCACTATTGGGACAGATTCTTACACCAACCCGAATCGCAAGCGAGGACATAATATATTTATGCCCTCGCTTGCGCTTCGGGTTAGTATCATACTGGGTCAATCCGAGCGGTGCCTCTCGGCGAATCGCGGCGCTGCCCGCCTTACGATGAGCGAGGTTTTGGCCTTCGATTGCGGATCACACAATCATGCAGTTATCTCGATCGGCATTTGTCTTGCACATAAGCCAGAGAGAGGGTCCCATTCACTCCATTTCGCGAGTCAGGAGAAATTCTCATGGCGATCGCTCATCACATCTACGGCCAGGTCAATAACAAGACCGACCTCAGGAAGGTCTTTCAAACAATCCGCAGCGAGGTCGACGACGCTTACTCGCGCCCCGCGCTGACGGAGCTTTATAAACGGGCCGGGTATCTCATCACCCTCACGCATGCGCCCTCCTGGGAGACCAAGTTCGGCGACCAGGCCGAGGAGCTCCGCCAGTTGGGCACGGAGGAGTTTAGCAAGACCGCCCGGAAGATTAACCGTCGTGCCACGCAGGTCGGCACCGAGGCCAACTACGACGAGACGTGGGGGTCCAAACGATGAAGACCACCACCCCCAGGCCGCGTTACCGCCCGACTGAGTCCAAGCTCAAGGGCGGCGCGCAGGAGATGTACGTCACCTACGACCTCGATCAACGAACGCGAGGCGGCGGCACCGCCCCCTACCCCAAGGTCAAACGCGTCTACATCGCGGGCGACGTGAAGGACTGGCAAGTCGGCGACTTCCGCAAGCGGTCCGGCCGCGAGGTGCACGGCGTGCGAATCGAGTACGAGCAGAGCCGGAAACGCTACCGCCGTGAGGCCTTCAAGGCCGTGCGGGGCAAGACGCAATACGACGTTGCGCCCAGCTCTGTGGGACCAACGACGCAACGGTTCGCGCAAATCGTCGAGCTGCCCGCGAAGGCCCGCGACGTCCATTTCCACAAGGGAGCGGCGGAACTCTCGGAACGTCACCGCCACGCGCTGCAAGACGTTCGTTGAAGCGGCTCAGGTTTGGCTTGCGCGAGGAACCGCAGACCGCTCATCCCCCACACATCCGGAAAACACGAGAATCCGCGCCGATCACCACCGCGTAATGCCGCCTTGGCGAATCCGTCCGCAGCATGGTTGTTTTCCGGCGCGGAACGTCGAAAAGCCAATCCCCCGAGCACCTTATGGTGAGTTTTCATGAGTCTGCGAACACGACGAGAAGTTTTTTTCGCTACTCGGGAAGAATTCCGTGCGACAAGCGGCTGAAGTCGTTCTAGATCACTGGTGTAGCCCCTTAAAACCGCAATAAACCGCATCTTGGCTCGGTTGATCTTCTCGATTCACTTGGCTCTGTGACTTACCTGGGGATGGCGCAATGGATTTCCTCAACGGAATGGACGACTCAGAAAACCTGACCGCCGAGGTACGCGCGCTGGCCCTACGCGCGTACCGCACTTTAAAGGCTGAGGCCGCCTTCAGTTGCGATCGCGAGTTGTGGTCGCTCAATTTCGCGATCGCCAACGTCGTCGGCCGAGCTCGGCCAGCTCCCGATAGCCCGATCGGATGCTCGCTCAAGCGGCTTCAACGCCAGGTCGGAGCTGCACTCATGTCCAGAGCAGCGAGCTGACACTTATCGGCGAGGTGGTTATCGAATCACAGATTCCGCGTCAGACGCGGAAGAAGATCCGCTTGCGGTAGAGAATCCACAAAAAGACCCACTTCGCCGCGAGCACGCCGGCAATCATGACGACCTTCGTTCCCGCGTCGGACGTATGTTCGCCAACGAGCCGGTAAACCCCTCCCAGAAAGAAGCGTGCAGCGCGGTCGAAGTCGAGGAATCGGGGCGCCACGTAGATCGTGATCGCATTGGCCCCGATCACAATGAAGAAGAACGCCCAGCGCCGCCACTTCAGCACATCCACAACCGCATAAAACGCCGCCAGCAGTAGCAAGCTCCAGCCGCCACTGACGAGCACGAACGAGCTGGTCCACAGGTTCTTGATGATCGGGAACTTCGTCCCCCACAACAGCCCCACGCCGAGCGCCGCGAGTCCTCCGGCCGCCAGGCCCGCGACTTTCCGCCAGGGCTCGACGCTCGACCGGAGCCAGCGCCCCGCGAGGACGCCCAACAGTGCCGTGGCGACGGCGGGTAGGGTGGAAAGAAGTCCTTCGTTGTCGCCCATTCCGTAGTATTGCTTGAAGATCTTACCCGGCAAGTAATGCCGGTCGACCCAGCCGGCGAGGTTGCCCGCGATCGAGTAGTCACCCGCCAGCCCGCCGGGCGCGGCGACATTCGACAGAAGGGCCCAGTAGCCCAGCAAGATCGCAGCGACCGCCAGCGTCAGTCCCCGAGTCGAAAGGTGCAACGAGATCAACGCCGCGATCCCGTAACACACGGCGATCCGTTGCAGCACACCCGCGACTCGAAGGTCCGCCCACTGAAACTGAAGCACCCCGTTGCAAAGCAGCCCCAGCGCAAACAGCAAAACCGTCCGACGCGCCACCCGCCGATACACCAGCGCTCGGTTCACTCCTTCGAGCTTGCCGAGCGAGAACGGCAAGACGGTGCCGACCAGAAATAGGAACAACGGAAAGATCAGGTCGTAGAATCGAAAGCCTTCCCACGGCACGTGCTCGAGCTGTTTCTCGGCCAGTGCTCCCGCCCTCGTTTCCGACCAGCGCGCCAGCGCCCGAGCGAACGCGTCGCCCCCCATGATCCAGAACATGTCGAACCCGCGCAGGGCGTCGATCGAGAGGAGGCGCTCGGAGGATTTTCCGGCAGGAGTTTCGACAGTCATCGAGAACGTGATCCGGTGAGGGAAGAAGGAATCGCCGCGCTCGATTGTCGGAGACCGCGCCTTTCCTCGCAACGCCCTACCGCGCGATCGCGCGGGTCCCGTTCCGACGCACCGAAATCCTCGGGATCGGGCGGCGCCTAGGCGCTTGAGACTCGCCCCTGCTCTCCGTTACGATTCGAGCAGATATCCAGAAAGCCCTACAGGAGAACCACGACATGCGACGCGCACTTCAACTGGCCGACATCGGGACACCGAATCGCCTCGTCGCGCTGTTCGGCGTGGTCCTGTTCGCTTCGCTCGGAGCGGCCGTGACGGGAAACGAAGGGCCGCCGAAGCGCGCGGTCAAGAGCGAACCCTTCGACAAGGACCCGCGCTGGGAGGGCTATAACAACCGGCTCCGACCCCAGGTGATCCCCACCATCACGCAGGACTTTGGCTACAGCGCGAGCCACATCGCGAGCCAAGCTGACGGCGAGCTCGGTGGCAAGGTCGTACGCACGTCGACGCCCTGCTACTACGCGGCCGACATCGGCCGCAAGACACTCAACGACAAGCTCAGCGCCTCCGGTACATTCGCGCTCAAGGGTGCCTCCGGCAGCAGCGGCGTCTTCTTCGGCTGGTTCCAATCCGACCAGCCCGGAGGCGGCGGCCGGCCGGTGCAATCGCTGGGCCTCGACTTCGATGGCGAAGGGCACGGGGCACGACTCGCAGTGCGCATGATCAACGCCGCGAACAAGTCGTGCGGAACATTCGTGACCCCGTTCATTCCCGGTAAGTTCCGCCCGACCCCTCTCAAGCTGGACGGCACGCGCTACTCCTGGACGCTCGACTACGACCCCGACGCCAACGGCGGCAGCGGCCGGATCCGGTTCACGATCAAGCGCCACAGCGACGTGCCGGAGCCGCTCGACGCCCAAAGGCTCCCGGCCGACCTGCCGGAAGCCCACAGAAAGGAGGCCCTCAGCCGCTTTCCCAACACGACCGAGTTCTCCGTCGATCTTCCCCCAGGCTTCAAACAGGACGGCGCGACCTTCAATCGTTTCGGCTTGCTCAACATGATGAAGCCGGGTAATCCCATGCTCATTTATTTTGGCGACCTCCACCACGACGGTGTGACCGACGACTTCACGAAGGACCCCGGCTGGGTCGGCTCCAACAACCGGGCGAAGCTCGAAGCAGTACCCGTCGGAGCGCACGACTTCGGCTTTAGCGAGACCACACACCACGCCGGCGGCACTCCCGGCGAGGTCGGCGGCGACCTCTGGCGCGCCGGCAAGTATGGCTACTATGCCGACCACGTCGGCCCGCTGACGCTGAACGACCGCCTCGAGGCGAGCGGCAAGGTTATGCTGAAAGTCGGCGCTCCGGATTCCGACATCTACATCGGCTGGTTCAGTAGCGCCGAGAAGGAGGTCCCGCCTTCCCACTCGGCGAATTTCGTCGGTATTCACGTGGGCGGACCAACGCGCGTGGGACACTACTTCAATCCCGAGCTCATGACCTCAAAAGGCACGAAGGGCAAGGTCGAAAAGGGCCCAGTGCTCCGCCCTGGTCGCGTCTTCGACTGGTCCCTAGTCTACGATCCTGACGCGAATAACGGGCTTGGCTCGCTGCGCGTGACACTCGGGGACCAAACGGTAACACTCGCCTTGAAGCCCGGTGTGAAATTTGAAGGCGCGACGCTGGATCGCTTCGGCCTGTTCAACTCCAACATTGGCGGTCAGCTCGTGCGGATCTACCTCGACGACCTGAAATACACCGCGTTCCGCCCCGAGACCGGCCAGCCGCGTCCTTGAGAGACGCGCCGACTCTGTCTTGGAGGTCGCCTTTGTCGTGCGGGCCGACCGGAAATCGCCGACGTCAGTGTCAGGAAAGGGCCTGCACGAGCGACCTACCATGGAGAAGGCCTGGGAATGACTCTGCGAGGAAGGAGCGACTCCCATGAATCACCATCTCCGGCCCGTAGTCGCAAGCATGCTCGCCTTCTGCGTAACGGCCACGATGGTGCTTGCCGCGGATCGCGCAGGTCCCCGAGAATGGCCACGCTGGGGCCGCCTGCTGGACCCCGCAGGCGATAGCGCGGTCTCACTCGAGGAGACCAGCAACCGGTTGAAGATCCAGGTTCCCGGCACGCCTCATGTGTTAAGTGCCGAGGACGTCACCCTCTCCATGAACGCCCCCCGAGTCCTCAGGACCATCCGCGGGGATTTCACGGCTGACGTCCGGGTGCTGGGACGCCTTGAGCCGGGGAAAGCCAAGACGACACGTTACGACCCCTACCAAGGCGCCGGCTTGATCGTGTGGCAGGACGCGGCGAACTATCTCCGGCTCGAACGCGCCGTCGGTACCATTCAAGGACGGCCGCACCCTTACCTCAATTACGAGCTACGCCAGGACGGCCACCTGGGGATGTCTCAAGGAATCTCGATCGAAGACCGTCCCGTGTTCCTTCGACTCCGCCGCCAAGGACGCGAGATTTCTGCGTCCTACAGTCGGGACGGGCGACGATGGGTCCCGCTTGGCCCGGTCGATGCGCCCTGGGACGATCGGGTGGAGGTTGGTGTCACCGCGGTGAATTCCGCCGCGCG
This sequence comes from Singulisphaera sp., assembly GCA_027451445.1. GTDB lineage: Bacteria > Planctomycetota > Planctomycetia > Isosphaerales > Isosphaeraceae > DAIDJG01. The sequence continues at coordinate 5,491 of DAIDJG010000235.1, forward strand.
GGCACTCTCGGTCGAACTGGAGCGGTTCAGCATTGACGATCCACGCGGCTCGATGGCCCGGGACTAACCACCGATCCGCTTAAACATGGTGATACATTGTTTCAAATAACACTGAGTCGATTCCTGTCTTCATCCGTTTTCGGGAATCGGATCAACTCAGAGTCTGTCCCGGAAGTGGAGCGGAGCCGGAAAACGGGGACTGGCTCCGAGTCTTCGAGGTGCCTGTCCCCGTTTTCCGGCGGAGCGAAGCGAGAAATGGGGACAGGCACCGTCCGAAGACGTCCGGAGCCAGTCCCCATTTCTCGCTTCCCGCCCTCAGCGTGGAAGAAGGGAACGTCCAATGCGTCGGCAATGGAGATGGCTCGAGCTAGTGCTGGCGTTTTGGGTCATCGATGGGACGTACCGCTCCACACCGGCCGTGGAGCCTGACGAGCCGAAGCGGATGATCCTCGTCGAGTTGTTTACCTCGCAAGGTTGCGACATGTGCCCGCGGGCCGAGGAGATACTCGGAGCGTTCGCCAAGCGAGACCGCCGGATCGTGCCCATCGCCTTCCACGTCGATTACTTCAACGATCCCTGGAAAGATGTCTTCTCCGACCCAATGTACAGCCGTCGTCAGATGATCTACAACCAGCTCTACACCAAGCCCAAAAATCCGGAGTACGGACTGTACTACACGCCGATGCTGATGATCGACGGCGAGCACTCCGTCAGCGGCCAGGACGCTGCCTCCACCGAGGCGGCAATCCGACAAGCCTTGACCAAGAAACCGGCCGTCGGGCTCGACGTCACACTTGACGTCAAGGACGGTGGGCGCTCCGGCACGGCCACGGTTAAGGTGACGAGCCGATCGGCCAAGGCCGAGAAGACGCCGCTCATGGTCTACGCCGTGCTGCGCGAGGACGGGGTCGTCACCGACATCCCAGCGGGCGAGAATGCGGGCAGGTCGCTCATCGCACGCTTTCCGGCGCGGGCGACGAAGTTCGAGTTCATCGAGCTCGACGGCAAAAAGCCAGCCACTCAGCAGTTCTCGTTCGCGACCGAGCCCGATTGGAAGCAACGGAACCTGTGGCTCGCCGTCTTTGTCCAGGACAAGCAGACGGGCGTGATTCACCAGGCGGCCGATGTTCCCTGGCGACCGGCCTCCGCCAGCTCGGCCGAGACCAACGGGACCACGCGAACGCGGCGCAAGTCTGGTACTTGACCGTGAAGTCGCGGACCGTTGAATTCGCGATCCCTCATTCCAACACCGATCGCGGCGTAGCCAAGATCGGCACCATCACGACCCCGATTGGCCCGTAATCGACTCGGCAAACCCCTCGATCCGGTTCTCCTCCAGCCCGATCGCCCGCGTCTTCGGACCGATGCGAATGCCCACGCGCTTCGAAGGACCGCGCGTCTCGCGCACCTCGTTCTTGACGATCGCAGCGCCCTCTGTCTCTCCGCGCACGTCCACGCCCACCCCATTTTCCGGCCCGCTGTCGATGATCCGGTTTCCTTCGACCCGGTTGCGGTGGGGACCGAACGCCTTGTTGGGTTCCTCTCGGAACAGAACGCCGACCTTGCCGCTGTTACGAACGGTGTTGTCGCGGATCAGGTTGTCGGTGTCCCGGTGCCCAATTGAGATGCCCGACCCCGCGCACTTTTCGATGGTGTTCCCTTCCGCGAGGCCGAACCGCACACCCCAGCAGAAGAAGATGCCGATGTCGCAGTTCTCGACTTTGTTATTGCGCATCACGGCCCGCTGCGAGCCCGAGCCCGGATGCAGGCCGAGCCCGACGTGGTCGTGGCTGTGGCAGTCTTCGACCGTAACGTCGTGGCAGATCTGCCAACTGATGCCGTCGCCGTTCTGGTTCCGCGCCGTGACGCGCCGGATCGCGACCTGATTGCAGTCCTGCATGAAGATACAGCCCGAATAGTTCCCGTCGAGGTTCTCGTTGTTGGCGCGGTTGCCGTCGAGCGTGAGATTCTCGATCACCAGATTGTTCACGTTATCGCCCGAGAGAAGCGGGAAGAGTGACTGGACGGTTGGCGTCCCCGCCAGCCAGAGGTTTTCGCGGAGCGATTTGTCGAGCCGAAACCGGTCGCCCGACCGCGCCACGAGCGTGCGCTTGATCACGGTGGCGCCGCCGTTGTGCGGGTTCTTGGCACGGAGGCAGACACCGTCACCCACCTTGAATCCATGAGAATCGGCGAGCGTGATTTCCTGGTCGTACCAGTCGGAATCCGCGCGCAGCTTGGTCGTGACCGACGGCTCTTTGATGAGAATCGAGTCCGCGCCGCTGCCGAGGAGCCGGATGCGGGAAGGCAGGTACACCGAGTTGCGCAGGCGATAGGTCCCCGGCAAGATCTTCACGGTCCCGCCGCCCAGGCGCGCGACATAGTCAACGGCGGCCTGGAGCACCTTGTCGTCGGCTCCGTTGAGGTCAGCGTCCTTCGTCCCCACCGTGATCGTGAGCCGCTCGCTCCAGTCGGGCTCGTGCGAATCGCCCGAGATGGCGCGTGGGGCTTTCGCCTCGTTGTCCGACTCACCGGCTTTGGCCCACGCGGACGCCGTCAGCAGACCCGCCGCGATACCCAGGAAATGGCGACGGTTCCAGTGTGCGTTTGGGTGTACGTGCATCGGAGTGGTCTCCCTGGTGGGTTTTCACTGCATGAAAGTCTATGCCAAATGCAAGATGGCAGATGGCAGATGGCAGATGGCAGATGGCAGATGGCAGATGGCAGATGGCAGATGGCAGATGGCAGATGGCAGATGGCAGATGGCAGATGCGAAATTCAAAATACCGGGCCCGTCCGCCGATTTCCTTCCTGCGTTTCGCATTTGACATCTTGCATCTGCCATTTGCCATCTTGCATCTGCCATCACATTCCCGCTTGCAATGTCAGCCTCGCTTGAGCGCCCGTTCCAGCAAGTTCCGCGTGATCCGCTGCACGCGTTCATCAGGCCCGTGCGGCCGCGACCAGTGAGACCACGGCAGCGTATGTCCCGGCGGCATCGACATGCCCTGGGCCCAGAAAATCGAGGAGGCGTTGAAGACGAAGTTTCCCTTGGGACCGGGATAAATGGTCGCGGTCCAGTGCTGGGGCTTCACGCCGCCGACCCACGCAGTCCCCTCGGCAACGACTTCCAACCCGGGGATGGAAGCAGGATCGCCGTGATACTCCCAGCCGATCAGGCCGGGGATGCGGTCCCCTTTCTTCATGCCCGTGCCTTCGAACATCCAGTGTTCGGGCTTTACGACGATCCAGTCGCCGCCGCCATTGACGGGCTCGATATTACGTGCCCCCATCAACAAGCCCTCATCCGGCCCGCGCTCGGGGAAGGGTCCGTTCTCTTTGATCCGGTGCCGGATGTAGTCGGTATCGGCCCCATACGGGCCACCTCGGAACATGATCCGATTGGGCCGGCCGTCGCTGCTCTCGCGGAACGGGGTGACCCAGCAGATCGTGTTGCCCGACAGGAACAGCAGGTTCACGCCGGCGTCGCGCATCGCCTCGACGCTCCGAAACTGGCGGATGTCCCAGTATTCGTCGTGGCCCACGCTGATGAAGGCCTTGCACTTGAGCCCATGATCGGGCGTAAACATGTCGCTGTTCACGCAATAGGTGACGTCGTAGCCGTGCTGCTCGAGCCAGTAGGCGAGCGGGAACTCGAGCGGCAGGAACTCGCCGGAGCCGACCGTGAGCGGGTCGTTGACGACGCCGGTGTACTGCGCCTCTCGGCCATAGGGGCGGTCGAAGCTGACATCGGCCCACGGACCTTGGTTCCCTTTGGGGTGGGTGTAGACCGAGTAGTTGTTGGGCCAGCGGTTGTAGGCTTGCCAGGTGTTGTCGGAGCACTGAAACAGGATGTCGGCCGGGCGGTCGTCGCGCACGATGAACACAACGTAGCTCTGCCAGTACGGCTCCTTGTCCTCGGGGACGACGAGCGTGAGCCGGCCGAGGTAAACCCCACTGGGCCAGTCGTCGGGGATCGTCAAGCGAGTGCACGGTTCCCATTGGCATTCGTGAATATTCTTGGCGCCGGGCTTGGGCGTTGGCTGCACTTTGCCCTCGAAGGGGCCGAGCCTGGTCATGAGCCGCGCGCCTCGGCCGCCGTAATAGCCCATGCGGAAGACTTCGATCTCGAACCGGCGCGCGGGGTTGGTCGAGACCATGATGTCGATCGTCTCGCCCGCTTTCACGCTCTGCTTCGAGCAATAGCCTTCGATCCAGGGGGAGCGGAACCCGTCGGCGTCGGCGCGAACGCGGGTCAACTGCCAGTCGAGGGCGCCCGGCTTGCTGTTTTCATCACGGATCAGGTTGGGCTTTTGGTCATCACCGAGCGCGGCGTGGGCGGCTTGCCCGCCTCGCAGGCCCGAGAGAACGAGGGCGCCCCAGCCGCCGAGCAACTGGTGGAAAAACCGGCGCCGGGGAGGGTTCGGCGGAGGTAAATCGGGTACAGCTTCGGTTTGGTCCAGCATTCGCTCAACCTTCCAGGATTGTGAAACGTGTGGACGACTTACTTCGCGGACTCGGTCGATCCGTCCAGGCTCCGGATCTCCACCTTGCGGAAGTCCATCTCCGCCGCTTCAATTTCGAGCGCGATGCGGCCCTTGGCAAGCGTCTGCGCGGGACCGGGTTTGTCGGGGTCGACGAAGCGAACGTTTTTCCCTCGGTTGACCACGCGACCGTTGAGCACATGCACGACCGTGTCGCCCTTCGCGATGATTTCGCCGGTGTTCCAGCCTTCGAGCTCCCAATCACCGGCCAGATGGCTCTGGTAGGCGATCCCTTTTCCGCCCAGCACGCGCGGTTCTCCTCCCTGGTCGGGGTCGAGGAACGTGGGATTCTTGGCGTCGCGTGTCTTGGGGTCGATCCAGGTGTCGAGCTGCATGCCGTAGAGGGCGATCAGGTCGCCGACGTTGGTCTGCTCGACCTGGAATTGCAGAGAGCGCGGCCATACGGCGTCGGGCCCGGTGATGTGATAGTACACTCCCGCGTCGCGCTTCAGGGCGTAGCGAGGCTGAAACTTCTTGGTCCGCCAGCGGTACTCGAAGCGGAAGTGGTAATTGCTGTACTCCTTCTCGGTGCCGATGTAGCCCATCACCACCGTGCTGCCGTCGGGAGCGTCCTTGTACAGATGGATCATGCCATCTTCGATCGTGATCACATGATCGGGATCGCTGTTCTTGCCATGCTTCTGCAGGAAGGTGTACCAGCCGGTGAGATCCTTGCCGTTGAAGAGTGACACCCAGCCTTCGTTCGACGGGGCCTCTTTGCCGCCCTCGGTCCCCTGTCCCACCAGGACCAAGCTCGTCGCCAGTGTCAAAGCTAGCACCGCCGCCCCCCTTCGCCGCAGTTGGATTTTGATCGCGAACCGGTCCGTGCTGTCTTACCCGGACCGGTTCCCTCGGTCAACGAGGCGGTCGACGGCTCATTGAAACACGATCCGCTCGGGGCAGAACCGTTTCAGCTTGTCCGCGTCGATCTCCACGCCCAGTCCGGGCCGGGTGGGAATTGAGAGCAGCCCTTCGCCGTCCACTTCAAATGGCTCGGTGGTGATCTCGTCGATGTAGGCACAAGGCGTGAGGTACTCGACGTAGCGTGCGACGGGGACCGCTGCCGAGAACTGAAGGTCCGCCGCGAGTCCTAGCGCGGTGTTCCAGCCGTGCGGGACGACCTGCACGTTGTGGTCGAACGCGAGCCACGCGATGCGCCTCGATTCGCTCAGGCCGCCGTTCTTGGTGCAGTCCGGCTGAAGGATATCGACCGCCCGACGCTCGATCCAGGGAAGGAACGACTGCCGGCGCGTCAAAACTTCCCCCGTCGCGATCGGTACCGGCGACACCCGCGTCAGCTCGATGTAGCCCTCCAGGTCATCCGGCGGCAACGCTTCCTCAAACCAGACGACGCCGAAATCCGCGAGCATCTCGGCGGTATTCCGTGCCCAGTTCGTGCCATGCGGCCAGAACTGCTCGCTCCCGCCTGCGTCGACCATCAGTTCCACATCGTCGCCGACGGTCTTTCTCGCCGTCCGGATGAGCAGTTCATCGAACTGCCGATTGCGCCGCCCGAACGGTCGCCAGCCGAGCTTGATCGCCTTGAACCCTCGGGCGACCACGCTTTCGAGAGTGCGCTTCAATGGCTCCGGCTCGTCGAACAGGATCGACCCATACGGCTTGATCTTCTCGCGGTAGTTTCCCCCCAGCAGCCGCGAGACCGGCTGGGAACAGGCTTTTCCCATCACATCCCAGAGCGCGATGTCGATGCCGCTGATCGCATGCTCGACCGACCCACCCCGGCCTTGCCAGAAGCTGGACTGTCGCAGCTTTTCCGTGACTCGCTCTGGCTCCACGGCCGACTCACCCTTGAGCAGCGGCCAAAGGAGCTGGATGGCTCCGGTGACGAGCTTCCCGGACGTGTAGCAGCTTCCCCAGCCCACGATCCCCTGGTCGGTGCGGACCAGGAGCAGCGCGTGCAGGTTCTCCTGCGGCTCGTGCCCCTGCGGCCAGCCGCCATCCACCGTTGCGCCCGTCAGAGGGCAAACTTCGAGTGCCACGATCTTCACGGCGATTCCCTCGCTGCTGTCTCTTATTTCGAGAACCTGCGTCTCAAAATGCCAGAGACATCTCAACACAGCGAGGGCCGAGAAGAAAGATGAAGGCCGGATCGCTTCTCCACGGACGGAGGATGGAGGGTAGGTCGGGGGAGTTGAGGAGTCTTGTTGAAGGCGGTTATCCGTTCCGCCATTTCTGTTGCACGCATGGCCCTGAAAGGGCCAGACAGGAAAGCCCAGGGCAACGCCCTGGGCATACGTGACACAAAAACATAGTTCTGCCCTGAAAGGGCAGAACTCACCGACGCGGCCCCTACAGGGCGAGTCAATAATAAGGATAGCATCGGTCCCCAGGGCGGATGCCCTGGGCTTTCCTGTCCGGCCCTTTCAGGGCCAAGATAAGTCGGCATCGCGCAACGTTTTCGGCATGGACAACGGGACCGTAACCGGTGCGGAACGGCGATGAACCGTGACACTTCACGGTTTCCTGGTCGCTTCGCCAGTCGACAGCAATTACTGCCGAGCCGAACCGGCCTCCGCGGCGACCTTCGAAGAAGGTTCGGCCGCCTGGGCCAGGGCCATGATCGCGTAGCAGGTGGCGGGGAGGGAAATGTACTGGCTCTTACCGTAGGGGAAGCCGGCGTCGAAGTACTGGTTGTACGCGTGGGCCCACTTCCTGACGTACCAGGTCCCGTCGGGCTTTTGCGTCTCCAGAAGGTACTGGACACCTCGACGGTACGATGCGTCCGTGCTGGGGACACCGCCCCCTTGATGGAGCGCCATCAGGGCAAGCCCGGTGGCATAAGCGTCTGACGCGCTCGAATCCGGCGACTGGCCCCAGCCCCCATCCTCCCTCTGGACGTCGCGAAGCGCCTTGGACGCCTCGTCCCGCTCGGGAGCGGACGCACCTAGCCAGCGCAGGCCCCAGAGCCGAAACGCGAGGTCGTCGGTCGTCTCGGGCTTGTTTTCGAGGAGCCAGCGCCGGGCATTCGCCAGCGGCTTGGCCGCGCTTTCCTCCGGGACGTACGCGCTCACGATCCGGGCGGCCAGCGCGGTTGTGGTGAAGTCGCTCGATTGCATGGGCTCCCGCGCAATGGTGTAGGTCCAGCTACCATCGTCCTGCTGGAACTTCAGGAGGAGCCGGGTCGCGGCGTCGATCGTCGCGTCGCGCGGCTGGCCCGAGTCGAGCAGTCCGCCCAGCATGTAGCCCATCTGCACCGCGATATCCTCGAAGAAGTCGGCCTCACGAGCCGCTTTCGGGTCGGTCAGTGCGCGTCGGTAGAGGGGCGCGAATTCGTCGTAGGCCCGGCGGAGGGTCGTGGTCTCGAGACTGATGAGTTCTTCGTCGACCTTAAATCCTTTCTGGCGGAGAACAGAGAGCGTCGAGAGCCCCAGGCCCTCGTGATGGCACGAAATGCACCCGGCCTTGCGATAAGCCTGGGGGAGCGCCGGCATGATCTCGACCGGTGGCATGCGCTTGTTGGCGCTGAAGTCCTTGAGACCGTTCTGAACGGGCTTCAAGCCGCGTTCGACCGCGGCGCGGACCCGACCTGCGTCGATTTCCTGGGCGGCCAGGGGAACCGTCGCCCGGAGGCATACCATCGCAACCAGGACGAAGATGAATCTGCGCACGAACTCCTCCTCTCGTGAGACCAGGGCCGAGTCGCCAGGGGACCACGTCGACGGGCACCGTCGCGACGTCCTTGGGGGTGTGGTCGTTTGGTATCATACCCGAATGGATAGATCTGTGGAGATCAATCACCATTCGAACAAGGGCGGGCAGGAAGCACGTACATTTGGCTCAAGCGACACGCCGTCAGCGCGATAATCAAGATCGCGAATTGTCGCTTTCGTACTGCACTCGTCTCGATCGCGGTGTCGCGAAATATCTCAATGGTCGCAGCCTGGATGTACCGCTGGATCGTTTCTTTCTTCCGTGTCCGAGTGTGCCCGAAGCGAAGCAACGATCAGCGAGGTAGAAAAACGGCTGGCGACACTTTGAAATATCCTGCCAGCTTGACCATCTGCTCGGTCGTCAGTTTCCTGTTCCCACTGAGCACGGCAGAGATCGTCGACTGCGCGATCCCAACGGCTTTCGCCAGCTTCTGCTGGGTGAGCCCGCTGGACGCAACCAACTCCCTGAGAACGTCTCCAGCAGGTGCATCGGCGATGGGCACATACTCGTTCTCGTACACGGCGACAAGGTCGGTCAAGGCATCGAGGTAGGCTTCGCTTCCTGAGTCGAGAGTTTGCTTGAGCAGCTCGTCAAGTATCGTTTGAGCCTGCATCAAGTGCGCCTCGTCCTTGATGTGGATTAGAGGAAATTCTCTGACCAAATCAAAGTAGGAATCAGGCAGTGTCCGAGCTTTCGCTTTCACGACCAATTTCAATCGCTCCCTTTGTGCCGACGAGGGCTCGCTCTCTTGGCGGACGTTCGCTTCGTCGTAGGCGGCGGCTCATGACATCCGCAACGGTCGATCCACCTTGGCTTACCTTTATTATCCTTCCTGTCGTATTCTGCGTGATCCATCACATCAAGAATGTAGAGTCGACCCTTGTCGAAGAAAACGCGCCCAATGACCCGGAACTGATTATTCCCCACATCGAAAACCGTACAGTTGCCGACGCGGTCCGCCGTCCCAAAAGTCTGTTTGAGTTCTCCCCAGTTGGCCCAGGTGACGCTTTCAGCGATCTTGTGCCAGGCAGACAGCGTGTTCTCGGCGACCTTGGCGTCATTCGTCCTCGATTTCCAAAAGCTCCGCAGCCTCGCCCTCGAAATGACCCGCATCGTCCACCTTTTGGCTCATCGAGCGCCGCCTGGAGTTTAATCGCAATTCGCGATAAGTCAAGCGATTCTATCGCAAATTGCGATAGTGATACGGCTTAACGGACGTCCACGGCGGCGAGAAGCAACTGCGGCCGGAGTCCCTTGGGGACATCTCAGCATGTCGCGCGCTGAGAATAAAGATGCTTGACACTTCGGTGCTCGATACGATGGGCGCATCGAATGACGTCCGGTTCGTGGTTCGAGCAATCTCTGTCGCGCGAGAATCTCATGAGACGACCCAGCCCCTTCTTCGCGATCGCATTGCTCTTCCTCGCCCCGAGAGCGCTCCTGGCCCAGGGATTCGCTCCTTCCGAGGCCGCTAGCCGGATGACCATCGCCGACGGCCTCGAAGTCCGCTTGTTCGCCTCCGAACCGATGGTCCGCCAGCCCGTGGCCATTGAGTTCGACGACCGAGGGCGGCTCTGGGTGATCCAATACCTGCAATATCCCAACCCCGCCGGCCTTAAGCGCGTGGAGGTCGATCGCTACTCTCGGACCGTCTACGACCGCATTCCCGACCCGCCACCGAAGGGCCCCCGGGGTGCCGACCGGATCACGATTCTCGAAGACACCGACGGCGACGGCCGCGCGGACCGCGCCCGCGACTTCATTGACGGCTTGAATCTCGCGAGCGGCCTCGCCTTTGGTTACGGAGGCGTCTTTGTCCTTCAGACGCCATACCTCCTGTTCTACGCCGACCGCGATCACGACGACCGTCCCGACGGCGACCCCGAGGTCCTCCTGACCGGCTTCGGAATGGAAGACGCCCACTCCGTCGCCAACTCCCTGACGTGGGGCCCGGACGGCTGGCTCTACGGTCTTCAGGGGAGCACCGTCAGCGCAAACATCCGGGGCATCGCGTTCCAGCAAGGCGTCTGGCGCTATCACCCGGTCTCGCACCGGTTCGAGCTTTTCTGCGAAGGCGGCGGCAACATGTGGGGCCTCGACTTCGACAAGCACGGTCAGCTCTTCGCGTGCACGAACGTGGGCGGGTTCGTCATGCTCCACGGCAATCAAGGCGCGTACTACTGGAAGTCCTTCGGCAAGCATGGACCGCTCCACAATCCCTACACGTTCGGCTACTTCGATCACGTCGCTCACAACGGCGTCCAGGGGGGCCATGTGGCCGTCGGAGGGCTGTTCTACCAGGCCGATACACTCCCGAAGGAGTGGCGAGGCCGCTTCATCGCGGGGGACCTGCTCGGCCACGCGGTCCACTGGCACGAGGTAACGCCCGTCGGCTCGACGTTCACGGCCAAACAAAAGGGCGACATCCTCCGGGCGAATGACACATGGTTCGCCCCCACTGACATGACCCTCGGCCCTGACGGTGCGCTTTACCTCTCCGACTGGCACGACAAGCGCACCGCCCACCCCGACCCTGATGCGGACTGGGACCGCACCAACGGCAGGATCTATCGCATCGCCACGCCTGGCTTCAAGGCGGCGGCTCCGCTCGACTTCACGCGTATGAACGGCGCGGAATTGATCGCACGGCTGGATGACCCCAACGTCGCAATCCGGCGCAGGGCGTGGCGGCGGCTGGCCGAGAATCACTCGCAAGATGACATCGTGAGCCTGCGCCAGCGACTCGATTCGCTCGAGGCGTTATGGGCCCTTCACGGTTGTGGAGGGCTCGACGACGAGCTCGCGCTGCAACTGCTGAACCATCCCAGCGCGGACTTTCGTGACTGGACCGTCCGGCTGCTCGGCGACCGCCCCGCGCTCGATCCTCGACTCGCCGCGCGCCTCGCCGCACTCGCGGAATCCGAGCCCAGTCCCGTCGTACGTGCCCAGCTCGCGTGCACGGCGCAACGGCTTTCGCCGACCCTTGGGCTCGAGGTCGCGCAACGCCTTGCGCTGCGCGACCTCGATCGGGATGACCCCCATATACCGCTCTTGCTCTGGTGGGCCGTCGAGCGTCATGCCATGGCGGCGGTCGATGGGACCCTGGAGCGTTTCGCAACACCGGTGGCCTGGCAATCGGCCCTGGTTCGGTCGGTGATCCTCGGTCGCTTGATGCGCCGGTTTGCGTCGGACGGAAGCAGTGAGGGCGATTCGGCCGCAGCACGTCTGCTCGCGACGGCACCTGAGCCGGACGGTGGATCCGGGCGAATGCTCCTGGCGGCGCTCGACGAGGCGCTGCGAGGGCGCTCGGCCGAATCGATCGCCCCAGGCCTGGCCCAGGCGGTGAGCGCTTTGCTTCCCCAGTCCCCGGCACCCAGCCTACTCATTCGGCTCGCCGCGCGCGTGGGAAACCGCGACGGCCTGGCCCGGGCTCGCACCCTGGCCTCTCAGGGAAACGCCTCAGAGATGGACCGCGTCTCGATGATCGAATTACTCGCCGAACTGAAGGATCCGGCCTCACTCGGCGTTCTCCGGAAACTGGCCACCGACGGAGAGACGGACGCGATCCAGGCGGCCGCGCTCAAGGCCCTGGCAAGCCTCGGGGATGACTCCACCGCGGCCGCTCTGCTTGCGACGTATTCCACGCAAGGCCCCGCGTGGCGCTCCCGAGCGCGCAGCCTCTTTCTCAGCCGTGCCTCCTGGGCCAGGGAGTATCTGAGCGCCATCGATCGGGGTAAGCTGCCGGCCAGCGAGCTTACGATCGACCAGCTTGCAATCGTCGCGACACACCACAGCGCCGAGCTCGACGCCTTGGTGCGCAAACACTGGGGCCAGTTGCGCGGTGCCTCGCCGGGCGAGAAACTCGCGGAAGTCCGCCGCCTGAACAACGACCTCCGTGCCGCACCGGGCAATCCCGAGCAAGGTCATCAGCAGTTCCAAAAGCATTGTGTCGCCTGCCATCGTCTCTTCGGCGAGGGCAACACGATCGGCCCCGAGCTGACTCACGCGAACCGCCAGGATCGTGACTTCCTGCTCGTCAGCCTCGTCGATCCCAGCGTCGTCGTCAGGAAGGAGTATCAGGCGTTCATCGTCCACACCCACGACGGCCGGGTCATGACCGGTCAGATCACCGAGCAAACGCCCGAGACGATCGCGATCCGCGACGCCAAGGGAGAGACAATCCGAGTTCCCCGCAAGGACGTCGAGGAGATCCAGGAATCGGCCGCATCCCTGATGCCCGAAGCCCTCTACAAGGAACTCAACCCGGAGCAGTTGCGCGACCTCTTCAGTTACCTCCAAGGCCCAGGCCCCTCAGCCCCAAGGAGCACCCCATGAACGAGCGAGCCGCCGGTATCGTCTTCGCTTTGCTTTGCCTCCTGGTCCAGGCCGCGCATGCGGGGGATGAGCCTACACGTATCTATGAAAACAAACTAAAGCCGATCATCAACCCCAAGCCCCTCCTGGCGAACTTCCCTAAATTCGTCGAGCCGATCCGCGAGACCGCGCGGTTCGAAGCCCCCGTACTGGTGGACGACCCTGAGGCCGACCTGGAAGTCCGCGCCTGGCGATTCTCGTACAACGCGCGTGCGATCATCGAGGTTCCCAACCGGCTCCGCTCCGACCGCACCGCGGTCATCGTCGTTCACCCCTGGGGCATCGACGACGGCCAGGGGTGGAATACACCCGAGCCCGCCGGCGTCGCATTCCAGTGCACGCCGGTCAAGAACAAGATCGTCCTCGACCACGGCGGCCAGGTCATCAACCCGTTCCTGCAACGCTTGCGCAGTCACGTCGGCGTGGTGGCATTCAGCCTCCCCGGCAACGAGGATCCGATCCGCAAGAAGCTCTATCGATCCTTCCGCGCCGAGACCACGGAAGAACAACGCAAGCTCGGCCAGAAAGAGCTCGAGGCAACCCTCAAGGACTTCCCCTACAAGGGCCAGGCGATCCCCGCGTCCTTGACCGTCGACGCCGAGACGCCGACTATCGCCTACTTCAAGCAGTTTCCCGGCCTGGACGCCGGACCCGGCTATGAGGGCGAGGGCTTCTGGAAGCTCCCCATCCCCGTCATGAAAACGATCGATGTCGACCTCCGCGACGTCGCGATTTACGACGGCGAAGGCTACCCTGCCCTGCGCGACTTCCTCAAGAAGCAAGGGATCCGGCACGTCCTCCTGACCGGCTACAACACTGACATGTGCGTCTGCTCCACGACGGCCGGGTACAAGAACCTGGAGCAGGACTTCGACGTCTTCCTCGTCGGCGACGCCACCATCGCCACCTTCCCCGCGCACGCCACGCCGCGATTCGCCACGACCGCCTCGGTCTCCTTCGCCGCTTTGAACCTGTTCATCACCCAGGCGTCGTGGGTCCACACCATCAAGCCGTAACACGCGAGCCGAGCTATGACTGAGCCCAACGTTCACCCAACCCGCCGCGACTTCCTCGCCGCCACGCTCGCACTGACGGCCTCGGCCGGGGCGGTCGCAGCTCCCACCGACGATCGTGCGTTGATCGCCATCACGCTCGACCTCGAGATGAGCCGCAACTTCCCGACGTGGGGCGACACGCACTGGGACTACGAAAAAGGGAACCTCGACGATGCCACTAAACGCTACGCCGTGGAAGCCGCCCGCCGCGTGAAAGGCCTTGGCGGTCGCATCCACTTCTTCGCCCTCGGGCGTACGATGGAACAGGAAAACGTCGACTGGCTCCGCACGATCATCGCCGAGGGGCACCCGGTCGGCAATCACACATACGATCATGTTAATGTTCTGGCGACCAAGTCTGAAGACCTCCAGTTCCGTTTCCGCAGGGCTCCGTGGCTGATCGCAGGAAAGACGCCCGCCGAGGTGATTGCCGAAAACATCAAGCTCGCGAGCGCAGCGATCAAGGAACGAGTGGGGATCGTTCCCGACGGCTTCCGCACTCCGGGCGGGTTCGCTGACGGGCTCGCTCAGCGACCCGATCTCCAGGAGCTGCTCAAGGGTTTGGGTTACACCTGGGTGAGCAGCAAATACCCGCCGCATCCGGGCGTGGTCCCCGACAAACCGCCCACGCAGGAAGTGCTGGCGGGGATCCGGGATGTGCAAAGCCGAGCGCAGCCGTTCGTCTATCCTTCCGGGCTCGTCGAGGTGCCGATGAACCCGATCAGCGACATCGGTGCCTTTCGCACGGGCCGCTGGCCGCTGGAGTCCTTCCTGGAAGCGATCCGCGTCGGTGTCACCTGGGCCATCGAGCACCGGGCGGTCTACGACTTCCTTGGGCATCCCTCCTGTTTGGTCGTGACGGATCCGGAGTTCCGTGTGATCGAGTTGATTTGCAAAATGGTTCGCGAGGCGGGGGACCGGGCGGCGATCGTGAGCCTCGGGACGATTGCGCAGCGGGTTCGAGCGCGCGGAGGCTGACACAGGCAGGAGTTAGTAGCGGAGATCAGCGCGGTTGCGTCCTGATCGCGGCTTGCGCTCGGATCGAGAACGTCGGTCGGTCCCCTGAGCGCAAGACGAGATCACACCGTACTCCGCCTCTGCGAGAGTCGAACATATAACTCCCCCCCTTGAGAAGGGGAAGAAAGTAGACCGCAGTAGAGCGGATGGACGCTTTCTTCTCTACTCACTTCTACTCACTACTTTCTCCGCTCTACTGCTCTGGCCCCGAAGGGGCCGGGGGGTGGGCAGTGGCCGTCCGATGAGCGCAAATCCGCCACGAACCGCGCGGGGTTAATGCCTACGGGGGGGCGAAGTGCACCTGCGCCACCGGCGCGTCGCTTCGCTCAAAGGCGAGCTGCCAATGATTAGGGCCACGTCGATTGCGAACGAAAGAATCGCTTGCGGCGGCGAAGCGATGAGCCGTTGGCGACGGTTTAGGCCCACCCCCCCTACCCTGGGAGGTTGAAAAGTGCCGGTAGATAGCGTTGCCCGTTCCGTCATTTCTGTTGCGCGCATGGCCCTGAAAGGGCCAGACAGGAAAGCCCAGGGCAACGCCCTGGGTATGCGTGACACAAAAACATGATTCCGCCCTGACGGGGCGGGACAGGCCGACGCGGCCCCTTCAGGGCGGGAGAGATAAAAGGTAGGCACCGGTTCCCCAGGGCGATGCCCTGGGCTTTCCTGTCTGGCCCTTTCAGGGCCAAGAAAATGCGCCGACGCGCAACGTTTTTCGCGG
>DAIDJG010000236.1 GCA_027451445.1 Singulisphaera sp.
CGGCTCTCACCGAGCCTCTGCGAAGGGCCGAGACGGCGACTGCCTCACGCCGGCTTCCCTCAAGGGTTTCTCAGACAGACAAACAAACACAAACACGCTGTAGCGTATCTGACAACGATCGACCAGATTGTCAAAGAGCAACAAGCCATCGACGCCAAAACCCGAGGCCCGTGATTGCTCACAGCCTCGGACTGTGCTTCGCCGATATTGTTGTCGCCGCTGGCCGATTGGCTCGGCACCCCGCGTTGTCTCCGCGGGGCCGATGTCCGAAGACGACGTTCTCACGTGCGACAAGGGAGATGATACCCGCCTTCACGAGAACGTCAACTCCCTGCCCTCCGTTTTTTAAGATTCGATGGTGGCCGTTTTGCTCAAACTCTTAATTGACAATGTGTAGCGTTTTCGCGATTCGCTCGAAAAAAGCGCTAATGCCCCAGAACACGGGCATTCCGGCGCTGTCTTGACGACGAGTCACACGCCCTTTTACGATGCACCGTTTACCCTAACTTATAAGACCGGCAATGGGGACAAACTATGTTTGGTCGCATCGAATTGGTAGCTATTGGGATTTGGGTAAGCTTTGCCGTCGGTGGCTGCGGAGGATCGTCTGAAGAGGGCGCAAGTTACACGCCAGCGACTGTGCCGGGAACGACCACCAAGCGAGTCCAGTTGGTGGGCTTTGATACGAGCGAACCCTTGGTGGATGCCCTCAAGACAGGAAAGATCCAGGGCCTCGTCGCTCAAGACCCGCTACGGATGGGGGAGTTGGGAGTCCGGACGATGGTTGAGCATCTGGAGAAGAAGCCCGTCGATAGCAAGATCGCGACGGGCGAGACTCTCATTACACCTGAGACGATGAACGACGCCGCTGTCGCAGCGCTGTTGAATCCTCCCAGGGCTTCGAACCAGAGTGACGACGCCGGCTCGGCTCAAAAGACGAAGCGCTGGCGAGTGATGGTGATCCCGAAAGGGACAACACATCAGTTCTGGGAAACGATCCACGCGGGCGCGAAGAAAGCGGCCGACGCGTTGGGTAACGTCGAAGTGATCTGGCTAGGTCCGCAGAAGGAGGACGATCGCACACTCCAGATCCAGCTCGTTCAGAACGCGATTGCGAAAGGCGTCGATGGGATCGTGCTGGCACCGCTCGATTCGAAGGCACTCGTCAAGCCGGTCGAAGAGGCGATCGACAAGGGCATTCCGGTGGTGATCATCGACTCCGGGCTCGACTCGTCGCGCGTCGTCAGCTACGTGGCGACGGACAACTATCACGGCGGCGTCCTTGCCGCGCGTCGACTTGGTGAGCTGCTTCACGGCGAAGGAAAGCTCATCCTCCTGCGCTACGCGGTGGGTTCCGAAAGCACCGAGCAGCGCGAGAGAGGATTCACGGACACCATCGCGAAGGAATTCCCCAAGTTGACTTACCTTTCCCAAGATGAGTACGCGGGGCCAACCTCCGACTCGGCCCAGCAGAAAGCGCAGAATCTGGTGACGCGCTATCGAGGGCAGGTGGACGGGATCTTCTGTCCCAACGAATCGAGCACCACCGGCATGCTCCGCGCTCTCGAAGGGGCCGGCATGGTGGCGCCGCGCCCGTAGTCGAGCCCAGGGAGAAGTCGACTCGTGGGGACCGCAAACGACCAAATCGCGCAACGGCCTGGCTCCCACGGCTGGCGAGGAACGCTCGCGTGGGTCTGGACGATGTTCGGACCGTTTCTGGGGCTCGTGCTGGTCACGGGGCTGTTTGCCGTCCTGACGAGAGACTCGGGATCGTTCCTCACCGTCTACAACTGGCGCACGATCGCGGTCCAGTCGGTCATCGTCGCCGCGTCGGCCCTGGGAATGACGGTTATCATCATTTCCGGGGGTATTGATTTATCGGTCGGCTCGGCCGCGGCGCTCGTGACCGTGGTCTGTGCGCTTCTGGTGCGCGACCTGCACCTCCCGCTCGCGGTCGCATTGATCCTGGGCGTGCTCCTGGGAGGAACGGCCGGGCTCCTGAATGGCGGACTGATCACGACGCTGCGCGTCGTTCCTTTCATTATCACGCTCGGCAGCTTGAAGGCATTTCGAGGGCTCGCGAAAGCGCTCGCGCACAGTTCGAGCATTTACGTCCCGGCGGCTGCAAAGGGCTGGTGGTTTGGACGGGTTCTCAAGGTCGAACCAGACCCTTCCTGGTGCCTCGTGGCACCGGGAGTCTGGATGCTTCTGGGACTCAGCGTCTTGCTTGCGGTTCTGTTGCGATACAGCGTTCTGGGACGTCACATTTTCGCGATCGGCTCCAATGAGCTCGCTGCGCGGCTGTGCGGGATCCGTGTCGCGAGGGTCAAGCTGGCGGTGTACGGACTCGGGGGCCTCGCGACCGGTCTCGCGGGCGTGATGCAGTTCATCTATCTGGATGCCACGGGCGACCCCGTCACGGCCGACGGGCTCGAGCTCCAGGTCATTGCCGCCGTGGTCATCGGCGGTGGCAGCCTTCGAGGGGGCAAAGGGACCGTGCTCGGAACCCTGATTGGCTGTCTGATCATGTCGGTGCTCAACAATGGTTGCGTCCACGCGCAGATTCCCAACGCCTGGCAGGACGTGATCATCGGCGCGATCATTGTCGGGGCGGTCGCGCTCGACCGGTTCCGGCGGGGCGGGGCAGCAGGTGGAGGGGGACGCGTTTGAACCCTACACCCCAAAAAGATGCGCAAGAAGTCAAACGACTCAAGCTCGGGCGCGTCACTGGCCGAACCTTGGATTGACACTGATCGGGCACGCCACTAGGATGCGGCGCGACTGTCGGCCGAAGGCGGGTTCGCCCAGCGTTCGGTTCGTCGGAGCGCACTGCGCGTGACCCTTCTGACCGGCTCTCGAACGACCGCCTCTGGCTTGGACGCCAAGTCCGTTTGCGGCTGGATCGTTTTTCGAGCGTGGAGGTGACCCTCGCGCTCGAAATAAGGGTGAGTTCTCCGGACGGGCTCAGGATCGACGACCGTCCGTAACCACACGGAAGTGCGACCACGCATGGCCATAACGCCGCTCACGAACGCACGCTCCTTTCGCCGGCATTCCTCCTCATTCTCCGCGGCGCCCACGACGGCGCCCCCTCCCGCTTCACGAACCGAATCTGGGCCCCGGCGAATTGCGTCGAATTTCGCGGCGCTCAGCGTGGCCGAAATCATTTGCCGCGCCACCTCGGTTGCCGTGACGCTCTCCCTCGCGAGAAGCCTGGGCTCAGCGGGGTACGGGCGGATCGAGCTCGCATTTAACGTGGTCTTCTGGCTGGTCTTGGTCGTCCGTGACGGCGTCGAGGTTTTGGCGGCCAGGGAGCTCGCCCGGCATCCTCGCCTGATTCGGCCGCTGGTCAACCATGTGCTTGCGGTGAAGGTCCTGCTCGCCTTATTACTTTTCGGCGGGCTCATGACGCTCGGACCGCTCAAGTTCGAAGCGGGCACCGACCGCACCGTCCTGATGCTTTACGGAGTGTTGCTCATCACGACCGCGCTCGGCCTCGACTTTGTTTATCGAGGCACGGAGCGCATGGGGTTGGTGGCACTCTCACTCTGCCTCCGGACGATCGTCTATGCGGCGGGCGTCTGGTTCTGGGTCTCCGATGCGACGCGCATCGTGTGGGTCCCAGCGTGGCTAGTGCTCGGTGAGGCGATTGGGATCGGGCTCGTCTGGGCCTGCTATACAAGCCAATATGGGCTTCCGCGACCGGTGCTGGGACTGCGGTTCATTCGCGTTTTCCTGCGACGTGGGCAAAAGGTCTGCCAGATTCAGATTGCCCAGACCGTCATCACGTCAGCCGATTTGATGATCGTCGGTTTGATGTATTCCTGGTCAAACGTTGGATTCTACGGCCTGCCACATCGGATGATTGCCGCAATCCTCACCTTCGGGCTGATCTTCCAGCAAGTCGCGTTTCCGATGCTCTCGCGCTCCTGGCGGCAGACCGCCGTTGCCGGCCGCGAGGCGCTCAACGGCCTGGTGCAAGTCCTTGTGATGGGATTGCTCCCGATCGCGGTCGGCGGAAGCTTACTGGCGAGCTCGCTCGTACGGCTTCTCCCGTCGGAATACAGCGGCGCCAGTCTCCTGCTCGCACTGGGGATCTGGCGCGCACCGCTCCTGACGATCGCCTTCTTGTATCAGACCGCACTCATTGCAGTGAATCGCGAGTCGATCGGGGTGCGATTGCAGGTCACCGGAGCCTTGGTTTCCGGTCCCATGGTCGCAGCGTTTTGCTACTTCCTGGGATTGCCGGGCGCCTCGCTCGCCGTCGTATTGATTGCGCTGGCCTTGATGGTCGCCGGATATACGTGCCTGTCTCGGGACGGACGGCAGCCCGCCTGGCATCACCACCTCGCTCGTCCGTTGGCGGCGAGTCTGGCCATGGTGCCCGTTTGCGTGATCCTCGAGCGCTGGCACGTGCTGGCAGCAGTGGCCGGTGGCGCGCTGACGTACGCGACGGTGCTTGCCCTGCTCGGCGGGTTCCGCCAGCCGGGAATCCGGATGATCCTCCGGGGCCGCGGCCACGCTTGAGTCGGCGCAAGTCGAACTGGCGTGATTGGACTGAAACTGGTAAACCTCTCTCGCGCAATCCGGACGCGCTGGGATGCGGTCCGCGGATTCGCAGTCCGCGAGCGTGGAAAACTCCGCGCTCGCGACGGCTTGGGCACGGACAGGGAGGTCGCCATTGAAATTCTGCATGGTCACCACGTTCTTCGGTGGACACAGCTTCGGCGGTGATGCCGCCTATGTCGATCGCCTGTCACGTGCGCTCTGCCGACGCGGTCACGAGGTCCACGTTTTTCACTGCGTCGATGCTTTTAACTCGGTGCGCGGCAAGCACCCGCTTCGTCCCTACACGCCTCCGCCGGGGCTGCACATTCACCCGCTGGAAAGCCGCTACGGCATCCTCTCACCGCTCGCCACGCAGGCAACAGGCCAGCCTTATTTCAAGGCCGAGGCGCTCAAGAAGGAACTGGATGCCGTCGACACCGACGTGGTCCACTTCCACAACATCTCGCTCGTCGGCGGCCCTGGCGTCCTGGAGATGGGCCGGGATGCCGTCCGCATCATGACAGCGCACGAGCACTGGCTCATCTGCCCGATGCACCTGCTCTGGAAGTACGACTCAAAGACATGCGACGGCCCCACGTGCATCCGTTGCACCTTGGCGGGACGACGGCCTCCGCAAGCCTGGCGCTACACGGGCATGATCCCAAACGCGCTCGAGAACCTCGACGCCCTGGTCTTTCCGAGCCGACACGCTCTGGAAGAGCACCGAAGACGCGGAATCCGGGCTCCCATGCTTCACATTCCCTACTTTTTGCCGGATGAGTGGTCGAACGGAATCGAGGACGAGGCCCCCGAACCGACCGAGCGGCCCTACCTCGCCGCGGCCGGCCGGCTTGTACGGATGAAGGGCTTTCAGCGCTTGATTCCGATCATGAAGCACCTGCCCGAAGTCGACCTGCGGATCGCGGGGACGGGTCCATATGAGGCCGAGCTGCGCGAGATGGCCAAGGACCTGCCCAATGTGAAGTTCGTGGGCCTGCTCGGTGGTGAAGGACTCGCTCGCCTCTTCCATGGCGCCCGCGCGGTGGTGGTCCCGTCGCTATTTCCGGA
Source organism: Singulisphaera sp. (assembly GCA_027451445.1). GTDB lineage: Bacteria > Planctomycetota > Planctomycetia > Isosphaerales > Isosphaeraceae > DAIDJG01. Next base: position 5,617 of record DAIDJG010000236.1, read on the forward strand.
GACGTTCGGCTACGTCGTCCTGGAAGCGTTCGCCGTTCGGACCCCCGTGGTTGTCCACAAAGGGGGCGGGGCCATCCACGAAACGGGTGTACTCAGCGGCGGCGGGCTGGGCTACGAGACCGACGCCGAACTGCTCGTCGCCCTGCGGCGCATCGTCCACGACTCCGCTCTGCGCGAGGAACTGGCGCAGCGCGGCTACGCCCAGCGTACCGGCGACTGGTCCGAGTCGGCGCACCTCGACCGTTACTTCGGCCTGATCCGCAGCATCCGCGAACAACGGCCCGTCAGCACGCCCCATCAAAACCGCGCGAGCCGGCGGCCGAGCAGCCTACTCAGTTGAACAGAGAGCTCTGCCGAATCCAGCAGGGAGGCCAACGGCACAATGCGTGGGCGAATCGGTGATCTGCTTGCGTGTCTCGCGCTGCTCGCGCTCGCCTTGTTCTGCTTTGCGCGGCTCGTCGCGAACCCGAGGGGCTTGATTGTCGACAGCGAGCGCCCCAGCCTCGACCACATGCTGCCGCCCGATACGCGAGGCATCGGCAACGACCTCACGCTCCTGTTCCTTCCTCATTACCAGGCCATCACGGCGCAAATCGACAAGACGGGTCGTTTGCCTTTCTGGGACAACTCCGGATTCGCCGGCCGGCCGATGGTTGGGAACCCCCAGGGTGGGCTTTTCTATCCGCCGGTTTGGGCTGCGTGGTGGTTCCGTTCTCCCGCAGCTCTCGGGTGGTTGACCCTGGCGCACGTCGTCTGGGGCGGAGTCGGGGCCTACGTCCTCGCTCGCGGATTGCGGCTAGGACGCTTTGGGTCCTTCGTGGCAGCCGGTTGCTTTCAGGCATCGCCGTACCTCCTCGCCCATGTCTTTGAGGGGCACTACCCACACGTCTGGGCAGCGTGTTGGTACCCCTGGGCGTTCTGGGCCTTCTTCAATTTCCAGAACGGTCAGCGTCTCGGCATGCTCGCCCTTCCTGTGATCCTCGGCATGGTCTTCCTGACGGGGCATCCTCAGGAATGGTACTACCTGGTGCTCGCCCTGAGCATCTGGGCTGGCATCGTTGGTGTGCGCGCGCTGCGAGTCGACGGCCTCAGTGTGGGCTGCGTCAAACTCGCCGCGTGGGCGATCCTCGTCGGATTGAGCCTCGGGATGGTCGCCATCGAATTGATTCCCGGCCATCTCGCTCAGGAGTGGACGCTGCGCGGCAGCAAGCTGACCATAGGCCAGGCAAGCCGCTATGACGCCCACTCCGTCAACCTGTTTCAGCTCTTGAACCCCTTCGCACTGGGGGGCCCCGACGACTATGTGGGCGATGACAATTACTGGGAACAGTTACTGTCGATCGGGCTCGTTCCCCTGGTGCTGGCGACAGTCGCATCGCTGCGCCATTCGAATCGAAGATTGGTCTACAGTCTGCTCGCGATGACTCTGACAGCCCTCGCGTTCGCCCTGGGACGGCGTTTGGGCTTGTTCATCATCTGCTTTCACGTTGTTCCGGGAATGGATCGTTTTCGAGTCCCCGGCCGCGCTCTCTTTCTCGTCCAGATCGGGACGGCGCTTATGTCAGGACTCGGAATCGAGGCTTTGGGATCCTTGACGGACTCCCGCAGAATCGTCTCCTGGAATACGGTACGAACTTATTTACTGGGAGCGTTGGCGCTGACGTTCACGAGCTTGTGCGCGGTCGTGGTGCTCTGCCGGCACGTTGATCCCTATGGAGTCGTGCGTCCTTCCGTCGTTAAAGACATTGAAAAGGCTGATGCGCAGGCGAAATCCAAAGCCAAGGCAAAAACGAAGACAACTCGCGTCAAGCTTCGCGAACCGGACGACAAACACGTCGCATATCGCTTACCCAAGATGGAACCGGACCGCGCCCTGATTGCGTCGTCGCGCGTTCTCGGCAGCGGTGTCTTTTGGGCGAGTCTGGCCGGTTGCCTTCTCGGCATCGGGATCCTCCGCGCGGGCGGCCAGAGACGAGAACTCGTAGTCTGGGGATTGGGCATCCTGGCATTGGCAGAGTTGGGAAGCTACGGCTACTCGCTTCTGCGCGTCAGCCCCACCAAACGCTTCCTCGAAGATGATCCGGTTAGCCGCGCCCTCACGCGGTCGGCGGACTCGGTCTCCCGTCCGTTCCGGGTCCGCGTCTGCGATGCCTACTACGATGACCTGCACGCGGCGTCGCACGGCTTCGAGAAGACCAATATCAATGACTGGTTCCAGATCCAGCGCGCGGCGGATCTGTACCAGGTGCTTTATCCCCTTTTCGAGTACATTCCCCCGCCGCCAGCGCGTGAGGAGATGGGACAGGCCTTGCGCGACTATGGAGACGGGGTTCGTCAAGGCGTGCTGGACCGCCTCGGTGTCGCGTTCCTGGTTTCCGATCACGTCGATCCCAACGAACCCTGGCCGATCGTTGCCAAAGGCTCGTGGAAGGAGAAGCAGTTCGCCATCCACCACAATCCCTCGGCACTTCCCCGAGCTTATGTCGTCCCTCATGCCCGCCTCGCGCCCGATTCCGCACCGAAAGAACTGGCTCAATTGCAGTCAATCGACGGGCGGGACGCCGTCCTCATGGACCGCGACCCGCTGGGGAACGTTGCACGTCGGCAAGCGTTCCGGCCCGCCGAATACCACACCGCCGATTCCGATCATGTCTCGGTACAAGTCGCGACCGAGGCGCCTGGACTCCTCGTCGTCGCCGACACGTGGATGCCCGGCTGGACCGCCCGACTCGATGGTCAAGATGTCCCCGTTCTGCGCGGCAATCGCACGCAGCGAGTCGTCGCGTTACCGACTCCGGGACGCCATGAAGTGGTCATGTCCTACCAGCCGCCAGGCTTCGTCGCCGGTGTCGCTGTGAGCGTAGTCTCGTTGGCGCTCTGGGGCATTGCATGCTGCGTGGCAGTCCGAACCGGTGCAGGAACATCTCCGCGCGTTGTGAACACGCGAGCCCGCGTGCCCGTTCCTCATTTCGCGCGCGCCCGAGAAGCAAAGCGTCGGGATGGGCCTGCGAGCTCGCCAAGCCGCTGCTCAGACCCAGCCATGCCGCTTGCGTAGGAACCATTCCACCGTCAAGAAGGTGGCGAACAAGAGCAAGAACGGCCAGTTATCCCAGATCTTGTGCTCCGTCAGCGTGGTGGTCTCGTAATGGACGGCGCCGGTGAGCGACTTGAGATAGCCCGCAAGCTCCTCCGGGGCCTTGACCTCACCTCCGCTGATCGTGGCGATCTGCCGCAGCAGCGAGCGATCGGCAGCGGGGTTTTCCATCTCACGATCGTCCTGATAGACGAGAAACCGGGCGCTGTCGGTGCCGATGAGCTGGCCATTGCGAGTCGCTGAAACGGTGACCTTGTAGTCGCCGGCCTGTCCGAGCGCGAGATAGGACCCGCGGGCCTCTTCGCCTTGCGCATAGAGTTCGACCGGTTCAGCGACGGCATTGGCGCCCTCCCGCGTCACCTTCGTCTCGTACTGGACGTCGGAGATGGGGGCTCCCTTCGAGTCGTGGACCGTGACCGTGAGGCCGAGTTTCTGCCCGATTGCGAGACGGCGCTGGTCGAGCTTCAGTGCGACATGCTCTCCCCCCTGGTTCTCCTTGTGGGCGAGCCAGAAGATCACCTGCCGCCAAAACTTGTGATGGGCAGTACGGCCTTCGTCGGAGAATCGAGCCCAGACCCACGTCTCGCCCGCGAACGCGAGGACGCGTGCTTTGCCGATGTCGGAACTGACCATCATCGGCTCATTGCTCGGCGGTGGTGCGTGGCCCAAAACCGTGGCGTTGGGCTTGGGCTGACCGAACCGGCTCATACCCGCCAACGGCGGGAGCGCGTTCCAGATGCGCGTCGTCTCGGTACGGTTCGACCCTACTTGAAGCACGAAACTGTCGAGTGCATCGCGCGAGGGGACGAAGCGGATTCCTCCTTCTGGCTCGAGCTGGCCGTCGCCTGCATGGAGCTGTACCGGGATCACACGCGCAAGATCGCTGTTCGCCCAGCCGCCCGGCCCAAAACTCGACCGCCCTCCGAGCATGATCAGCCCCGCCCCCTTCTCCACGGCAGACGTCAGCAGTTTCTCCTGACGCTGCGTGAGATGATCTGCGGGCAAGTCGCCCAGGATGTAAACGTCATACTTCCCCGGCGCGAAGACCGCATCATCGACCTCGGACTTATCGCCCGCGGCCGGCTTGCGCAACACTTGCAGGTCGACCTGAATATCCGGTGAAGACGCAATCGCATTCATCAAAAACTTATATTCCCACGTGAAATTCGGTCCCTGAAGATAAAGCACGTTCAGGCCGCCTTTGAGGACCGTTACGAATGTGCTGATCTCATTATTTGACGTAATCAGTTCGCCTTCTTTGGGCTCAACGCGCAGCGTGATCTTCTTCTCGTCCGGCGTCTGGGGAATGTAAGTCAAGCCGGTGATCGGGATGATCTCCGTCCCCATGGGCACCTTGAAGTCCTTTTGTGCAACGGGCTTTTTTTGATCGTCCACGTAGAGTCCGACGGTAATTTTCTCGTTCTCGAAACCGCGCGCGACGAGAGTCCCCTTCACGGGCATTTGGTTTTTCACGAAGACGGTGCCCGCGACGATATCCCGCACGGCGATGTCGCGAGACGCCGGACCGGCGTTCTCGTTGCCGAACGCGACGGTTGTGACCGGGATTTGCTGAGTGCGGAGCTGGCTCGCGGCCACCAGTGGATTCAGCCCGGAGTTCGTCGCCCCATCGCACAGCAGGACGATCGCGGCGATGTGCATCCCTTGCTGGCGCTTCGCGGCGTCGAGCAGGTTCGGGCCGACGGCGGTTTCCCGACCCTCAGGATCGGCAACGTCCTCCGCCTTGTCATCCCGCAACGCGGAGTCGAAGCGATAAAACTTCGTCTCAAGGTCGGTCCCCAGGCTCTTCACGGCCTCACGGGCCTCTTTCAGCGTATCCAGGGCGTGCTTCCAGCGGCTCTCGCCGTTCAGGTCGTCCTTGAACGTCATGCTCTTGGAACTATCGAGCAGAAAGACAAGCGCCGCGGGCTGCTTCTTGTGATCCTGGATCACGACCGAAGGCCGCAAGGAGGCGAGCAAGCAGAGGAGCACCGCCGCGAGCCTCAAGCCCAGCGCAAACCAACGCCAGCGGCCCGACGTCCCGCGCAGCCTTTGCTGATAGCCCCAAACGGTGAGCACCATCACGGCCAGGGCAGCAAGCGCAACGACTGGCCACGGTCCGATCGGGCTGAGGATCAGTTTCATCGGGCTAAGCATCGGTTTCATCGAGCATGCCTTCCGATCGGCGGACGACGGGAGCCGAGAAAAACGGCGGACGGCAAGCGAACGCGCAGGCAATGACCCTAAGTGGTCGCTCCCGCGGCGACGCGTGAGCCCGCCTCGCGGTGGAATTTGTTGGCAAGCAGATTTTCGAGCGTCACGATGATCAGGATGAGCGCCATGATCCAGGGAAACAACTCACGCCCGAGACGCGTGACCTTGACGACCTCGCTGATCCCTTTGGGGTCATCGGCCAGTTGATAATTGTCCTTGCCGAAGAGTGCGTCGAGCTGCGCGGTTTCGAGCGGCACGAACTGCGATTCGGACAATGGCGGGTTGACGCTGAAGCCCATCGACTCTTTCTCGCCGTTGGCGCCGACCGCCGTGACCTTCCATTGCCCGAGTGGTTGTGGTGAGACGATCACCAGGGAGTCGTTTGTTACGGGCGGCGTAAGAGTCTCGGGCGTTTTGCTGTCCTCTTGCTGGATGACGTAGTTCTTGAATCGGCGCGTTGGGTCAATGGCTAGAATCACGTTCTCGCCCGCAGTGTAGTTCAAACGCTCGGCGGTACCCCCCGCCAGGTACGGAACGGTTTCGAGCATGACCGCGAGAAACGTCCAATTCTTCGGAAACTCTTGCCAGGCCTCGCTCGACTCGAGGTCAGGACGAGTTGAAAGCGGTGTGGTCCACAACAACACGCGCCCGGTTTTCGCCCCTTTTAACGTCCTCTCGATAAGGGCTGGGGCACCGTCGGCGTACGACATCAAGGTCCGCGTCTCTTGCGCCGGCGTGACCTTCCAGTACGCCAGAACGGGTAGCCGCGCCAATTCGGGCTCGATCTCGCGCGCGTAGCGGGCGAACAAGGGATGAGTGAAGTCGTGGACTTTGCCGAATCTCGTCCCGTTGGGGATGTGAGTTTTCTTCTCGAGCTTTCCAGGAACAACCTGCGCTACGAGTGACGAGTTGTAGTTCTCGGCCTCGCAACGATTTCCCAGTCCGATGATCAGTCCGCCCCCTTCGTGAATGTACGCGTTGAGTTTGCCCCAGTCGTCTTCTTTGAGCGATTGCGTGTTGTTAATGAAGATACACGTATAGTCCTTGAACGTATCGCGGTCACTGGCGGTCAGAGACTTGGCGAGCAGACGCTTCACCTGGAAGGATCGCGAAGCGCCTACGGGAAGCGTGTCGGGATCAGGGTCGAGCGCATCGGTAATGTACTCGGCGTCATCCGCCCGGTCGGTGATGACGAGGACCTTACGTGCTGGCTGGACCTTGAAGCTGAAGAATCGAGTGTCGTCGAACGGGAGCGGGTCAGGCGCGCCACTGAGCTTGATCAGGCCCTGATGGAGAGGAACCTTGGGATCGAGCTTCGGCGTCGTGAATTTGACCTCGACCTCCCCGTTGGCGGGGATGTTGACCGCTTCCTTGCCCTTGGACACGCCATCGAGCTTGAATTCGACGACACGAGACACCGCAGGCCCCTGCGCCCGCACCTTCGCGCGAATGACGATCGACTCACCCTGAGTTGCCACCGCCGAGGACGGCTCCGCTTCGGATACGGCGATATCGGTCACGTCTTTCGGCGCGAACCGCAGCACGTACGTGGCCACGCCGTTCTTCACCTTCTTGAGCTTGTCGAGTCCGTCCACAGCACGATTGGTATCCCAGGCCGAGCGCGCGAGGTCCGTCAACACGTAGACCTCGTGCCGATCCCGTTCGCTTTCCGATACGGCTGTGTAGGCCTGACCTACGGCGTCGTTCAGCGGACGGAACATTGGGCGAGTCGAGAGCGCTTCGATTCTCTTTCGAGCAGCGGCGGGCGAGAGCGGGGGTGGAATGCCCGGCTCGGCGGAATCAACCACGAACACCTGGCTCGACTCCGGCGTCTTCTTCAAAATCTCGTACGCCGAGTCCTTCGCCTCAGCAAGCCGCGTCTTGCCTGATTGCTCATAATCCATGGACAGGCTGGTATCGAACACCAACCCCAGCGCCGTGGGCACCTCCCGATCTCCGAGCGACGTGTTCGACCAAAGCCGCGGCCGCGCCAACGCGAGTGCCATCAGCGCAAGCAAGGCCATGCGCGCAAGTAGGAGCAACCAGTTCTTGATCTTGATCTTCTTCCGCGAGCGCTTCTGCCGCTCTCGAATCAAGCGCAGCGCGGGAAAGATGATGTGCTTCGGCGTCTGCTTCATGAACAGGTGCAGGATAAACGGCAACGCCGCCAGCGTTACACCCGCCGCCAGACCCGCGTTGATCAGGGAAATATCCATGCTGGTCCCGGTCCGTTTCTCATTCCCGAGGAATGCCTTCGTGTTTCACGCGACCGCGTCTCCACTCAACCACGCGCCTGCCGGCTCAGCAAGTAGCTCATAAGCGCTTTGTCGAACGGCATTCCTGTGTGCAACGGGACGTAGTCGATTCGCGCATTCCGGCATTCCTTGCGATAGCCCGCGCGAAACGATTCGACTTCCTCCAGGTAATCCGCCTTGATGCCGTCGGCATCCACCAGCAACGTTTCGCGAGTCTCGTTGTCCTCGAGCTCGACCATCCCCTCGAACGGAAAGAGTGCTTCCGCCTCGTCGAGGATATGAAAAATGATCACGTCATGACCCGAAAATCGGAGCCTGTAAAGCGCCTGGCGGATTGGTTCCATATCGCCGAGAAGGTCGCTAAACAGCATCACGAGGCTGCGGTGTCTCATCATCCCCGCCACCTGGTGCAAACTCTTGGGGATGGCCGTTTCGCCCGACGGTTTCAGGCTTGCAAGCAAGGAAAGGATGTTGGCGAGCTGTGTTCGCTTGCTTTTGGGCGAGAGGCTCTGGCGGACCTTCTGGTCGAAGGCGATCACGCCGACGGGGTCTTGCTGGTGAATCATCAGGTAGCCAAGCGCGGCGGCGAGGCTGATGCTGTATTCGAACTTGGTAAGCTCCTGACGGTACGTGTATCCCATGGAACCGGAAAGGTCCATCACGAGATAACCCGTCAGGTTCGTTTCGGCCTGGAACTTCTTGATGTAGTACCGATCCGTCTTGGCATAAACATTCCAGTCGATGTCGGCAATGTTATCGCCCGGGGTGTACTTCCTGTGCTCCGAGAATTCGACGGAGAACCCCTGAAACGGGCTGGCATGAAGGCCGGAGATGAACCCCTCGACGATGAACTTTGCACGCAGGTCCAGGCGCGCGACCTGGCGGATCACCTCGGGCTTCAGAAACTTTTCCGCCGTGGTCGCCAAGATGACACCTCGGGATTAATCCGATGAAGCGGCAAAGGCCTCGGCCAGAGGGATGGCGAGGCCGGGGAGCAGTGGCGTGGTGTAAATGTCGCCGACTCTAAGGACACGCTCCTCATAATCGCCCGGTGCATGAGTCAACACCGTCACCGTTTGATTCACATAATCGACAATCACGTACTCCAAAACCTCGATCGAATGATAGTCGGCACGCTTCTCGACGGCGTCGCGATAGAACGAGTCGCGGCCTCGACTCAGGACCTCGATCATCAGTTCAGGAGCACGAGCGGGCCGGCGTTGTTTCGAACGATCACCGACAAGATAGACCCCGATGTCCCCGATCCGATAATGCCCCTGGCCGATCTTTACCCAGGCTTCGGAAACCATCTTCTGAATGCGGTCGCGGTGAGACAGCTTGTAACCCACAAGCTGGTCTCGCCAAAGCTCAGCCGCGTTGTCGTGGTCCTCACTATTGGGCGGCAGGACGACGAGCCTGCCTCCGACCAATTCATGACGCCAGGGCTCTTCAAAAATGGCTTCACTGTACTCGTCGTCCGTGAACCTACGTTCGACATCGCCGGGACCGATTGTCACCCTTTCTGCGGTCGATGGAGGAACGGGCGCCATCTTTGCCTCCTTAACGAGGAGAAAACACCTCGGCCAAGGGGATCGCCAGACCAGGGAGCAACGGCGTCGTGTAGACTTCCTCAGCGGTAAGAACGTGCGATTCATAGCCCCCGGGTGTGTGCGTCAATACGGTGACTTGTTGGTCGACATAGTTCACGATCACGTATTCCAGGACGCCGGCATCGTAGTATTCGCCCTTTTTTTCGACGGTGTCGCGTACTAGAGATTCCTTACCGGGACTGAGAACTTCAATCATCAACTCGGGCACACGTTCGGGCCGGCTTTGCGTCGAGCGTGCGCCCGCGAGGAAAACGCCAATGTCGCCGATCCGACTCTTCCCGGGTTCGAGTCGCACCCACGGTTCGGAGATGCCATGGTCAACAATATCCCGATGGGTCAGCAAATAAGCCCCCAGATAATCGCGGATCGGCTCGGAGGCGAGATCATGATCTCCGCTATCCGGTGCCACGACGACGATCCTCCCGTCAACCAACTCATACCGCCAGGGCTCCTCGAAGTCGGCCGAGGCATAGTCCTCATCCGAAACCGCGAGCCCATGGTCCGTGGGGCCAATCTTGAGTCGGGTTGAGCTCGGGCGCAGTGCGGTCGCCATCATTGACTCCTCAACTATACCCTACGACGAATGTCCGCCGCGGGTTCTATCGCGGGCATCGAGCTTTCCCGAAAACGAGTCAGCGGGACTCGCCGCCCCCGCCCCCGGCTCCGCCACCCCCTCGAGGCCGATCGTACTTCGGCACTTCGGGCTCGCGAATCTCGGCGATGAGCCGTTTGATGATCGTCTCGGTGGTGTACCCCTCAGCCTGCGCCTGGAAGTTGGTGCTGATTCGGTGGCGAAGGACCGGAATGGCAACCTTGCGTATGTCGTCGAGCGAGACACTGAACCGGCCATCCATGGCTGCCATGGCCTTGCCGCCCAGGATCAAGTTTTGGCCTGCTCGAGGCCCGGCGCCGTAGTCAACGAGTTCCTTGATGAATGCCGGTGCTTTTTCGTCCTGAGGGCGCGTCGCGCGCACGATCCGCGTCACGTAATCGACCGCGTACTCGGAGACCGGCACAGAGGTCACGAGCTTTTGCAAGTTGACGATCGCCTTTCCCGAGAGCACCTTCTTGAGGTCGGGCGCTTCTCCCTTGGTCGTCGCCGAGAGGATTTTCTTCTCCTCATCAAGTGTCGGATAGCCGACCCGCACGTCGAACATAAATCGGTCGAGCTGGGCTTCGGGGAGAGGATACGTCCCTTCCTGTTCGATCGGGTTCTGAGTGGCGATCACAAAAAACGGATCGGGCAGATGCAGCGTATCCTGCCCCACAGTGACCTCGCGTTCTTGCATCGCCTGCAACAGCGCGGCCTGCGTCTTCGGGGGCGTTCGATTGATCTCGTCCGCCAGGATAATATTCGAAAAAATGGGGCCTGGCACAAACCGGAACGCCCTGCGCCCAGCCTCAGGCTCTTCGAGCACGTTCGTCCCGGTGATGTCCGATGGCATCAGGTCCGGCGTGAACTGAATTCGCTTGAAACCGACGTCGAGAATCCTGGCGATTGAACTGACCATCAAGGTCTTCGCCAGACCGGGGACCCCGACGAGCAGCACGTGCCCCCGCGTGAAGATCGCGGCCAGGATATGCTCGATGACGTCTCGCTGACCGATAACGACTTTGCTCAACTCCGCAGCCATGACGTCCCGCGAGTGACGGAACTCATCGAGGAGTTGGGTGATCCGATCGCCTGCGCTGGACATTCGCGTCGAGAACCCCTGGAGGTGTTGAGGAGAAAAGCGGGACCGCTCTCGCCGTCGCGGGCGCGGCGACGCGGGTCCGCCCCGCTTAGCCCGTCTCCACCCTCGTGGTCCATCGACGGGACTCAGTGTTACGCCTCATTGTAGGGCGACGGCGGCTCGCGATTCAAGCACTCCCAAACCGACAGTTGCGGACAGCCTCTTGATCAAGTCCGGAGGCAATAATGCCTCAATGCGCAGCGGTGGTCTGATCACCGTCCCGTGCAGTTGCCGTGTTTTAGTCACCGTATGTGGGACGCCGCGAGATCGGCGGAACTCCTTGGCCTCTAAATGGAAAGCTCGGCATTGATGCCCTCAAGTTGATTCTCAAAGCAACCATCATGGACTGAACCGGTTGCGTTTCCCGTCCCCATTGGCTTGCAAGTTGCTTCCCTCCCCGCCAGGACCGGCGGCGCTCGTGCGGCCAGGTTCGAGCACGAAAGGCGCCAGGTCCTCGTGTGATAGTCTGCGCGGTTGAGTTCCACGCAACAACCCACCCCTCTCCCTACGTGTCTCGGGTGCCCGCACGGTGCCCAGTCGTTCTCCCAACCCTTATCGCAGGCGATCGATTTTCGAAGCTCACTCGAAAGATTCAGACTCCCCGACCGGTGTTCTTAATGAATTCGTTGAGAATCGCCATTCGGTCCGATGGGAACCCTGGTGTTTCACGATCGGAACTTTGCGACGCTGCGCCCTCGTAGAGGAACAATGGCTATGGGAAACCCTTTGAACCTTTTGATCCGAGTGATCGCACTTCTTTCGACGCTTGCATGCGGATCGGCGATCTTCGTCGCACGGCTGACGACACCACCGGCGCGATTTCTCCTGCACAGGGCGAGTCACAAGGTGCCGGTTAACCAAGTGTTTCTCCGGTCGGAGGATCTGGGTTGTAAAGTGCTCGACACCGAGACGGGAACGTTCGAACCCTTGACGATACCGCCGGGGGACCGGCTCGATTGGGCAAGCGTCTCCGATTGGGTCGACGAACACGGTCGCAGCCAGATCGCCGGCCGCTGGTCACGACATGCTTCGGATGGAGTGGGGGACCAGTACTCGGGATTCGGAATCGCACGGTATTCGTTTCCTGACGGCAAAGCCTTGAACCGGGTCCGGCTGAACCTCATCCTCACCTCGGCGCCGTGTTGGTTTCCCAACAGCCCAAACCGGGTCCTGCTCACGGCTGCAGATGGCCGGCTTTACACATATCGTTTCCCGGATGATGCCACCGGCGGCGACCCGTCGTCCGCTCAGGACACCCAACTCAAACCGATCCGCTGCGCCGTTGCGATGTCTGCGCTGGCGGATGCGACTCTCGATGACGTCGAGTGGTGCAGAGAGCCACGGTGGGGCGATGTCATCCTCGCTTCGGTGAGACACTTTCGTCAGGTGGGGAACCGTCGCGTGCCGACAGAACAGCGGATCTGGTGGCTCAAACTCAATCCCGAAGGCACGATGATCGTTGCCGCAGGTCAAGTGTCGCGCGAGGAGCCGAATCACGAATCCGTCGCTGATGCCACACGTATCGAACGATTTCCCAAGCTGATCAGGATGCCGGATGGCGGCCCTGGGCTGCTCTATCACGAATGTCGCGAAGACAGTCTCAGGGGGACTTTACGTGTCGTCCATCTCGAGGTCGACCCCGTGACGGGCGAACCTTCGTGTCGTCCCTCGACGGGCCGCAACATCGCCGAAAACTGCATGGCAGCTCCCGTGGCCGTCTCATCTGACGGGTCGTGGGTCTACGCCGTCCAGAAGGTGAACTCTCAAGTTGCGTTGCAACGGTTTTCGCTCTTCGACTCGCGATTGACACCCCCCTCCTCGCTCGCCCAGCGGCGTTTACTGGCACCGGACCCCGACCGCATTTCGTCCACTCCCGATATGCGACGGCCTGGTTGAGTCGCGGCACAACCACTCAGGCCGTGCATCGCGACCTCGACCTGAACACCGTCGCACCGCCCCGCGCGCGAGCGTTCCGTTTGAGCTGCGCCTTGCCGGGTTTTCCCAAGCGCGTAATACTACAAGAGTAAGTGTCATATCCGGTTCGCGCGCCACTCCGCGGTCCAGGGAGGCCGGCTCTCATGCGTCTCGTCGCACGCATCGTCGTGGTTTGTCTCATTGCGTCCCTCCTCGCCTCGGTCACGAGCGTCCGCGTCGCGCGTGGCGCCGTGACGCGTGAGGAAGTCGAGCGCGCGATTCACGACGGTGTTAAGTACCTGAAGGAAAGGCAGCGCCCCGACGGATCCTGGACGGACGTGGACAATGGCGCTCATTCCGGTACGACCAGCCTGGTCACGCTCGCGCTGCTCACTGCCGGAGAAACCGCGAATTCGAAAGAGGTCGCAGGAGCACTGTCGTACCTTCAGAGCCTCACTCCCGAACAACTCAAGAGCACCTACGCGATCGGTTTGCAGACGATGGTCTTCTGCGCCGCCGATCCAGTCCGCTATCGGGTGCAAATTGCGAGCAACGTCAATTGGTTGGAGGCCGCGCAAATTCGCCCCGGCGACCGGGTCAACTGGGCTGGCTCGTGGTCCTACACGGGGTTCAAGGACCGGCACGGAGACAATTCCAACAGCCAGTACGCCCTGCTCGGCCTGAACGCCGCGGCCGAAGTCGGCATCCCTGTGAAACAGGAGGTCTGGACCCTCGCCCAACTTTACTGGCAGCGCTGCCAGCACAACGACGGCGGCTGGGCGTACACTCCGGACGCGAACATGCCCGCAACGGGAAGCATGTCGTGCGCGGGGATCTCAAGCCTCATCATCACCGGCTTGAAACGGTTTCAGGGGCAGGAATTCCTGCAAGGCGAGGTCATTCGCAACTGCGGCAGCGGCGGCCTGAACGTGAACCTCCAGCGCGGAATCGACTGGATGGCGGCACACTTCCGCGTCGGCGAAAACTTCAACAACGGCCAGCAGTGGCGCTACTACTATCTTTACGGACTCGAACGTGCCGGCAGGCTCTCCGGCCAGCGCTTCTTCGGCGAGCACGACTGGTATCGCGAAGGGGCCGAGGCGCTCGTGCACGAGCAGGATAAGCTCTCGGGCGCCTGGCGCGGGGTACTGTTCGAGCAGGAACACGTGATCGCGACGAGTTTCGCACTCCTCTTCCTGGCCAAGGGCCGCGCCCCTGTGCTCGTCAACAAACTCCGACATGCGCCGAAAGGCGACTGGAACAACGACCCCGATGACATCCGAAACCTCGTCGGACTGGTCTCGCGCGACTGGAAGCATCTCCTCACATGGCAGGTGGTGAATCCGGATATCGCCACGGTCGAAGACATGCTGCAGGCCCCGATCGCGTTCTTCAACGGCCATGAGGCACCGGCGTTTAGCGCCGAAGGCGAAAAACTGCTCCGCGAGTATGTCGAGCAGGGCGGGTTCGTCTTTGCCGAGGCGTGCTGTGGCAGGAAGGAATTCGACCAGGGATTCCGCGAGCTCATGCAGCGGGTTTTCCCGGAGACCGAATACAAATTGCACCCACTCGCTGAGGATCACGCCGTCTGGCGCTCCAAGCATCTGCTCAGCCCCGAGGTCCACCCGCTCTGGGGCATCGAGCACGGCTGCCGTACCGTGGTGATCTACTCGCCCGAAGATCTCTCCTGCTACTGGAACCAGGCCGACAAGAACGAGGCCAACGCGAGCAACGTCGCTGTCATCAAAGCCCAGCGCGTGGGCGAAAACGTGATCGACTACGCGACCGGCCGCGAGCTCCCCGCCGACAAACTAACCGTCCGCACCGTCACCGACTTCAAGCAGGAACAGGCGAAGCGAGGCGCCCTGCACATCGCGAAGCTCCGCCACGCAGGCGACTGGAACGTCGCGCCGATGGCTGTCCCGAACCTCATGGACGCGCTGCGACGGCCTCCTCTCAACTTCGACGTGGTCATCAACCACAAGGAGTTGTTCCCGAACGACCCGAACCTCATCTACTATCCGCTCGTGTACGTGCACGGCCGCGCGGCGCTTTCCTTCAGCAAGGAAGATCTCGGTCTGCTCCGCCGACACCTCGACCCCGGCGGCGGCACGATGTTCGCCGACTCAGCGTGCGGCAGCCCATCCTTCGACGCGGCGTTCCGTAAAATGGTCGCCGAGATGCTCCCAAAGAACCCTCTTGTCCCGATTCCGAAGGACGACGAGCTCTACACCAAGAAAGTGGGTTTCGACCTGTCGAAGGTTCAGTTCAGCAAGGCGGCCGGCGGCGGCCAGGACTTCCCGCAGCTTGAAGGAGTCAAGATTAACGGCCACTGGGCGATCATCTATTCCAAGTACGACATCGGCTGCGCCCTCGAGCGTCATCAAGGGGTCGACTGCAAGGGATACACGTACGAGAGCGCCTTGAAGATCGCCGCCAACATCGTGATCTATTCGACGCTGCCGTGAGCTGTCGTCGTCATTCCAACGAGCGCACCCACGCACTGTAGCCGTCCGCGTCAAACTGGCGCCGGGTGCTTTCATAGGACATCGACGGTATGGTGCCGTAGATCGGCCAGCCTGGCTGGGGACGATCATGCTTGCCACCGATCGCCCAGGCGATCCCGGCGTATCCGTTGGGATCGCGACCATCCATCTGGTAGCGATCGTTGAGGTCAACGGTGATCGCAAACGCGGTCTCGGCGTCAGGGCCCCGCTCGAGGATTCTCTTGGCCCGGTACACGCGCAGGTAATTGCGCATGCGACCGGAGAGGACGATTTCCTTCTGAGAGTCTGTCCCAATAGGGCGGGAAGCGAGAAATGGGGACTGGCTCCGGACGTCTTCGGACGGTGCCTGTCCCCATTTCTCGCTTCCCGCTCCGCCGGAAAACGGGGACAGGCACCTCGAAGACTCGGAGCCAGTCCCCGT
>DAIDJG010000237.1 GCA_027451445.1 Singulisphaera sp.
ATGACCTGAGGTATTCGATAACGCCATGGGCCTGCAAACGAGCCAGAACCTCGGTCTTGATTCGCGCGATCTCGGCTCGGCATTCGTCGACGAATTCCTCGGGCAAAAACGGTCCGTCCAGCGCACGGCCGCGCTGGACGAACACAAACCCGTGATAGACGCGCGCAGGGATACCGAGGGCGTGGTATTCGTTCACGATCGTCTTCGCCAGGCTGTCTCCGTGACTACCCATCGAGTGACCTATTAACAAAACCGCAAACGCAGGTGGTCCCGCCCGTCGCACCCGATTCTCCTCTTCGGGACAGGATAACAGAGTTGGCGCCAAAGAATCGTTGAAAACTCGCACAACGCTCTTCGGCATCAGCAATTGGCCACAGACGCTTCGTCAATCGGACGTTGGTCTGGGATGATACAATCACGAGTTAGCTCCTTCAATCATCGCGAACCGCCGGCGGTGGTGTTTGACGCGGCGTCTCGGATGGTCTCTGGTTGATCGTGCTAGGCCGGTTCAGGTCGCCCGGTGGGTCGGTTCTCCCTTGCTCCGCGAGCTGACGCAGGGTCTTCATCGCCGCACGCTGGTCTTCGGTAACGGGGTGATCGGGATCGGGCCCGAGCCATTCCTCAATGCCTCTGTCAGCGTGCTGTAAGGATCGGGCCATCTCCGCGCCCCGTGGCAATCGAGTCAGGACGCGCGTGAGCTGAACAGAGTATTGACCGAGAAGTTCCTTGGGCCATTCGTGCCAATCGTACTGCATACGTTCCTGGAATCGCCGTGAATAATAGTCACCGACCCAGACGGCGTGCGGCCGCGCAGCAAGGGCCTCCAGAGTATCGAGAAACTCATCGGTAGGTGCCTCGCGGGGATATCGTCGCGGGGGTGGTTCCCAACCAGGAGGGAAGTCATCAGGCGTGTGAGCCGACAGTACAGCGAGCGCCGCGCTCGGACCTTTGCTTCGATAGGCGGTCTCGACCCTGTGCGCGAGTTGCTGTTGGGGCTGATTGAACGGAAGCAGTGCCGCCCATGCGGCGACGGCTAGACCCGCGAACGCCAGGGCAAGTCCCGGACTTCCTTCCGCTTGAGGAGTCGAATGAGCCAGCCAATCGGGATGGTTGCGAGTCGAGAATGCGGCCATCAAAACCATAACGATCCAAACCGGCAGGGTTACCCAACTCAGTAGCAATACGAATACCGCAGCAAACGCGAGCGAAACGTGGTCGGGACTGGTTCCTCCCATGATCGGGATCACGGGCAGCGGAACCAGATTGAGCGCCACGAGGGCCGCGATATCGACGAAGAGCAGCACCAGGGCGAACGCGGTTCGCACCGGGAGATCGAACGTCACGGACACGACCCGAATCATCAGCCCTACTCGCCAGACAGAGACCAGTGCCAGCGTCCTCAGATTGGCCTCGGCCGCGTTCACGGGTGAGAGGAACCGCTCGTAGGGGATGCCGTACAGCCAGGCCATCGGTGCCATCATCCAGTAGAGTGCGAGGAATGCGCCGTACGCCCGGCCGATGCCGGGGCTGCGCATCCCCTTGAGCCGAGCGAAGCCGTAGATAAACAGGAACAACAGGCCGCTGATCCCGATCGAGGCGACGAACGGACCGAGAAGGCGCCAGGGTTCGTGTACCAGGGACACGCGGTCGTAGTTTCGTGCGAGCGCCGCGGAAAGGACCAGGAGAGCACCGACACCGAGAGACGCTCGTGCCGACGCGATGTCGAGGATCGCCCGCCGCCGGCCGATGAGGTAAGCGAAGATCGTGGTTACGCGCATGGTGCAAAGCTCGGATGCTTGGCCCATATTCGACGCCGAAGGCTCGCGCGGCGCTGGGCGGGAACGGCAGAGAAGACGCGCTGAACGAGTGACCGAAAACCCAACTCCAGTGCCTCAACGCTCATCGAGGTTGGCTGATACGTTACGTCGAACAGCGTGTAGTATGACCATCCCCGGTGACCCAACAAACGCCCCGCGCGCTCGAGCCGGCGGTGGAGGGCCGTTCCGGGGAACGGCGTTTGGAGCGTGAGCTGAACGTCGGCCAGCGGCGCGGACTCCAGAAAGGTCCCCAAACGATCGAGCGACGCCTCCGTCTCGCCGTCGGCTCCCACGATGAAGCAGCCAATTACGGCCACGCCCGTTGCCTGGATCGCCTCAACGGCTTCGAGTATGCGGGACACAGGCGCACCCTTGGGCCCCATTCCTCCGTGTGAGACCTCCAGCGACTCCATCCCAACGAGCACCTGAACGCACCCCGATCCGGCCAATCGACCGAGGATATCCGGCCGTTCGCCGAGCCGCCAATCGGCTTCGGTGAAGTATCGCACACCCGAGCCAGCCAGCGCGTCCAGGAGCGGTCCAGGGTGGCTGCGGGAGGCTAAGGTGTTATCGTCCGCCAGCTCGATGATGGGCCGCTCCGCAAGCGAGCCGATCGCCTCGAGCTCAGCAGCAACCTTGGTCGCCGGCTTCTCGCGCCAGGGGCCAAGCAACCGGCTCGCGGCGCAGAAGTCACAGGCCAGTGGACAGCCACGTTGTGTTTGGAGGGTGAAGCGCGGGCGATCCACCGCGCCCAACAGGTCGAACCGAGGGATCGGTGACTCACGCAAGTCAAAAGGTTTTCTGGCGCGGTAGATGCGCTTCAACGCTCGATATTCGGCGTCCGCGAGTACATCGGCCCAGACGCTCTCTCCATCACCGACGACCACGGCGTCCACATGCTGTGCGGCCTCTTCGGGGCAAGCCGTCGCGTGCAAACCGCCGAGAACGACGGGAACATCCGCCTTTTGCACCAGCCGGCTGAACGCGTACGCCTCGTCGATCGACGCCGTGAGCGCCGAAACGGCTACGAGGTCAGGGCGAAGAGAGATGATCTGTTCGGCCAAAGGATGAGCGTCCGAGCCGTCCGACTCATGGTAACTGCACGTCCAGGCGGGCGAATTCAGTCCAGCAAGCGTCAACAACCCCAGCGCTGGGAGTTGGGCGATTGCGCCGGCCCTCGCGCGCAAGCCGGGCAGCGCCATTCCCAGTTCCCGCATTTCCCGCTCTCGAATGCGAAAACCGGTGAACGGGACCAGCGCGACATGGGGCACGTGTGTTGCTCCGCTTAACCGTCCAAGTCCCGGTCCCAAAGTGGATCGCGGGCCTTTCGCGGCGACTCAAATCGCTGGTCAGAACGGCGCGTTTCAGGACGGGCCGAGAGCGCCTCTACGTAACGAAGCGCCCAATTGACCGTGGCTTCATCGAACTCGTCCTCCAGTTCCATGAGTAACTCGAGCGTATCGAGAGAATCGTGTGAGGGAGCTAACGAGACGTTCGGGGTGGTGGCGCGCTTGAGCTCGACGACCGGTACCCCTGTCAGCCTGCTGACGGCGTCAAGCACACGTGGATTGGCGATCATGTTACGGCCCCCACTCACCTCACGGACCGACGCGGGATGTCTCATTCTATCGAGGTTGAGCGCTGTGGTGTCGAATTTATTCGGAGCGGGCACACGTGGGGGCTTCTACTCTGCGCCCAGCTTCGACTGCGCGGCGTGGTGGACGCAGTTTCGCCCTTTTCGCTTGCTCTCGTACAGAGCGGCGTCGGCGTCGTCAACCAGGGCAGCGTACTTTTCGGGAGGGCTCAGTGTCGATGCGCCGACGCTGATGGTGATCGGGCGTTCCCGCCATGCGTGTTGCGCAATCGCGAGACGCATACGTTCGGCGAGCACGACCGACCCCTCCCGGTCGGTATCGGGAAGCAGGACGGCGAATTCTTCGCCGCCGTAACGGGCGACGAAGTCGGTAGTCCGGGCGGTCTCCTCCAACAGTCGGGCCACGCTGCGCAAGACGTTGTCGCCCGCCGTATGACCGTATGTGTCGTTGAACTGCTTGAAGTGGTCCACGTCAAAGATCAGGAGCGAGAGGGGCGAAGGGATACGGCCCGCCCGTTTGATTTCCTCGGTGAGCTTGTCCTGAAACGCACGACGGTTTTTGAGATTGGTCAAGCCATCCGTGGTGGCGAGCGCAGCGAGCCGTGCGTTGGCGGCTTCCAGCTCCCGACGATAGGCTTCGAGCTGGCGCTCGAGGCGCCGGCGCTCGGTGATGTCGCGGAACACCAGAACTGCGCCGGATACCCGGCCGTTCACGTCGCGGATGGGCGCGGCACTGTCATCAATCGCTTTCTCAGTACCATCCTTGTGGATGAGCACGGTGTTCTCGGCGAGCGTCATGCATTCGCCTTTCGACAGCGCTTCGAGCGCGGGGTTTGGCACAGGCTGACGGGTCGTCTCATCGACGATGGGGAAGATCTCCACCATCGCTTTGCCGAAGGCTTCCGCCTGTGTCCAGCCGGTCAGTTGCTCGGCGACCGAGTTCAGAAAACGAACGCGACCCAGGTCGTCGGTGGCAATCACCCCGTCGCCGATGCTGGCGAGGGTGGCCGCGAGCCACTCCTCGTTCTCGCGGTTTCCGTTGTAGGGCGCTTCGGGCACGCGACCCGCCATAGTCTGTCAAGAAAGGGTGAAGAATGCGTTGATCCATCGCATTACACTGCAAGTTCCATGGGGGTCACCGGTTTGGCTGCGCGGTCGTTCTCGTTGCCCACCCAAGCGTCGGCTCCACATCTCGTTGCCAGGGCAGATCCACCGTGAGGCGAAAGACCTGCCGGAAGGGACCGTGATCCGTAACTTCACGGTTGAGGGACCCGAGTGAGCAAGCGCACCTGGTCGATCAAGGTAGCGACCAGTACGTGGGCGCAGTGTCTCGAGGAATGCGATCGCCTTCGGCGGTGTAATAGCGATTGTTGAACTGCGTGCTGCAGTGGCCTGTGACGGTGACCTCAACCCAACCCGGGCCCGTCGGGTTCGCGGTCTTCTCTCCTGGCGTGAGCACGACGATCTCGGTCGAGCCGCATTCCAGGCATTTGGGCGCAGACGATCGGCTCTGGAGCCAGTGTCGCCTGCGGAGTAGCTTCTGGGCGAAAATCGGCCGGAAGCGTGGGTTTCCGTCCGGGGACGGGAGTGTGTCGCGGGTAAGCCGGTAGAGTTCCGATGTCGGATCCTCGAGGTCCGCGAGCTGCCGGTCGAGCGCATCGACGCCCTCGATTGCCTCACCGTCCTCGACGCGTCCGCAGCGCCGGCACCAGACGGGCACGGAGCGCACGTCGATCCGGGACCCGTCGCTCAACTCATAGTAATCGCCACGCGAGCCGTGGAATTCCTGAACCTCTCCACTGGGGAGGAACTTGATCTCGTAAACGGCTGGCATCGAAGAGATTCCTCGGGGGGTATCACTGAGACCAGAGTGCCGTAGTTCTTGCCCGAACCGTTCCCGCTTGGCGCTCGTATCGTGACGGTCTTCGCGGCTCGAAGACTGCGCGAGCAGGCAAGGTTTGAGGGCGGAACCGAGGAGCGCAACGCGACCATTGAATGAACGCCGGCGATTCTTCCGGGCCTCTCTTCTGCCGATACTCTGCTCCATGATAACGAACTTAACGGGCTGCGCCGAAAACATATCAGGGAATTTGTGTCGAGCGCGCCCCGATTTCAACATAGGTTGGAGAAGGTGTCGACAGGGTCGCTTCCGTCGGTGGTGCGTGCCCCGCGGCTCTCCTTCTACAGGTGTATTCGCCCGGGGGCACATCGTCAAAGGCACACCGGCTTGTGCGGTCGAGCCATACCGATTCGAATCCGCGGTCTCGGGTGCCCTCGTGCCTGCGATTCCTTACCGGCCCGCCCATCGGGCCTGCTCGGGGGTGTACCGCGCGCCGGAAGCGGCCCCCGGCGGGAATGCGGTGTCGAGCTTCGTGATATCGTTGGACCCAAGCTCAATCGCGACGGCCGCCACGTTTTCCTCGAGATACTTGCGCCGTTTTGTTCCTGGGATCGGAACGACGCGGTCGCCGCGTGATAACACCCACGCCAGGGCGACTTGCGCAGGCGAGCACCCGTGCGCGGCCGCAATTTCGGTC
>DAIDJG010000238.1 GCA_027451445.1 Singulisphaera sp.
TACGTGCTAAACCACCTGATTGATTCGCTCGACCAGCCGTACGACCAGCGCGCGGGGGAGATGAGCGGATTGCGACGGCTGTCGACGGGCCTCGCGGAGAGTCCGAAGGGCATCTCCGTCGAACGCCTCGAACAGATCCGCCGCGGCGAGCTCGACCCGGGCTGCCTCGCGAAGTTGATTGACGCGCTGGCGGACCAGATCGTCGTCGACGATCGCTTCAACAACGTGGATTTCGATCTTGTGCGGGCCTTGCTCTACCTTCAGTGCAACGATCCGCGCATCAATGCACGGGTCCTCAAATATCTGCGCTGCGAGGACCTCTCGGACCGCGACCGCCACATTCTCGGCGACATCCAACCGAGGGCTTACGACCACGCCCCGGAACGGGTCATTCAGCGCCTGGGCGGCCTGATGGCGGCGCTCGAGTCGGTCCCGTTGATCCTGTGCGTCGACCAGCTCGAAGACATCTATAACCTTGACGACGCCACCGCCCGCTTCCGCCGAGCGATGGCGTGTCTCTGCGACCTCGCCAGCCGAGTCCCCACGGCGGTGATTGTCATCTCCTGCCTCGAGACGTTCTACGACACGCTCAAGCGCGACCTTACGAAGTCCATCGTCGATCGGATCGAAAAAGACCCCGCACCCTTGCTGCTCAAGGGTACGCGCGACGAGGACGAGGTGATGCGCATCGTCGCGCAGCGTCTGCGCTACCTCTACGAGATGCAGGAAGTTCCTTTCCGCGCCGAAGAACCGGTCTTTCCGTTCCCCGTAAGCTACTTGAAGAAACTGGCCGGACTGCCGACGCGGGAAGTGTTGAGCCGCTGTTTGGAGTATCAGGACCGTTGCGCCGCCAAGGGCGAGCTCGTGCCGTTCGATCCGGCCGAGGCCCCGGCAGCCGCGCCGGCGACCGCCGATACGTCCTCGCTGGAACAAGCGTGGAACGACTTTCGCGCGGACGTACGGCAGGTCGTGCCGGAAGACGAGCCCGGACTGGCGACTCTGCTCAGCACGGCGATCCGCGCGTGTTCCGAAGAGCTCGGCACAGGACAATGGTTCGAGGCCGAAGCCGAGGGCCGATTGGTCGAGGTCGAACGCCACGGCCCGGACAACAGGGTCGAACGCCTGCTGGTCGGTCTTTGTGAGGCGATACCGCAGGGCGGGAACCTGGGCCGCCAGATCGCTGAAGTCGTGAAGCGTGCGGGCGAGCACACTCCGGTGATCGTGCGGTCCACGGAATTCCCCAGCAATCCGAGGACCGCCATCGCCAAGCAGATCGGCGAATTCATCACCGGCGGCGGCCGGCGCACCGTGATTGAGGATTCGGAGTGGCGGGCCATCGCGGCCTTCGCACCCTTCCGCGACCGACACCAGAACGACCCCCGCTTCGCCGCCTGGCTCAAACAGGAGCAACCACTCGCGCGGCTGCGAGCCTTGCGAACGATCCTCGACCTTGATCGGCCGAAAACCACGCGCGCGACACCACGTCCAAGCCGCGCCGTGGCACCACCAGTCCGAACGGCGCTGCCCGAAAACGGCGCGGTCGATGCAGAGTCGCCACCGGTCGAGGCGGGCCCCCTCCTGGTAGGCGTCAGCAAGGATCGCGCGAAGGAACCTGTGATCGTCGAGCCTGCGGAGCTCGTGCAGCACGCCGCGTTTCTCGGAGGCACGGGGAGCGGGAAGACCACCGTTGCGCTGAACCTCGTCGAGCAGCTTCTCCTGCGCGGAATTCCGGCGATCCTGGTCGACCGCAAGGGGGATCTCTGCGGCTACGCGCGTGCCGACTCGTGGACCCGACCCTTGAGCGACCTGGACCTCGCGAAGCGCCGAGAGCAACTGCGTCAGCAGGTGGAAGTCGCCGTCTATACCCCGGGAAATCCATTAGGCCGGCCGCTCAGCATTTCCATCGCTCCGCCCGGCCTCGGCCAGTTCGGCTCGACCGAGCGCGGGCAGGTGGCGCGATATGCCGCCTCGGCGCTCGCGGGGATGATGAACTACAGCGGGAAGGGCCCCGAACTCACCCGGCAGGCGATCCTTGCCCAGGCGATCGAGTTGCTCGCGCAGGTCGAGCGCGACGGTTCCGTCACGCTCGAGGGGCTCATCGCCTATATCGCGGAGGAGGATAAAGGCCTCGTCAATGCGATCGGCCGGCTCGAAACGAAGCTCTTTGGCAAACTCGTCAACGACCTCGAGACCTTGCGCCTGACCCGTGGTGAATTTCTGTCGGCACGCGGCGAGCCGCTCACGGCCGAGGCCCTCCTCGGGATCGGCCGCCACGCTGTGTCGCAAAAGACGAGGCTGAGCATCATCAGCACGAAGTTCCTGGGCGCGACCCAGGACGTGCAGTTCTGGATCTCGCAGCTCCTGATGGAGCTGGCCCGCTGGGCGAGCCGGTCGCCGTCGCCCCGGCTCCAGGCGGTCATCATGTTCGACGAGGCCGACCTCTACCTCCCCGCGCAGCAACAACCGCCCTCCAAGGAGCCGATGGAAGACCTGCTCAAACGCGCGCGTTCGGCCGGACTGGGACTCCTCCTCGCCACCCAGAGTCCCGGTGACTTCGACTACAAGTGCCGCGACAACATCCGGTCGTGGTTCGTCGGCCGGGTCAAGGAACCCACGGCCCTCGCCAAGATGAAGCCCATGCTCAGTGAGTGTCGCGTGGATGTCGCTTCTCGGCTGCCCGTCCAGGAGACCGGCGAGTTCTACCTCATCCGCGCGGGGGCCGTCGTTGGGCTCAACGCGGGCCGCTCCGCGATCGCAACCGAGCAACTCCCCGAAGACGAAATTCTGTCAGTCGCACGCGCTTCGCGGAACGGCTGAGCCACCTTTCCAAAAGTGTTTGAGTGATTGTTGGATTGGTGGGCAACGCTCTTCCGGCACACAAGACCGTTGAACGAGGCGCAGCTTCAAGCACGCACCGCCTTGTATCACCCCTCTCCCCTTGTTGGCATTGGTATCTACGCGACGGTCGAGATGGCCCGAACCCCTCACCCCGCCGCTGTGCGGCGACCCTCTCCCGCAAGGGGAGAGGGGTGGATTCGCGTCGGTGAGCCGTAGAAGCCGCAATCACACCTCTCCCCTTGCGGGAGAGGTCGGCCCTCAACGAGGGCCGGGTGAGGGGTGCGAGGGAAAACCGTTCGTCCGCGGGTTGTGTCGATACCAATGCCTTGTTGGAGAGGGACGCCGCGCAGCGTCGGGGTGAGGGGTGAGGGAGTACGTGACGCGGTCTCCCGGCACCCTTCACCCGGACGCTGCGCGTCCGACCTCTCCCACAAGGGGAGAGGTGTACGAATTCGCCCGCGCGTCGACGTGAGACCCATCCCGCTGCCCTCAGACGCCCTGACAGTATCTGAACGGTGTCGACCCTACACGTGGCGCTCCGGACCAACTCCGAGAGCGTGCCAGATCGGCAGGTGAGACGCGGCGGACGCCCCATTTCCATAAGACTCTTTTTCAAGAATGATGTGTCATTTTTACAAAATGACAGGCGCGGCTCCTCCCGTTCGCGCTGACCGCTGATCACGTTCCGAACCCTACCGTCGCTCTCATCAGACTTTACGTCACAAACGCGTTTTTCCTCCCTTCGCAGCCCTCTCCTTAATGGCACAATGCTTGCAAGCCCCACATTTTTCGACCGAGCCGCCTGATCAATGCGGGATCCAGGTGTATCGGTTTTGCGGGGACCGGGACTTTAGGAAAAACGATTTTCCCGCTGAACACCCAGGTTGCCCATGTTATAGTGGCGTAGAAGCGATCGTACCCGAAGATGGGATCGCGTTGATTGATCGGGATGGTCGGGCAAAAGGAGTAAACGGGAGGAACTCTCAGGGACGAGACATGGCTCTCCTCGGGGCCTGATTGCCAGCGCTGATTGAGACATCAGGGATGCCCGCACAAATTGTTGAGGAGTCTCGCATGTCGGAGTCCACGAAAATGTTGATGCGTCCTTGGATGGGCGCGGCCGCTGTGCTCCTGGGTCTGAGCACGCCGGCCTGGGCCTGTTACGGGGGAGCAGGGTGCCATCGCAATGCGCCGGTGACGCCGACCTCCTGCGGCGTGGTCGCCCTGGCGCCGCAGTGCGCCACCGTCACGCAGACCGTCTATGAGACGGTCTACGAGAATCAGGCCACGACCGTCATGGAAACGCGGTACCGGCAGGCGTTCCGGACCGAGAACTACACCGTGATGCGGCCGGTGATGGAGACCACGCAGGTCGCCCGCAAATACTCGGTGATGAAGCCGGTCTATCAGACCGTCAATCAACAGCGCCGATACACGGTCATGAAACCCGTCGTCGAGTCCCAGAAACTCGAACGGCGCTACAAGGTCATGAAGCCGGTCTACCAGACGGTCAACCAGCAGCGCAAGTACACCGTCATGAAACCCGTCGTGCAGACGACGATGGTGGAGCAGCCCTACACGGTCTGCCGGCCCGTCACCACGACCCGCCAGGTGGTCGAGGAGTGCGGATACTACGAGCGGCAGTACACGACGGTCCCGGGCCCG
Source organism: Singulisphaera sp. (assembly GCA_027451445.1). GTDB lineage: Bacteria > Planctomycetota > Planctomycetia > Isosphaerales > Isosphaeraceae > DAIDJG01. Next base: position 4,504 of record DAIDJG010000238.1, read on the forward strand.
ATCGTCGAGCGCCAGGTGCGCGTGCCGGTCGAGGACTGTGGCTGTGAACCGCGCGGACTGTTCGGCTGCTTGCACAAGAAGAAGGCCATCGCCACGGTCGCGGTCCAGTGCCCGCCTCGCACGGTCGCCCAGACGGTCTACGTCCCGCGCCAGGTGACTCGTGACATCACGGAAACGCGCTACGTGACGGAAACCGCGGTCCGCCAGGTCCCCGTCCAGAGCTGCTCGTACGTGGCCGAGGAACGCGTCGAAAACTGCCCGGTCACCACTTGCTCCTACGTCCAGGAAGAACGCGTCGAACCTTACGAGGTTCGCACCTGCCGCATGGTCTGCGAAGAACGCGTCGAAAACTGCCCGGTCACCACTTGCTCCTACGTCCAGGAAGAACGCGTCGAACCCTACGAGGTCCGGACCTGCCGCATGGTCTGTGAAGAACGCGTCGAAAACTGCCCCGTCACCACCTGCTCCTATGTGTGCGAAGAGCGGGTTGAGCCGTACGAGGTCCGGACGTGCCGCATGGTGGCAGAAGAGCGGGTCGAGAACTGTCCGGTCACCACGTGCTCAATGGTGTGCGAAGAGCGCACCGAGATGGTGCCCGTCCGGACCTGCAGGATGGTGGCTGAGACGGCGAGCCGGCAGGTTCCAGTCTGCGTTCCGGAGCAGGTGCCGGTCACGGTCACGCAATGCGTGGCACGCGTGGTCCCTCGTCAAGTCCAGGTGCAGCAATGCACGATGGTGCCCGTGGCGGTACCGGCGTGCTTGACGTGCCCGTAAGCGGATAGCGAATGGCAGATGGCAGATGGCAGATGGCAGATGGCAGATGGCAGATGGCAGATGGCAGATGGCAGATGAGCAAGCCTACTTGATGTGGTTTACTCATCTGCCATCTTGCATTAGTCATCTGCCATCCTGCATTGCCAGCCCTCAACCGATCTGCACCACCCTGTGGTCGATCGTGTGGCGCCGGCCCTTGGGCGACTTGAAGTCGAAAACGCCGAGGCCGAGGTTGCCTGCCAACGCGATGTGCTGGGGCTGGCGAATATCGAACCCTTCTGTCCCGAGCGGGTTCAGGCCGGATCTCCCTGAGGCGGCGACGGGGGGAAGATTCTTCGCAGCGCGCTGGGCGTCGATGAGCGTCCATTCGACATGGTCGAGGGCGACAGGGTCGGTCGCGAACAGCATCCCGTTGTGCTCCCAGGACCATTCCGGCTTCTTGCCGAACGGGCCGCCCTGGAAGATGCCGCGGATCCCGTCCATGATGTGCAGGACGCACTTCTGCCGCAGGATCGGGTGACTCACAACCTCGGGGATGAACTGGTTGCACGCGTTCGAACCCGGTGTGCTGTGCGACCGCGCGACGTTGTTCACGGACCCGTGGCTCATGTTCTTGAGAGCGCCGGTGACACCGGCTGAGCCGTGGTCCTTCAGCACCGGTAAGAGGACGAGCTTATTGATCCGCTTCGTAACCAGGAGGCCCAGGTGAGAGCGCCGGGTGCGCTCGTCCTTGGGATCGTGGCCGTTGTGGACGAGATTCATGTGGACGAACTCGTCCGGGTCGTAGCCGGCGATGGGGTCCTTACGAAACGAGGGGAAATCGACGACGAGCTGGGTGGATTCGTTCTCTGGAGTCAGGCCGCCCCACTTGATGCCGTCGGGAAGGATTTTGTGGAGGCCGGCGTCCATGAACTCGGAGCGATAACGGTCGTAGACGAACATATCGTTCGTCTTGACCCCCGCGGCTTTGAGCCCTTCGATCACTTCCAGAATCAGCTCGGCCGACGTTGGCGCTGCGGGAAACCCGTTGGGGACCACCTTGATGCCGACGACGTCGCCCGGCTCGAAGAAGGTTCGCCAGCCTTCGGTGGCATCGTCGGCGCCGGTGAGCTCCTTCATCCCGCGGGCGACCGAGGCCTGGATCGCTTCGCGATTCTTGACGCCGTCCTTGATCATCGCGGGGTTGCGCACCTCGACGACGCGCCCGGGGTATGGGCCGGGAATCCCAAGCTTACCGCGTTCCAGGGTTTTTTCCTGGGCCGACACGTGCAACGCGCTGAGCATCGGAACTACCGCGGCCGCACCGAGCAGGAGGTGACGTCGGTTCAATCCGCCGCAAGGGTAGTGACCGGACATTAAGGGGCCCTCCGGAATGGAGTGGTCGACTTGACGATTGGGCTTCATTGTTTCCAAGAAGTGAGCGTTGCGGAAGATGGAATCAACCCAGCTCGGTTCAAACGCCCTTCAGCTTCCTCGCGAGCTCAGCGACCGGCCCAAAGTCGAGTACCTCATCACCAGCGCTGGCGACGCAGCGAAGCGATCGCGGATCCCAGCCCTCAGGAACTCGTCCCGAGGCGACGTTCCACCCCGCAGCGTTCGCGGAGAAGGCCGGCAGCACAATCCGCGACGGTCCAGCGAGGAAGCAGGGGACGTTCACACTCCCAGCGCGCAGTTTCGGGTGATGGTGGCCGGTGATCGTCCTCGGAGAAGAAATCGGCCGGTGGCCATGGGCGATCGTCCAGCCGCCGACGTCCAGTGTCTCGGCCAACGCGGGCGTCTGCCTCGGGTCGTGATTGCCCGCGAGTACGACAAGAGAAACCTCGCGCTCGTTGAGCCAGTCCGTCAAGAGTTCGACGTCTTCTCGCGTCCGTGCGCACGGCTTCGGCGATTCGACGAGGTCCCCCGCGACGATCACGCGGGAGATCGCGACGCGCCCGAGCAACCGAGCGAGTCTCGCTTGCGTTTCGGCGAGCGAGTGCGCTGGGATGCAATCCCCGCCTGCGCCTCGTGCCCACTCATAACCGAGATGCACGTCCGCGATCACGGCCGTCCGCGTTTCCGCGTGGACCGCCGCCCCTTCGGGGGCAAGGTACCAGCCGTCGCGGTGCAGCAGGCCGCAGTTCGGGGACGTGGGCTTCCGGTTCATGCGTACGGCTCAGGTAGAGAGCAAACGGGCGTGCAAGCGTTTCAGCGCCTCGGCCGGCGACTCGAAGTGAATCGGCTCGGCCTCGCCGGGCACGACCCAGGCGGCGGCGAACGGAGAAAGCGCACGCAACGCGCGGAAACGGAGCAGGGGACCACTCTGCAACCAGTCGCGAGCCGCAGGCGTGTCGAGGACGTCGTCGAGCACCTCCCGGCGCGTCTCGCGCAGCAAGGGATGTTCGGGACAGGCTGCCTTGACCAGAGGATAGAGTCGCTGGCTGACCCACAGCAGACCGCCGACCTTCCGGCGACCTCGTTCGGGGTTTCGCAACACCATCAGCGCCGTGGCGGCGACGTGACGGAACCGGCGGGCCAACAGGTCGCCACGGTCGAGTCCTTCGAGCACGTCGTCCTCGAAGTTCTCGGCCGCGAACACGGGAACCAGATCCTCGGCGCTCAGCCGCGCGCCGTCGCTCAAGCCAAGCGACCAGCCCAGGTCGGCGACCGTGAGCGTCAGGTCGCGTCCGAACCGCCGGCCCAGGCGTGCGGCCGTCGCGCGGCCCAACGCCTCACAGGCGGAGTATCCCAGCGGAGCATGGAACGTGTAGAGGTATCCGTCGTCGAGAGGTGACTCCTCGACCAACAACACATCAGCTCGCGGCACTTCGCTGAACCGCTCCTGTCCCTCGAAAAGCTGCGTCAGAACTTCGGTGGCGTCACGGTCCAGGCCGTGCGTCGTGCCCAGCCACGTTTCGAGTCGGCCGGGCCCTTCTGCCAACAGACCGGCGGCGCATTCGCGGAAGCGGGCGAGCGAGAGAGCGAGTTCTTTCGTAAGGCCCTGGCGATCGCTCGACCAGCGGGGCAGGGCCGATTCGCCTTCAGACGCACGCGCGTGAACGATCAGCCCTTCGAGCCGTCGGAACTCCAACGACCGACCGTCGAGCACAAAACGATCGCCGGCCTGCAAGCGCTCGGCATAGGCTCCTTCCAGCGTGCCGATCATCACGCCGTCGACAAACACACGCACCGATTCTTCCGACGTGATCGTGCCGACATTGCTCCAGAACCAACGCGCGACGCGACGTCCCTGGAGACCGAAACGACCCTGTCGCTTCCAGAGCCGCGGCGCCGACCAGCGCAAGGCCCAACCCGCCTCCGGCTCGTACGCCCCCGCGGGTGCGGACAGCTCGCCGGCAAGGGAAGCGAGACAGTCGTCGAAATCGGCACGCCGCAGTCCGGCCATCGGCTCGGCCCGACAGATGAGATCGAAGGCCTCATCGGCACTCCACTCGCCGCCGCAGGCCATGCCGATCAACTGCTGGCAGACGACGTCGAGTGGAGCGGAAATCGGCCGCAGGGGCTCAACTTCGCCCGCGCGGGCGGCGTTGGCAGTGACAACGGCACCGGCCAATTCGGCGGGCGTCGCCGCGAGCAAGAGCCCCCGCGACGCGGCGTCCACGCGGTGTCCCGAGCGGCCGACTCGCTGCAAGCAGCGAGAGACTCCGCCGGGCAGGCCCACCTGGACCGTAAGATCGGCCGTGCCGATGTCGACGCCGAGCTCCAGGCTCGTGCTCGTGACCACGGCTCGGAGCCGGCCGCCCTTGAGCGACGCTTCGACGTGGCGACGACGCTCGGCGTTGAGCGCCGAGTGGTGCGCGGCAACCTCGTCGGCGTGCTCCTCGAGGCCGCGCCGGAGGTCGTGAGTGAGCTTCTCCGTGAACGCGCGGGTGTTGGCGAAAACGACCGTGGTTCGGTTCTCGGCGAACGTCTGAGCCAGCCGCCGGAGGAGCCGGCGATACATCAACCCGCGGTGCCCGCCCTCGTCCGCCTTCACGAGTGCCTCGACCCGCAATTCCAGTGCGGGAGCGCCCTCGGGAGCGGGCGCCTCGACGATCTGGCAAGTCCGCGAAGGCCCCGTCAGTAACCGCGCGACGGTCTCGGCAGGCCGACAGGTCGCCGACAGGCCGATTCGCTGAGGGTCACGCGCGGCGCGGGCCGACAGCCGTTCCAGCGAGACGGCCAGATCAGCACCTCGTTTGTTCGGCACCAGCGCGTGCACCTCGTCGACGACGATGTGCCGCACGCTGCGCCAGCCCTCGTGCCAAGCCTCCTGGCTCAGCAGCAGCGACAGGCTTTCCGGCGTCGTGATCAGCAGGTGCGGCGGCTCCTCTCTCTGTTTGCGACGCTCATAGGCCGACGTGTCGCCGGTGCGAACCGCGATGGAGATTGGACTCGTCTCGTCTCCGGTCCTCCGACGGATCGCTTCGAGGGGTCCGGAGAGATTGCGTTCGATGTCGTAGCCCAGGCTCCGTAGCGGCGAGACATACACGCAGCGCAGACCCGGCATGAGCGTGCCGTCGGCATGTTCGCGATGCAGCCGGTCGATCAGTGACAGAAACGCGGCGAGAGTCTTGCCCGTCCCCGTCGGCGCCACGAGCAACACGTTCTCGCCCGACGCGATCGGCGGCCATGCGAGCCGCTGTGCAGGGGTCGGGCCATTGGGAAACATGGCCTCGAACCAGGCGCGCACGGGACCGGCGAGATGGGCGAGCGCGTTCGTTTCCAAATCGTGAGCCGTGGGCATCCTAGCACGCGAGGGTTCCTCCGCCTCGCTCTCTCCGTCGGATTCCTGGGAAGCTTTCATTGCGGCGAACTTCGGGAGGATACCAGATAACAGAGCGGTGTGTCCGCGTCAAATTCTCTGTGCGAGACGCGAGACGCCCAAACTCTCGGAGCCCGTCATCGGTGTTTCACGAGGCGCCAACAATGTTCGCTTTCTGATACCTTTTGATTCCAGACTCGCCCATTGTGCGACCACGGGGCGGACATTATGATGTCTTTACTCACTTGCCATCGCGACTCCCGAGGCCGCTTAGAGTCCATCCCTTGAAGGATTGGAGACTTGACCGCGGGCCGCACGGATATCCGCCTCCATTTCGAGAACCGACTGCCCGCGCACTCGGTGGCGCCGGCGGAAGTCGAACCTTCGGTTGATTCGTGACGTCGTATCGGACTCCGAACCAAATGTAGGGAGCGTAGAAATGCCACTCAAGATCATCGCGGGCGTTCTGGCGTCTTCGTCGCTGGTTCTGGCCTTGCTCCTGGGAACTGGTCCGGCCGTGCAAGGGCAGACGGCCGCCAAGTCGAAAGCCGCCGCTAAGGGCAAAATTGATATCAACAAAGCGACTGCCGAGGAGCTCGAGAAACACTTGCCGGGTGTCGGGGCGGTGACCGCCAAGAAGATCGTCGCCGGACGGCCCTTCACAACGGTGGACGACCTCGCGAAGGCTGGCGTCCCCGCCCGCACCATCGACGGAATCCGTGACCTGGTGACGGTGGGACCCGCGCGGGCATCGGGCGCCGAGAAGTCCGCGAAGGGCAAAACCGCAGCCCCCGCACACTCAGGAGCGCCGGTCAACATCAATACCGCCACGGCCGAAGAATTGGAGACGCTCCCGAATGTCGGCCCCGTCCACGCCAAGGAGATCATTGCGAACCGGCCGTTCAAGTCAGTTGACGACCTTGCGCGCGTCAAGGGACTCGGCAAGGCCCACATCGAGACACTCCGTCCGCTCGTGACGGCCGAAGCCCCAGCCCCGGCGGCGGCCAAAGGATCGAGCGCCAAATCCAAGACCACGGCAAAGACAGAGCCGGGCAAGAAGGTCAATATCAACAAGGCGTCCAAGGAAGAGCTCGACACCCTGACGGGCATCGGCCCCGTCAAGGCACAGGCCATCATCGATGCCCGGCCGTTCAAGACGGTGGAAGACATCAAGAAGGTCAAGGGAATCAAGGAAGGGGAATTTGAGAAGATCAAAAACTTGATTGTGGTTGAGTGAGTCTTCGAGCCCGGTTTCATGTCATGGGCGCGTCGGTCTTTCGAAGGGCCGAGGCGCTTGGGGAACCCAAGTTTATGCAGATGGCTCTTCGCCCTTCGGTCCGGCTCGTGTTGGTCACTGCGTTTGTCCTCGGAGCGTGCCCGGCGCATGCGTGGGCGTGGGGTGCCCACGGGCATCGCATCGCCACGCGCATCGCCGAAGCCCGTCTGACGCCCGAGGCGCGCAAGGAGATCCGCGCGCTACTCCACGAAGGCGATACCCTCGTCGACGTCGCCAACTGGGCCGACCACGAAGGGCACGACGCGGTTCCCGGAAGCGCCTCGTGGCACTACGTGAACGTGCCAATCGACGCCGCGCGCTATGATCCGCGTGACTGTCCGCGCGGGGCCTGTGTCGTCGACAAGATCAAGCACTTCCGTAAGGTTCTCGCCGATCGCCGCGCTCCCAAGACCGAACGGACCCGCGCCTTATTGTTCCTCGTCCATTTCGTCGAAGACATCCACCAGCCGTTGCACGTCGGCGACAATCGCGACCGGGGCGGCAACGCCACGCAAATCCAGTTCCTCCGCGAAGGGACCAATCTTCACCGGCTCTGGGACACCGACCTGATCAACTTCGTAAGTCGGGACGAACGAGTCTGGGTCGAGCGCATCGAGCCCTTGCTCTCGGAGGACAATATCCGTTCGTGGTCGCGCGGGACGGTCGAAGACTGGGCGAACGAGAGTTTGCACTTTGCCAAGGAGGCGTACCACTTCCCACCGGCGGCCAAGCGGGCCTTGCAAACTGGGTCCGCCCTCGACAAGAACTACGCGACGTTTGCCCAGCCAATCATTGAGCGACGCTTGGCTCAGTCCGGTGTGCGGCTTGCAAACGAGTTGAATGCGTTGTTTCCTTGAACGCATTCAAGGCTGAGCGACGGTGCGGACGCGTCGGCTACGAAACCGTCGGCGCGGATTGGCACCATGAGAATAGGGACGGAGGAACTCCATGAGGGATGATGAACTCGTAAGGAAGCCTTGGAGAATTGAATTCGACGAGGACCTTCTGGCTTCACCCAGAGAGAAAGCGCGTCGCGGTGCATCCGTAAAGTCGATGATCGAAGAAATCCGAGATCGATTACCGCCGGACGAGTCATTGATCGAAAACGCGGTCCCCTATTTTTGCGTGGCATTCCATCTCTGGATTCGTCACGCTCGTCATCTTGAGTTCTATTTATGCTCCGACGCAGAACTCTATTCGGACGAACAAATCGACGTACTATTATGAAACAATATCAATGCGAACCGGCAGATTTGGGACAGAGGCCCGGAATAGCGATACCCATTAATTTCCATCTTTATTGCACATAAAATCTATAGTTTTCCCAATAAACTCGAGCCGATCGATCGGTTCCAAATGCCGGCCTGCATTTGGACGGCAGGCCGGCGAACGCATACGTAGCGTTATGAGCGAACCGTCATTACCGTTTTCGCGCTCATGATCCAACGCGAATCGTTGCGATCCCTCTCCCGCTGGCGCTCACGACAGCGTTAACGGGATTGGAGAGCACCACGAAAAACGTCTCGTTCTGCGAGACCGTCGGATCGTAGAGAACTGTGACCGTCACGGTCGCCTGAGTTTGGCCCGGGGCGAACGTGAGCGTCCCGCTCGACGCCAGGTAGTCCTTACCTTGGCTTGCCGTGCCGTCCGCGGTCGCGAACGCGACCGTAACCATCTGAGAACTGGGGGCCGAAAGCATCACGGTAAACGTGGCCGTCGCCGTCCCCGACGACCCAGCCGCAGGGATCGCGAACTCGATGGGGACAAGCCCAACCATCTTGTTCCGGTTCACTGTCTGCCAGTCGTCGGCCAGAATCCCACCGGTGTCGCCCGAGTTGGGGTTCCACGACCACCAGGTCCAACTGATCCCTTGCTGTCCGGCGACGGAGGGCGTGCTCGCGGTGTTCGCAAGGTAGCTCGTGATCTGCTGATACCACTGCTGGTCCGAGGTCGTCTGGAGCATGCTCCCGAACTCGCCGAGCCAGACCGGGGCGAGATCTTGCTGGTAGAGGTAGCCCCAGTACTGGTTCCAGACGGAGGGGAGGTTGGCCGGGTAGTTCGGAGCGCTGAACCAGGGCTGATTCGAGACCGACGCTGGGTAGTCGTGCGGCGAGTAGACGACCCGATTGGGGACGTTCAGGACGACCGGGTACTGTCCGGCCCCCATCAGGTTCCCGCCCCACCAGGTGCTTTGGCCGTTGTACGTCTGGATCCCCTCGACAAAGATGAGCCAGTTGGGATTCGCAGCGAGAACTGCGTTCCCCGCGCGCTCGGCGGCGAGCCGCCAATCGGTCGCGAGGTTGCCGTCGCCCCAGGTGGCTTGACCGTGCGGCTCGTTCTGAAGGTCGGCACCGATCACCGTCGGGTTGCCGGCGTAGCGCTGGGCGAGCGCGACCCAGTTGTTGATCCAGACTTGCTCCGAATTATTCGCGTCGCCGGGGATGTACCAGAGCGGCTCGTTGCTGTGGTCGTCCGGCAGCGCACTGTGGTGGTCGAGGATGATCCGCAGGCCGACCTGCCCCGCGTAGGCCACGATCTTGTCGAGGATTTGCAGGCTTGACAGGCCTTGAAGATCCGGGTTCAGGTTGTAGTTGATGCTGTTGGGAACGTTCGCAGGGTTGAAGATCGCGTTCGAGAACGGAATACGAATGGTGTTGAAGCCGAGTTGCTTCATCTGATCCATCATGCTTTGATAGTTGCGGGCCCAAAGGCCGTCGACAACGTAAGTGCTCGTCTCGAAGCCGAACCAGTTGACGCCAGCGATCTTCACCGGCGTGCCGTTCACATCAACGATCTGGTTGCCGGCCGTGTGGAAGAAGTCGGGCTGGGCCTGGCTCGTGGGCTCGTTGACGGTGACGTTGTTGATGCTGATCGAGGGAGGCGCTGTGTACGCATCGTGGATTGTCGCGGTTGCCGATGCGTTGCCGAGCGTTGCACCGGAGGGGGACGACAGCAACAGAGCGAATGTGACGTCCGGCTTGCCGGCGGCAGTCTCAGCGAAGACCGGCACGCTGATCGTCTGCGACGTCTGGCCGGGAGCAAACGTCAGGGTGCCACTCGAGGCCTGGTAGTCGACGCCGGCCTTGGCAGTGCCGTCCGCGGTGTTGTAGGTGACGGAGACCGATGAGGTCGCCGCCTGGGAGAGCGTCACCGTGAACACCGCGGGCGAGGCGCTGCTCCCTTCCGAGATCGTCACGTTGCCGACCGAAACGGTCGGGGTCACGGGTGTCGAACTGCCGCCGATCGCGGCACCGTTAAGGACGTACGCCGAGGGCGAGGCCGGGTGGCCGCCGGGCGACGCGTTGAAGCCAAAGCTGACGGTCTGCCCCGGAGCGATCGCGGCGTTGTAGCCGGCGTCACGGATCACGTAAACGTTGCCGACGTGGCTGACGAGTTGCCCGTTCCAAAGGTTGCCGATCGTAGGCGCAAAACTGAATTGGAGCGTCCAGCCGTTGATCGGGGCCGTTCCGTTGTTCGTGATCGCGATGTTGCCGGTAAAACCGGATCCCCAGTCATCGGTGTCGGTGAAGACCACCGAGGCACCTGACCCCTGGGTTGAAGATGCCGTCACGGTCACGCTCGCCGAGCCGTGGATCGCGCCCGACGCGGCCTGGACCTGAGCCGTTCCCGCCGATGCCGGGGCCGTGTAAAGACCGGTAGCCGTCACGGTTCCTCCTCCCGTGGCCGACCAGGTCAGGGATGGTTGGTTCGTGAGCGCATTGCCGAACTGGTCAAGCGCGGTCGCCGTAAACTGTTGCGCTGCGCCTTCGGTGACGGTTGCGGTCGCGGGACTCACGGTGATGGCACTTAATGTTTGCGCGACAGTGACGCTCAAGGGGCTCGTCACGCTGAGCCCTGAGGGGTCAGTGATCGTCACCTGAAAGGTGTAGTTACCCGCCTTGCCAAACGTCGCCGTCGTGTTCTTCGCGGCGTTCGAACCGTTGGCGCTGAAACCAACCGAGGCTGGCGGGTTTCCGGTCGTTGTCCACGTGTATGTGAGGCTTGATTCTCCCGACACGTCAGCCCCGAGCACGGAGAGTCCGATGGTCTTGCCCACCACGGGGTTGGCGGACGCTGACGCCGGTGTGACCACGGTCGGGGGCGACTGGGTCGAGCCGCCGCCGAGCGCACTGCCGTTGAGTACGAAGTTCACCGGACCACTGGTCACATGCCCCGGCGCTCCATTGAAGCCGAACGTTGTGGTCTGCCCGGCGCCGATCGTCCCGTTGTAGCCGGCGTCCTTGATCACATAATGGTTTCCCGAGTGACTCACGATCTGCGCGTTCCAGATCTGGGTGATTCCGGGCGCGAAATCGAACTGAAGGGTCCAGCCGTTGATGGGCGTCGCCCCCGTGTTGGTAATCGCGACACTGCCGGTAAACCCGCTCCCCCAGTCAGTCACGACCGAGAACGCCGCCGTCGCGCTCACCGACGAGGCAAGGAGTGTCCGCGTCTCCAGGGTCTCCATTCGCAACAAAGCCTGGCGCCTCTCCGACCGGGCGCGCCTCGCAAGGAACTGTTCGTCAAGCATCCGCGTCTCCTGATGCAAGAACCAAGGGTAAACCCAGCTTAACTAAGACGATGCAACATTCGAAAACGGTTTTTATTGAAAGAAAAAATCCTTGAATGCGCGTGAACGATTCGCGTCAACGAGGAACGCACGGGCGAACCTGTCGCCGACATCCATGCGTGCCTGATTGCATTACGCGCTTGCCGCATAGCATGTGACGGGTTCGTTTTCAGGCGAACCCGTTGCGAAGTTGGGTTTTCGCAGCACCGCCGCTGCACCCTCATTGCGCAAAGAGGCGATCGACAGACAGGGGAAGGGTCGGACGGATGGGGAAGGGGCCGGTTTGATTCGCGGTGGGTCGCACCCACGAATCAAACCGGCCCCTTTGCAGAGATCACTTGTGTTTTGCGACGTGCGGCAAGCCGCGTCTCAGACATTGCCCGCTTCGGGCGAATCCCACGTGTATCCTTTGCGCTCGAGTCGGCGACAGATTTCGCAGGAGAGGTCGCCAGCGGTCAAGACCAGAGGACCGTGATCGCTAGCTTTCGGGTCTGTGGGAGTTGGGGGGTGGGCATCTCCGTCCCGGCCCCGCGATGTCGGGGCGGAACGGCCGGCAACCATCTGGTTCGTCATCGTACCCTCAGGACGGGAGTCGCCGCACGAAGGCGCGACCCAGGTGCGAGTGCCGGCATCGTCACTCGGCGAAACAGCCGGCGCTCGCCGCGTAATGTCGTTATACGTCAAGAATAGGTTCGAAGTTCGCCCCAATCGCGGAATTCTCGGCGAGAACGTGCGGGCACTCCACGACTCAAGTATGGACCCGAGACGTGTCGTCTCGATTCGACAGCGAAGCGCGCTTGGGACGGCACCCCGAGATGCCCGTAACCGTCATCAGTCGGTGTGTACCGACGCGCTCAGAATCGGACGCTGACCGGACACGGATCGGTCGCCATCGAGCGCGAACTGCTCAATCCAGGTCGGCCCGCCTTCACGTTTCGCGATGATGTTAACCCAGCGGCCATCGGTGGAAAAAACCGGCGGCCCGTCGGCACCCGGCTCGGTCTGAGTCAGAGGAATGGGTCGCAATCGAAAGGGATTCATCGGATCGTCGGTACTCTCCAATTCGGCGAGCCGGAGCATCCAGCCGACCGAACCGTCCTGGCGCACGAGGTAGGCGAGAGTCAGGCGCCCTTGAGGCGAACGCGCGAGGACGGGCCAGCGCTCTCGGTTCTCCGGACCAGTCACAGGAAGTCGCCCCGCGCCGATGATTTCCGTGCGCTGCGGGTTCAACTCGAGCCACCAGAGCCGTGTACCCTCATCATTGACTGGTGGAACCCCGGCGCCCTCCATGAAGATCATGGAGACGAGAAGTCGTCCTTTCAGGGCGGGATCAATCGACCAGAAGGGGTCTCGGATCAAGAACCGGCCGTTCGCTGGTCGGTCAATGCGCCACTTCAAGGGGCGAGGATGCCGGAAATCGTCGCGCAGAGGGTCCTTGTCTTTGCGACCCTCTTCGAAGGAAAAGCGGTAGAGGATGCCATCGGGCGCTGCGAAGAGGAGCCGGGACGCTGTGCCGGGATACCAGCACGGCGCACAGACGGGCACGCGTTCCAGGGGAATTCGGTCGCAAACGCGCCCTTCGGGGTACGTGTAACGCGCCAATCCGAGACCGCGGCCGATGCCCCCCTCTTTGAGACTCGTCGCGTCGTCCCAGAGTCCGACCACTTGCCTCTGACCGTCGGCATCGCGCCAGGGAGAACACGAGAGATACTCGAGTCGGTCGGTTTCGGGCAGCGCGCTGTGGGAGACCTCTCCGGTATTCGCGTCCAGAAAGAGCGGAGAACCGCTCGGCTTCTGGAAATGGAACCAGTTGATGCCGTGATAGCGGACCGGTTCGAAGCGACGCGTCTCGGACACGTCAGGCGTCGCGCGCCCGACCGCCACAGCCAGTGCCGTAAGCCCCGTGATCGCGAGAAACAGGGGACGAGCGAGAGCAAAGGGAGAGAAATGCACGACCACCTCCGGGTGGGGCGGAGCCGAATTCCCGAGAATTCGTTGAAAACGCCGCCTCGACTGAAGTCCCATCCTGGCCACCGAAGCGACCAATCCGTTGTGAAAATCCCAGTTCAGACGTGTCGTGCCCCAGGATCTCTCAAAAAGCTGCTACGAGAGGCCTGGAGCCGGCAAAAGCGAGATGCGAGCGATTAGACGTACTGCAAAAACCGATCCACAACTACCACATCATCTGATCGAAAGGTCATGAGACAGCGGATCTCGGTCGCCTTCATCTTTTCTTCAATTATGGACTTTCAGAGCCGCCGGGCAAGAGTTTCTGAAGAAAAATTAAAGAAGACGGAATCTGCACTTACGTTATCGAGAAAGTCGGAATAGTGCGATTGGCGCTGATCGGATCCATATTCTTTCAGCGTGCGAGCTCAAACGACGCTGCCAGGAACGCGACGCACCGCTGGCTTGCGGCCATCGTCATGGAGCGATAGCCTGACGTTCGACGAATTGTTACGTTCACGGGGGTACGTGCTTAGTCCGAGCTCAACCAACTCTAAAGAGTAACGACATGTCGATTCGCTTCGGACTGGGTCCCGTCTTCGCCGGCGAGTGCGTGACATCGGCGCGCCGCTGGCAGGTCTACGCGGCGAGAGCATTGCTTGTGACCAGCCTGCTCGTCGGACTGACGCTGGTCTGGTTGACGAGGGTCCGCGCAAGACCGATCTCGACCCACCAGGAGATCGCGGCGATCGGCAACGCGTTCGCCGATGCGATCCTGGCGGTGGAACTGGTCCTCGCATTGGTACTGGTCCCCGCAGCGACGGCGGGAGTGGTTTGCCAGGACAAGATGAGGGGCGGCCTGACCCTGATGATGGTGACGGACCTCTCCGACGCGGAGATCGTGCTGGGGAAGCTCGCGTCGAGGCTGGCCGCGGTGTTAGGCGTCGTGGCGTGCAGCCTTCCTGTGCTTGCGCTCTCGACGATCCTGGGAGGGGTGGATGCGCTCATCATCCTCCGTGGGTCGTTCGTCATCGTGGGCGTGTCGGTGTTAGGGGTCAGCGTCGCTCTCACGTTCTCCGTCTGGGCAACGAAGGCACACGAGGCACTGACGGCCACGTATGCCACATGGGCCGTGTGGCTGCTCGCGCTGCTCGGTTGGAGCGAGACGAGCCGCGGCGGGACACCGCAATTCCTATATCACACCAATCCGTTCTGGCTTCTTTTCGGATGGTCCTGGTTCGCCTCAAACGCGCAGGCGGTGCTGATGCCTGGTATCGCTTTCCTTGGTGGCTGTTTGGTGGTCGCGCTCTTGCTCGCGTTGCTCGCAACCTGGCGGATCCGTGCAGTGACGCTCGGGCATGCGAGCCGGACGGTCGCGAAGACCGTTGCCGAGCCGCGGTGGGCCAAATGGGGTCGGGAACGTATCAGGCTGCGTCGTACGTCGCTCGATGAAGACCCCATCCGGTGGCGCGAATCGCGACGGCGCAACGCGTCGATTTGGGCACGAGCGATCTGGAGTATTTATTTCTTCATCTCTGCCATTTTTACAATTGTAATTATTTTTGGAAATGGGTGGGTCGCCGCAGGCGTGAGCGGGTTCATGGTGTCGATCGGGCTACTGTTTGTCAGTGTGACCTCGGCGACGGCCCTTGCGGAAGAGAGAGCGCTCGGAAGCCTGGACATCCTCCTGGCGACCCCGCTTTCATCGCGAACGATTTTTCTCGGCAAGTGGTGGGGCGCGTTTCGCGCCGTGCCCGGGCTGGCGATTTTGCCTGCGATCGTTGGGGGTGGTTCAGTGTGCGTCCGAGGGCACTGTCTGGAGGCAGTTCCGTTCACGATCTTGACCATCGGCCTGGTCGTGACGTATGGAGCCGTTGTGACCAGCGTGGGCCTGGCCTTCGCGACGTGGCAACGCCGGCTCGGGCGAGCCGTCGCCTTGAGCGTGGCCGTCTTTGTGACGGCGACGGTGATCTATCCAACAATCGCGCTCATGGTCAACCCCAGCGGCCCCTCGCTCGGTGCGCATCTGTGGATCAGTCCGTTCTTCGGAATGTACATCTCCGTCGCCGAGACTCTGCAATCGCGAACAACCATCCTGGAAGGAGCTGGTTTCGCGATGACGAGTTGGGTCTTCTTGAATCTCGTGGTTGCGGGCGTGCTACGGTGGGCAACCGTCGCGTGCTTCGATCGTTGCCTCGGCCGCGTCGCAGACCACACGGACCGATCCGCAATCGCATCCTGGCGTGCTCCGATCGCCGTGAAGTCCGTGGGGACCACGGCCTCGTTGCGTCGTTGAATGCCGAATCACCGCGGCATGTCGCGGGCCAGCCGAAGTCCCGAGAATTGCCAGCGAGCCTCCGGCGGAAAGAAGTTGCGATACGACGCGCGGATGTGCGACCGGGGCGTGGCGCACGACCCGCCCCGCAGGACCATCTGGTTGCACATGAACTTCCCGTTGTACTCGCCAAGGGCACCGGCCACGGGTTGATATCCCGGGTAGGGGGAATAAGGACTGCGCGTCCACTCCCAGACGTCGCCGAAGCATTGTGCCAACGCTCGTGAATCCTCGTGGCACCCAAGCGCCGAGGGGTGGAAACATTCGGTCTCGGCCAGGTTGCCCTCGATGGGCAGCGATGCCACCGCCGACTCCCACTCCTGCTCCGTCGGCAGACGCGCACCCGCCCAGCGCGCGTAGGCGTCAGCCTCGTAAAAGCTGAGGTGGCAGACCGGCTCGTGTTCGTCGACCGATTTCATGCCCGCGAGTGTGAAGGATTGCCAGCTTGTGTCCCGTTTCTCCCAGTAGAGCGGAGCCTTCCAGCCGTGTGTCTGACGAGCGTACCAGCCGTCCGAGAGCCAGAATTCGGGACGATCGTAGCCGCCGGCGTCGATGAAGCCGAGGTATTCGCCGTTCGTCACCAGACGGTTTGACAGCAGGTAGGGGTCGAGAAAGTGCCGATGTCGCGGGCCCTCGTTGTCGAACGCGAACCCCGTCCCATCGCGACCGACGTGACACAATCCGCCGCCAAACTCCAGCCACGAAAGAGGCGACGAAACTCGCTCAGTGATTTGCGCACGCTCACGAAACACAGGACGGAGCGGATTGGAACCGAACGCGTGCTTCAGGTCGGTGAGAATCAGTTCCTGATGCTGCTGCTCGTGATTCAGACCGAGGACAATCGTCGGGGCCAGCCGTCGAAGGTCTGTGGCGTCAAGTCTCTCGATCCAGTCGCGCATGCGGGAGTCAACAGCCGCGCGATAGCGATAGACCTCGGCCACGGTCGGTCGGGTCAGGAGCCCCCGCTGTGCCCTGGGGATGCGGTCGCCGACGGCGTTGTAGTAAGAATTGAAGAGGTAGCTGTACTCGGGCGACTCAGCCCGAGAGTGTTTTGCTTCCGGGACGAGCAGGAAGGTCTCAAAGAACCAGGTCGTATGGGCGAGATGCCACTTGACCGGGCTGGCGTCCGGCATCGACTGGAGGACGTAGTCTTCGGTCTCCAGCGTTGCACAGAGCGCTTCGGTCGCACGGCGTACGCCATCGAAGCGGGTGCGAAGATCCTGAGCGAGACCCGCTTCATCGACTTCGAAGGCAGGAACGACGGTGCTCATTCGGTTTCTTCCAGCGCGGGGGAGTTCTTACCTGACGCCGCGTTATGATACGCGCGCGGATCAAGGCGCAGCCAGGTGGAGTGTCCCTACAGCGGTTTACGGTCGCGTTGCGCGCAGCAGGGAGGGCGAGGCTCCGTCCGAGCCACCCTTGATCTATCGGCGAGTCTTCGAGCCGATGGATCATCGCGTGCCGCCCAAGCGACCGCGGCGTCACACGCGATGTTCAGAGGACTCGAAGACTCGCCCTCCGAACAGAGCTGGCTCGGTCGGAGCCTCGCCCTCCCAAACACACGCATGTGCCAAACATAAAATGATATCGGGTGGCTCGGGAGTACGCAACGCGTTTAAAAACCGCTCTAAACTTATGCCGCGATTTGATCGGGATCCCACTCGCGCGCGGCGATCGCGATCGAGCGGGCGTCGGGGCAGGGGAGACCATCGGCGTACGCGACGAGCAGCGCGAGATCAGCCAGTCGGTTCAAACGCCGAGGAAGACCGTCGGCGGCCCGGTGCAGGTTCGCGATCGCTTCCGCGCCGAATAAGGGGCTCGACGCTCCTGAAGCCGCGAGCCGGCCGTTGAGATAGGTATCGGTCTCTTCCTCGGTGAACGGGCCGAGCAGACAGCGAGCGCTCAGGCGATCGGAGAGCCCATGAGGAAGGCGAAGTAGCACTTCGGGTCCTCCGACCAGCAAGAGTGACAGGTCGGGCGTACCGGTCGATGCGAAGTTCAGGAGAAGTCGAAGGGTTTCGAACGTCGCGAGGTCGTCGATTAAATGCGCCTCGTCGACGATCAGCAAGCAACGCTCTTCGCGGGCGGCTGCGGACGCCAGGGTTTCGCGAACGCGTCGCAGCAGGCTCGGAAGCGACTCATGCAGGACCGTCGGCGCGGGGCTCAGTTCCTGAGCCAGGAGGGCGAGCAAATCCGCTGCCGGGAGCGCAGGGAAGCTCAGGTGAACCACTCGACCGCCGACGTCTCGCGCCAGGGTTGCGGCCAGGAGTGTCTTGCCGCTGCCGGCCGGACCGAACACCAACGCCGGCCCGCGTCCTCGCTCCAGGCCGTAGCGGAGGCGCCGGAGTACGGCGTCGCGGCTCGGCAGCGGAACATAGGCCGAAGGGTGAATCGTCTCGCCGAACGGATGCCGGCTCAGTCCGAAATGGGACTCGTACACCAGGGTCTCCGACGAAAGACTGGGCGTACCAGTGAAGGTGTTGGCAAAAATAAGGTGACCAACCTTTTACGGCTTCGAAAACATCGGGAGGGCGAGGCCCCGTCCAAGCCAGCCTTGTTCCGATGACGAGTCTTCGAGTCATTGGAACATCGCGTGTGGTGGGCGGACATCGTCTCGCGGTGATCCTGCCGCTCGGACGGAGCCTCGCCATTCCAAATCCACACATGAATCTCCGTCGACTTGTAGTGATTACTTCTGCCCGGACACTTCGATGCCTCGTTCCACCGGCAGGAATCCGAACACCGCCCGGCTTCGATTCGCACGCCGCCGTTACACAAACGTTTCCGCGAGCCCCAGCAACGGTATCCCCCCAGATGCAAGAATCTCCTGGCCGCGGAGCAGGGCACGCTCACCCGTGAGCATTCGGTTGTGCACCAGGACCGCCGCATCGACCCCACGGTGAAGCGGAACTGCGCTCAAGCCCGCGAAGAGCGGGCAGCCGTCGATCAGTACCAGATCGAATTCGCGGCGGAGTCGAGCCAGCGTACATCCCCATGCGGTCGACGCGAGAAACTCGCGCGGTCGTGCGACCGGCGCGCGCAGGGGCAAGATCGTCAGATGATCGTCCTGCGCGTCGATCATGGCGTCGGACAGGGAGACGCCGTGCTCAACCACGTCGTCGAGGCCGACGTGTGGTCGCAGGCCGAGCTGGCGCGCGAGCATCGGACCGCTCAAGTCGCCTTCGACCAACAACGTGCGCCCAGGCCGCCGCGACAAGGCCCGGGCCAGTGTGAGAATGAGCGTCGTTCGACCCTCGGCGCGGTGGCAGCTCGTGAAGAGCAAAACCTTCGTGTTTTGCCGGCTTCGGCTCGCGAGTAGCGCGTCGGCCATCCGTTCGAAACGTTCGCCGCACTCTCGTTCCAGAATGCAGACCGTTGAGGGCCAGTGGAGAAGAAACGACTCGGACGATCCTTCGTCGACGGTCGAGTCCGCGGGTACGTCAACGGATGTCGTCGTTAGCGTGCGCGCGGAGTCTCGGGAGCGAGGTGCGAGGTGAGGTGCGGGGGGGACGCCGCTCGTGTCGGTGGCTCCGCGCTGGGCGTAAGCACGAGCCAGGGCTTGATCAATCTCCCGCATGAACCTCCTCCTCCGGTCCGTCGTCGGGCAAGAGGTAGCCCGGGATCACAACTTTGGCGTCGCGTTCGGGGGGCTGCATCGCGCCCGTGGCAGGCTCGATCGACAGCGAAATCATCGGCGGCGGAGGCAACGGAATCGATTCGCTTCGTTCGAGGGGCACCCGATCGATACTCAATAGCGCGGCCCGCCGGCCGCCCCAATATCCTACGGCGGCGAGGGCGATGGGCAGCATCGCAACCATGCCGTACAATGCCCAACGTATTTCGCGGCGGAGGCGCCGCCGACGCACTCTCGAAGCCTGGCGCCGGGAGGGTCGCGTTGCGCTGGTCGTACGCGTCGCAATCCTGGGGACCTGAATCAAGGTCGGAACCAGGGGTCGTTCGTCAAATGGAATGGAGCCGGATGTCTTCCAGGTCTGCAGGCCATGTTCTCGGTTCATGGCTAGGTCTCCCACGGTCGCCTCGTGGTCTCATCGCAGTTGCGCGGGATCCGGCGGGTTGCCGGGGTTGGCGAAACTTGTTGGATTGCTCTCAGGCCGCTTCTCTCATCGACTGAGGAACCAGGCAAACTTGAACGGCCCTGTCGGAAATGCAGAAGACCGAAACCATGCCGGCACCAGGCCCCCGGGGAATCGACGGACTGTAACGATTGTGCGTTCCGGAACGGGTTCTGCGCGGCCAACCCGGGGCGACGTGCGACTGAGGCGATCGGGCAGTTCGAAAGAACACAAAAAAACCGCCCGGAGAGCTTCGAGAGAGGAAGCTTTCCCGGCGGATTGGTTCAGGCGAGGCGAAGAGAAGGGCAGGGGAGTTTAGCGACCGAATCCGAAGAGCCCGCCGAAAAAGCCGCGGCCGCGGGGGGCGTCGTTGTTGGTGTCGCCGCGGGCGAACATCGGGGCACGTCCCGCTTCATAGCTTGCGACCGGACGGAAGTTCGGGGTACCGCCGGCGAGCCTCCGACTGTAGAACCCGGCGCCGCCGCCTCCGTTGGCCATGTCAAGCGCCCGGACATTGGCTTCGGTGATCATCGGGTTGTGACCCTGCCACCGCGAGTGGGCAACTTCGAGCAGGTTCAACGGAGCGTAGAGGCACTCGCCGCCCACGGAGATCCAGTCCGAGGTTCCGGGATTGGTCTCATCAATTTTGCCGTCGAGGCCGTAAACGAGCGTGTACTCGTAGTTATTGACGCGAGGCTTGTCGTCTTGCCCGTTGATGCACGAACCAGAGTTGGCCTCCAGAACGACCTCGAGCCGGACCGCACGCTCGCCCTTGCCGGGGATCGCGTGATAGGTCGCGGTGTACTTGCCAATACCGTGGTTCCAGACCTCGCTCGTCGTCCCGCGGGGCGGGAAGGCGCGGAGATTGCCCAGGAGGTTTTGGCGCTGACCGCGGATGTGCGTCTCGAGCATCGCATGGAAGCGCGGGACGTGGCGGTCGCAGGCATCGAAGCCGGGACGAGGCGGGCCAGGAGGGATGTCCGTCGCGTAGTCGCCGATCTGGTGGTTGAGGTGGTTCTCGCCAAGCTCGGCCCAGAGGGCCTTCAGCTCGTCGCGGGTGATGCCCGAGTTCGGGGCAGGGGTCGGCTCGTTGAACGAGATCGAGGCGATGGCACCGCCGAGGCAGTGGCCCGGCCAGCGCTGAATGTCCTGGTTCTGGCTATTGGCCGCCTCGAAGCTGCGCGCCGAGGAATTAAAGATCTGGTCGTACTTCAACATGGGCGAGGGCGTCGCGTAGATCGTACCGTCCTTGCCCCGGAACGTCAGGTCATCGTACTCGTTGGGGAACCAGGTCGAATCGTCGCCCGGACCGACGAACGATTCAAGCAGGCCGTTCGGACCGGCGCGGATGATGTCCTGGCCTGGAGCGACGTAGGCGCCATAAGGAATGACCTGGATGTCATCGCTCATGGGATTGACGCGCGAGTCCACACGCGCGTTACCTCCGGCCCAGGGTTCGTGGATCGCGTCGGCCTTCGTCGGCCAGTAATAAAAGTTCCAGGGTTTGCGGGCGCTCTGGCCGACCTGGACGAAGGTGGTTTCCACAGTGTAAGGCTCGGTCGCCCCGGTGACCTTGAACGTGTACCATCCTTGTTGGTTCGAACCGACCTCCTGCCCGTTAGTCCGGACCCGACCGTCCGGCCCTTTGATTTCTTCCACGGATCCGGTGCTGGCCTTGATCGTCAGTTCGCCACCGAACTTCGTGGGAACGTAGACACCGAAGACCTTGTCGCCAGAGAACTCGTGCGAGGTCAAGCCGAGGGGCACGGTTTGCACCCGTTCAGCCGCCTTCGGCTCTTGCGCCCTCGCTCCTGTATTCACCAGGGCGGACGCGATCACTGCCATCCAGAGCACCCCGCGTCCTTGCCCTTTACTTCTACGCATGCTGCCTCCAAAGTAACCGGTCGAGCCTTTGCTCACCCTTCATTTCGTCCCGTCACTGACAATCCTGCGTCAGCGCGGGCGTCTCGCCGAACCCGAACGGCCTGCGTGATACCCAAGATGGTTCGGCACAGATGACACCGCAGGTGGACCAATAATCGCCCGGCGTATTACCCACCCTATTGATACTCGACAGAGTCCCTAGAATTCGCCGAGCCAGCATCCTTTCGAGAATACCGCTACCCATTTTGTTAAACCTCGACATACTCCCCAAAACACGCCAAGACGGCATCCTGTTGATTTTCCCAAGTTCAGTAAACGCGGTGGGGATCACTGCCGATAACCAAACGTGGCCACCCCTGGGGTGGAGCGCCAGTGCCGGCGAAGATGACCGGCTTTAGCCTTCCGCCACCGTCCCGAGGCCAGCATGTGTTGAGTCCCCTTTGCGGGTTGGGGACGAGGTTCACTGTTCGAGTCCTTTTGGACATCGAGCGAGGGAACCCCCGACAGGGATGGAGGTGTTGGCGATCGGACGTTGTCCAGCATCGGCCGTGCCGAACCATCAGGGGATTGTCTGCTCAGCGACTCGATCGAGACGTCGACCGACAACCTGATCCTTAATATAGAGGACATCGCGATGACCAGTGCGTTTTTGGCTCTTGCTTTGGGCGTCTCGGGCCTTGGCTATGCGTCAGCCCAGGCTCCTGGTAAGGCCATGCCTTGCCCCCAAGCCCCGACGAAGGTCATGCCGGCTCCTGCCAAGGTGATGCCGGCTCCCCAGGCTCCTTGCAAAGTCGCCCCGGCTCCCCAGGCTCCTTGCAAAGTTGCCCCGGCTCCCCAGGCTCCTTGCAAAGTTGCCCCGGCCCCGCAGGCTCCTTGCAAAGTCGCCCCGGCCCCGCAGGCCCCCGCGAAGGTCGCCCCGGCCCCGCAGGCCCCGGCGAAGGTTTGCCCGGCTCCGCAGGCGCCCGCCAAGGTCGCCCCGGCTCCGGCTCCGCAGGCCCCGGCCAAGGCTGCTCCTCAGTCCTACTAAGGACCGTTGAGTAGACCTGGCGTCGCTCTGCGATGCGGAACAACGCTTTTCCGAATGGCGGTGTCTTCCCAACCGGGGGACATCGCCATTCGCATTTACCGACCGGCGCTGGATGCTCAAGTTCGCAGGCTTTCGCGGATCGCACGTTTATCACACTCTCACGATTCTATCCAACGTGAGCGGGATTTTGAAGAGCCCGCAGTCCTGTCTCCTCCATTCCGAGAAGTCACGGGGGTCGAGCGTCGTCGCAAACAACTAGGAGCCTGTCCGAGAATTAAGTCGTTTTGCAAGAACAAGTTGCGGATTTTCTTAGTATGGCAAACGACGGTTTTTCTCGGGATTTCGAAAAACGCGGCGGCGGCCAATCGGCGTAAGTCCTTATCTGCCACCAGTTGATTCTCGGACAGGCTCCTAGAACGTGGTGGCGACCGAAGTACGGGCTCGACCGCGCGTGCTCAGGGCTCGATCCTTCCCGTAGCGATGATGCCTTGAGTCAGCCCGCCAAGCGAGCGGAACCCGGTACGCTCGCGCCGATACTTACAACACCTGTCAGCGGACGCCCGTCGCTTTCGAAACCAGGAGCATCGAACACTCGGTCTCCCCAACGGGTATCGTGGTTCCCATTCTTGCCATACCGATTGCGCAGTGTCGAGGTTGTGGCACTCGTGACTTCCCCATGTCGTCGAGTGCCTTCGCGAGAGCAACGCAGTCTTCGCTCACGCGCCAGCACACCGACCGAGCTATGGTTGCAGAGGAGGGGAGCGCATCGCAGACGCAGCGCTCACGCGGGACGCGATATCGGCGAGCATTCGCCGCCAAAGAAGACCGTGAACCCCGCCGGAACTCCCAACCCGCCCCGTGTTTTCTTTAGGCAACAACTCAGCCCGATTCGGGATCGCGACCTAGGAATATAGAGGACCGCTGAGTCGAGCCGTCTTGTCTGTTGAATTCTCCAAAATTGCACCACCATCCCAGATTGTCCGCTGTCAAACGTCGCGAGCCGTGCGCCGGAGTGAGGCGTGGCTGTCAGCTTGCGAGGCATTAAGCCACAAATCCCTAACAAATAAGACTCTACGAACTTCGCCCAATTCAACGTTTGCTTTGGCCTGGTGACATCAATGAACCGCACTCGCCGTGTGTCTCGCCGGGGGACAACTCGCCGCTACCGCCCCCGCCTGGAAGGCCTGGAAGTTCGCGAAGTGCTCAGCGTGTTGCCCGGAATGGACGCCTCAGCAGCCGTGATCCCCGACCCTTCGATCGCCGTATCGGTGGTGCAAGTTGATCCTGCACCAGGGTCTGTCCTTACACAAAGCCCCACGACGATCACGGTCACATTCAATGACCCGATCGATCCTTTCTCGCTGCTGGGCGCGGACTTTGGCCTCGAGACATTGGACGCGAACGGCAATCCGACCGGCCCCGCCGATCCGACGGTGCTCGCCGAGCCCGATGACATCTTCTCATCTGATCCGTCCAACGTCTTGAGGCTGACGGTTACGCAGCCGCTTACGCCTGGGCAGACCTATCAGGTTGTGTTGTTCGGCGTGTCCTCGATTGCCGGGTTCGATCCAAACGGCGACATCCCGTGGAACGACACGGCGGGGGCGGGCAACGATCAACCGTTGACGTCGTTCACCATCGCCCAGCCGGGGGTTACGCTCAGCGACGCCACGCCTTTAGGACCGGTGATGGCAACTCCGTCGGTGGCCGCCTCGGGCAATCTCGACCTGGCCAACAATCCGTCAGCCGTCGATCTTTACCAGTTCACACTCCCCGCCGGACATTTCTGGCGGCTGGGGGCCGCGATCGACGCGACCCGCATGGGAAGTGGTCTGAACTCGTCCCTCGCCCTCTTTGACTCGCAGGGGAACCTGATCACCAGTGCGACGATCGGGCGGCCCGACTTCCCGAGCGATCCCTACCTCTTCGCAGGCTTGCAGCCCGGGACCTATTACATTGGGGTATCGGGATACGGCAATGTGGCCGATCAGCCCGGCGGCTACGATCCGGCGTCAGGAACTTCAGGAATCAGCTTGAACCAGACGGGGGGCGCGTACCAGCTCGAGCTCGTGGCCGATGCTGAGGACACACCGACCGCGCTCCAGGGATTTGCTCTCAACTGGGCCGACCCTCTCGACACGACGCCGACAGGATTCACGCTGGCCTTTGCGGGGGCGATGAACATCGCGAGCTTCGAGCCACCGTCCGGTCAGGCGTTCACGGCCCTTCAGGTTGTCGACCAGAACGGACAGTCCTGGCCGATCACTCCCGTCGGATACCAGGAGAGCACGAGCCAGTTCAAATTCCTTTTCAATGAAGCCTTGCCCGCCGGCCACTACACGCTTCGGCTTCCCTCGCAGGGACCCATCACCGACCTCGCCGGCCGGACTCCCGTCGCGCCCGGCCAGCCCGCTGGCGTGCTTGCCAGTTGGACGGTGCAACGCCAAGTGAACTTCGGGGGACCAAATAACGTGGGCCCGCTGTTCCCTGCGCACCTTGTCCAAGGGTTTAACTTCAGCGAAAACCTAGCCCCTGGAAGTGCAATGACCTACCGAATGGTTTCGCTCATCCAGACCACTTGCCAACTTGAAACGGATTATTCCGGCGGTTCGTACTCGATCCAGTTGGTCGGCCCAGACGGTGTGAGGACCTTCGACCCAGGGGCGCCGGGCACGCTGACCAGCAACCTGATCATCCTTAACCCGGGTGTCTACTACCTGAGTTTCATCGCGACGAGTGACCAGCCGGTCCATATTCACGGGACCTACATCGGTCCACCTATCGACTCGGATTCGCTCATCGCCAGCGGAGTCGGGCAGGGGCCCGCACTCAACCTGAGTTTTTTGACGCCGTCGGCGTCGAATCTTAACAGCACGCAGCCGAATCCCAGCGCTGTGGTCGGTCCCACTGTGCCCGCGCCGTCGGTGCCGGTGCCAGCGAGCACCGTCTCTTCGACCGGCACCGCGCCATCGGCGGAGATCCAGGCGACGGCGATCGCCGTGTCCGGCCCGGCCTCGCCGGGAGGACTCGTCGTGACGCTGGGCGGCTCGCTCGCGGGCGCGCCGGCGGCATCCACGAGTGTCGCGACCACGGTGACATCCGATTCGACGACCTTGGCCAGCATCGCCGTCAGCCCGAACCAGGGATTCGGCCCGACGAGCAGCATCTCAGGCTGGCTTGGGTCGGATTCGACCGTGATTGCGACAACCGATCCTGGGGTTACCCCGCCGTCGCCGCCCGTCCCAACGGAAGTCGAGGTCGCGGCGAATCCGCCCCTCGAAGCCGACGCCAAAGTGCTGGCGGACACCGCGTGGATCGGCCAGATCGGCGAGCGCCTCACTCATATGTTCGCCCTCGCACCCGAGTCGGCACCGGAGCCCTTCGGACCGGTCGACTCCTCCCAGGCCCCGCCCGAGCGAGTGGCCCTTCGACGCGACGACCGGCGTCAGCCCGAAACGGAGCGAGTCGAAGAGGCCGACCTCGGCATGCCGCTCGGTATGGTCGTTGCTGCGGTGGTGGCGTCGCGTCTACGACATCCCGTCCAGCGTTGGTGGCGCCGGCATGGCAAGCACGGCCCTCAGTTGTTGACGCACGCACACCAGGGGCCGCACCGAAGATTCTGAAGCGGGTCCCAGCGCTGATAACGCCTCACAAAATGGCAGATGCACGATGGCAATGGGAGTTACGCAGTTGGAATCACCACGCCGTCGCGAGTAACGTGCCCTCGTTCCCACGCTCCGCGTGGGAATGCCGTCTTGACCGCTCTGCGGTCGCCCCAGCGGTGCGTTTGCGGGGCCAAGTCAGGCGTTGCCAGTACCCGTCGGCGAAACCTCGCGCGGCAGACGACGCAGAGCGTCGAAGACGGCATTCCCACGCGGGAGCGTGGGAACGAGGATTTCCGTGTCAGGTGTACCAAAACCTCAACTTCGGAACTCCTAGCCAAATGGCAGATGCAAGATGTCGGTTGATGGCTAACTGACAATTGCGCGCGCCGGGAAATCAGGCTCCCAACACTCTTCCGGCATTTGCCATCTCGCATCCGCCTTTTCGCATTTCCCATTTACTACTATTCATCCTTGCCGCGCGACAGCAGCAGCCCCACATCGACGCCTTGTCCTCCGCCCGTCTGGTGGCAGTGGACGGCGATCGTGTTGCGCCCTTTGTGGATGAGACTCTTCTGAGCGTTGTCGAGCAGGATATCGCGGTACTGAATGACGAACCCGCGGGCACTCATCAACGGTTTGCCATTGATGAAAATCTCGACGTCTTCGTCATGAAAGAGATGCAAGGTGAAGAGGTCGTCGTCTTCAATGGCGGGCGCTTCGAACTCCGAGCGCAGCCAGATGTTCGGCGTGTTCCAGTCGGTCCTGACACGGATGGCAGGGGTCGAAGGCTCGCCGAACCCCGCCTCACCGCGCTTCCAGGATTTGTCGTCGAAATCGGGGTCGGTCCAGGAATCCGCCGGTTTGGTGATCGAGTAGGCCCATGTAGACGCGGCTCGTTGGGAGTCCCCCGCACTCAAAAGGGGGATGCGCCGGTAGGCG
>DAIDJG010000239.1 GCA_027451445.1 Singulisphaera sp.
CGCCACGCACGCAAGCTCACCCTGTCGCGCAACTCCCTGGCCAAGCTCATGGGTGGGAGCCGGTGATCGCCGAGGTGGGCAAGTTCGCCCGCGGCGAGATCGTCTGGTGGAAGTCGCTGAACAGCAACCGCGACCATCACGGGGTCGTGGTACGGCAGTTCGATGACCCGGCACTCGGAGCACGGACCATCGTGCGCAGCAAGCTCGGGTTTCTCGAGGTCGTCACCACCGACCGCCTGCATCACACCAGCGCGAGCACCACGGTCCTATGCGGGCCGGGCGCTCTCGCGTGAACCCGGGTGGTCCGAGACTTCCCCAAAATTTCAGTGAGAGCACAGATCCATCGTGGCTAACCCACACCCCAATATGAGCGGCCTGAGACCCTGGAAGCCAGGCCAGTCCGGCAATCCGGGCGGACGCCCCAAGGGAACGCGGGAGTTCAGCGAAGCCTGTCGGGCCGTTGCCGATAACGCCCGCAAAGTGCTCGCAGAGGTCATGCTCGATGACAAAGCACCAGCGAGTTCCAGGGTCACCGCCGCAACCGTGCTGATCGAGCGCGCGTATGGCAGGCCCCCGGCCGATGTCAGCCTCAACGTGAAACGCAATATTGACGACTTCAGTGACGAGGAGCTTGCCGCCATCATGGAAACAGGCGGTGAGGAGTCTGGCGCAGAAGGAGCTCTGCCGCCGCCAGCAAGCCCGCCAGTCGCTCCTTGAGTTCACCCGTTACACGAAGCCGAACTATCAGGTCTCGGGGCACCATCGGCTGATTGCATCCAAGCTCGAGGCCGTCGAGCGCGGGGAGATCAAGCGGCTGCTCGTGATGGCTCCCCCGAGGCACGGGAAGACGGAACTCGTCTCGAGGCGCTTCCCCGCCTGGTATCTCGGGCGTCACCCGGATCGGGACTTCATCTCGGCGAGCTATGGGTCCGAGCTCGCGACGGACTTCGGGCGAGACGTGCGCAACATCGTGGCGTCCCCGGAGTACTCGCGACTCTTCCCCGGAGTCAAGCTGGCCGAGGACTCGAGCGCCAAGGACAGGTGGCACGTTTCGGGAGGCGGTGGTTATGTGGCCGCTGGCGTCGGGACGGCGGTTACCGGCCGCGGCGCGCATGTGTTTTCGATTGACGATCCGGTGAAGGATCGCGCGAGCGCGGAGAGCGAGGTTCAGAGAAAGTCCACCTGGGACTGGTACCGCTCCGTCGCGTATACCCGTCTGATGCCGGTCGGTGCGATCGTGCTCACGCTGACGCGCTGGCACGAAGAGGACCTCGCCGGCCAGATCCTCATGCAAGAGGCAGAGGAGGGCGGGGAGAAATGGGACAAGCTCGTGCTGCCGGCCATTGCGCCTGACGGCACAGCGCTCTGGGAGGAGCGCTATCCCAGAGGGGTGCTAGAGCAGATCCGGCGCACGATCGGGGAGTATGACTGGGCGTCGCTTTATGAGCAGCGCCCGCGACCGATCGGGGGATCGTTCTTCTCCGAGTCGTCGCTTCTGGTCGATGGGTTGCCCGTCGATTGGCCGCTGTACGTCGATACGGTCTTCGCGGTCATAGATACGGCCGTTAAGACGGGCAAGGACCACAGCGGCCTCGGCGTGGTGTTCTGGGGCATCTCCAAGCATCAGCAGACGGCGTTTCCGCTTTACCTGCTCGACTGGGATTACACGCAGCTCGAGGGGGCATTCCTCGAGACGTGGCTACCGACGGTATTCGACCGGCTCGAGGTTCTGGCGAGCACATGCAAGGCGCGTCTCGGGAGTTCCGGGGCGTTCATCGAGGACAAGTCCTCCGGCATGGTGCTGTTGCAGCAGGGTGAGCAAAAGGGCTGGCCGGTCCACGCGATCGACTCGAAGCTGACCGCGATGGGCAAAGCGGAACGGGCCATCGACATCTCAGGGCATGTCCATGCCGGCGAGGTGAAGATCACTGAGCACGCCTATCGCAAGGTCGTCACGTTCAAGGGGGTGACCAAGAACCATCTCCTGGCGCAGATCCTGGGATTCCGCCCCGGGAGTGCCGACAAGTCCGACCTCGACCTGCTCGACTGCACGTCCTATGGGGTCGCCATCGCGCTCGGGAACAGCGAAGGGTTCTAACCTATCTGGAGGTCACTTGGCCGTATCGTTTGATCATGCCGAGGTCATAGCATTGTCGCAGACCGGCATCCAAGCGGCGGACCAGGCCTTCATCGAGCGTTCGGCGTGCCTCGTGCGGGGCTCGTGGTTCGACGCCGATGGCAATCCGTACCTGCCGCAACTCGTCAGCTACCGGCTCGATGACGTTTTGAGCGGCGAGAACATCCTGCCGTGGACTCCGATTGCGCCGGGAACCGCGAACACGGTCACGGTGAGCACGGCACAGAACGCCATGGTGAACGCTACGGCTGAGTCCGAGACTCATCAGGCGCTCTTTCAGATCACGGATCTCAATGGCGCGGTGTTCTATGCCGCCGTCCAGTTCGAGATCGTGAGCACGACGGGGCTTAACTGATGGCCGCGTCATTTCTCACCGCCGGGACGGAGGTGGGCTCGAGGCTGCGGAACCTGCTCGATGCCGACATCAAGCCGGGGTCCGATCTCGATTACGAGACGGCGAAGGACATCTACTGCTATCACCCGCTCGGCAGAAAGCTCGCCGAGTCGCCGATCACGATGGCTCAGTCCCAGCCGCGCGACATCACGGTGCAGGACGCCCCGGGTGAGGTCGCCGATGAGTTCGAGCGCGTCTGGGAGTCGATGCAGTGCGATTCCTACATCCACGACGCCGGGAGAATCGCCCGCATCTATGGGATCAGCTCGATCGTGGCGGGGTCCGACAAGGTGAAGGCATCCGAGGCGTTCGACATGGAACGTCTCGCGGACACGGACCTGTACTTCAACGTACTCGACCCGCTCAATACCGCCGGCTCCCTGGTGCTCTCGCAGATTCCGACCGCGCGGGACTTCAACAAGCCCGCGCATGTGAGCTCGAACGGGGTGTCGTTCCACCCCTCGAGATTCCAGGTCGTGATGAACGAGCGGCCCATATACCTCTCGTATACGGTGACCGCATTCGGATTCGTCGGCAGGTCCGTGTACCAGCGGGCGCTGTATCCGATGAAGTCGTACCTGCGCAGCATGATCGCGGACGACATGATCCAGACCAAGCTCGGGGTCTTCATCGCGAAGATCAAGTCGCCCGGCTCTGTGATCAACAACGTCATGAAGGGGCTCGCCGCCGTCAAGCGCGCCTTCGTCAAGGAGGCCCAGACCGGGAACGTCGTGCAGATCGGGGAAACCGACTCGATCGAGACGCTCAACATGCAGAACGCCGATGGAGCCGGCACGTACTCGCGGACGAACATCCTGAAGAACATCGCGACCTCGGCCGATATGCCGGCCAAGCTGGTCGAGAACGAAACGCTCGTCATGGGCTTCGGCGAGGGCACGGAGGACGCCAAGCAGATCGTCGCGTACATCGAGAGCGTGCGGCAGTGGCTGCAGCCGATTTATGCGTGGTTCGACAACTACGTGCAGTATCGCGCGTGGAATCAGGACTTCTTCGCCCGCATCCAGCGGCTCTACCCGGAGCAGTACGGTAAGAAGGAATACGCCGACGTCTTCAGCGAGTGGCGGCGCAACTTCGCCGCAGCGTGGCCGAGCCTGCTAAGGGAGCCCGAGAGCGAGCAGGTCAAGGTCGCGGAAACCAAGTTCCAGGCAATCGTGTCGCTCCTGCAGACCGTGATGCCCGAATGCGATGCCGACAACAAGGTGCTGCTGATCCAGTCGGCGCTCGATAACATCAGCGAGAACAAGACGCTGTTCCCGCAGGCGTTCACGCTCGATTACGAACAGCTGCGCCTGTATCAGGAGAAGAAGGCCCAGGCGCCGGCCGACAGCGAGCAGCAGGAGTTCCGCTCGCTAGGCCCGGAGGCGAAGAAGTTTGGCCGTTTCGGTTGAGTTTCACCGCGTCCTGACGGCCGCGATGAACGACCTCATCGAGCACGGCTTCGACTCCCAGGAACGTCTCGAGCGCTGGATGCGGGAACTGCGTGTCGCGGCACGCGCGTCCCTCGTGCCCGAGCGGGTGCTTGAACGCGAACTGACCTCGGCGCTCACGCGGGCGTTCGCGCAGGCGATGAACCCCCGAGCGCTCTCGCGACGCAACCCGGGTGTGAGCGAGTACACGCTGCTCAACGTAAAGCCCGAGCTGCGCAAGAAACTCGACCAGCGGATTCTCGCCTCCGCGAACCTCATCCGACTGAACCGCGATGCCGCCATCGAGAAGACGCTGCAGCGCTTTTCCGGGTGGGCGACCTCGATACCGGCCGGCGGGACGCGCTCGGTCAACCGGCGCGAGGAGTCCGAACGGGTCAGGCGCGGGATCGCTGGCCTGCCCTTCGAGGAGCGCCGGGTCATCATCGACCAGGGGCACAAGCTCGTGGCCTCGATCAATCAGGTTGTCGCCGAAGAGAGCGGCGCGATTGCGGCGATCTGGCATCACGTCAAGGAGAGTCCAGGGTATCAGGCGCGGCCCGAGCACGAAGCGCGCGACGGGCGCTTTTTCGTCATTCGCGGCAACTGGGCGCTGCGTGACGGACTCATGAAGCTCGCCGGTCGCAAGTACACGGACGAGATCGAACAGGTCGCAGAGCTGCCATTCTGCCGCTGCTGGTACGAATACGTGACGGCCCTTCGGGATTTGCCGAATGACATGCTGACCGTCAAGGGTCGCGAAGCGCTGGCGTCAGCGCGGAAGGAACTGAGGAGATTCACGAATGCCTACGTCGCTGGATGATGTCATCAGCGCTTGCGATAGCTTCGAGCGCAAGGATTCGAAGTTCAGCGAGTTCGTGGGCAAGCTCGAGAAAGAGGGCAAGTCCAAGAGCTACGCCACCAAGATCGCCGCGAAGGTCGGCCGGGAAAAGCTCGGTGCCCACGAGATGGCCAAGCGCGCCGCCGCCAGCCGGGCAAAGCATGCCAGATGAAACGCGCCGCCGGGGTCCTGCTCGCTTCCGAGGATGGGAGCGTTCTCATCCTGCGTCGCATGGGCGGCACTCACGCAGGCGAGTGGGCGTTCCCGGCGGGTGGAATTGAGGATGGCGAAAGCGCGGAAGAGGCAGCGCGCCGGGAACTCGAGGAAGAGACCTGCTTCAAGTACGACGGCCCGCTATACCGCTGGGCTACCCAAGTGTCTGACGAGGTGTTTTTCACCACCTTCAGCGCGCGCGTCCCGCGGTTCGAGCCCAAGCTCAACGGCGAGCACATGGGCTATGTGTGGGTCAAGCCTCAAGAGGCTATCAAGGACTTTGTTCTCCATCCTGGCGCGAAAGCTGCGATTCAGAAGCTAGAGTGGGACGAGCTCGGGGTCGCGAACGCGATCCGCTCCGGAGAACTCGCAAGCCCGCAGCATTACGCCAACGTCCTGCTGGTGGCGCTTCGCATCACCGGGACCGGCAAAGCCTATCGCCTGGCACTCGATGAGCACGTATGGCGCGGACCCGAGCTCTATCTCAACGAGCAATTCGTCGCGCGTTGCAATGGCTTGCCGGTCATTCTCGAGCATCCCTCCGGCGGTACCGAGCTCAACGGCGCGGAGTTCCGCGACCGGATCGTCGGCACCGTGCTCCTGCCATACCTCAAGGACGACGAGGTATGGGGGATTGCCAAGATTTACGACGAGGCGGCGGCGGCCGTTCTCGAGAACGAGAAGATTTCGACGTCTCCCTGCATTGTTTTCAGCCCCGTCGATCCGGGCACGAAAGTGCCTCTGGAGGGCGGTGGCACGCTATTGATCGAAGGAAAGCCACGTTTCGTCGATCACGTTGCGATTTGCATCCAAGGCGTTTGGGACAAGACCGGAGAGCCCTCCGGAGTCTCGAACCAAGTATCGAACCCTCAACAGGAGTCTGCTCCTATGGACGATGAGTCAAAAGACGAGAAGCGCGAAGAGTCGAAGGCGGAAGTCAAGTCTGACGCCGAGAAGATTGATCGCGTGCTCGCGCATCTCGATTCCCTCCACAAGAGAATGGACGCTTACGAGCGTAAGGACTCCGAGGAGGACGAAGAGGAAGAGGAGGACGAGGAGGAGCGCGCCGACTCCGAAGAGAGGAAGGACGCCAAGCGCAAGGATTCCCGCAAGCGCAAGGACTCCAAGCGCAAGGACGCCGAGGAGCGCGCGGACGGCGAGGACCAGGAGGACGAGAGCGCCGAAGAGGGCCTCGAGGAGGAGCGCAAGGAGAACAAGCTCAAGAGGAACGACCGCAAGCGCGCCGATGAGGGCTGCAGCGCGGACACCCGTTCCGATGCCGTCATCAACGGTCTGAAGGCCGAGATCGAGGCGCTGCGGGCTGCGATGCCGAAAGTGCTCGATGAGGACGACCGCAAGCGTTTCGTCGCCACCCAGCTCGAGTGGGAGCAGGTCGCGCAGGCGTTCGGCGACTCTCAGGGCGCCCCGCGGTGGGCGAACGGGGAATCGCTCCCCGAGTACGTCCGCCGGCTCGCCGGCAAGTACCAGACGCACAGCGCCGCGTGGAAGGATCGCGATCTGTCCAAGATGGACGCCAGCATCCTCGAGGTGGCGGCCTCGCAGATCCGCGCCGACGCGCTCAACATCGCGCGCAATCCGCCCTCCGTCGAGGGCGCCCCGCTGCGGATGTCCGAGGAGCGCGATGGGACGAACCGGGTGATCCGCAAGTTCCACGGCGACCCGATGGCCTGCTGGGGACAGTTCATGCAGCCCTACCGCTACATCACGGGCTGGAACAGCAAGCAGGGCGCTGCGATTCAGTGATCCCTTTTTCAACCCCCTATGAAGCCGGCCTCAGTGCCGGCTTTTTTCTGCCCGGCCTCCGGGTTTCAGGAGTTCTCTAGATGGCGAACATCAGTTTCAACCCGGTGCAGGTCACGAACGCCGCCGGGACCTTCCGTGTCTCGAGCACTGGCGGCGTCCAGGGCACCTTGGCTGACGACCCGGTCGTCCTCGCCGGGAAACTGCGCTCGGGCATTCTCTCCCCGAGTGCGACGTCCCCGATTTGGGGCGGTATCGGCGTCACGGTGAGCCTGCCGACTGCGGGCACCGAGGCGAACGAGGTCGGCGCCGTGCTGACGGCCGCGAGCGCGTACTCGAACCTCATCGGGTTCACGGTCTACAACCAGAGCACCGCGACGGTTCAGACGCCGAATTCCACGGCTCCCGTGGCGGCGGCGGGCATGAGCATCAACTTCGTCGAGCTCGGTTCCGGTGCCCGGTTCTGGGTGAAGTCCGCCTCCGGACTCGCGGCGTCGCTCGAGGGCGGTGCGATCAATCAGCAGGTCTCGTGGGACTTCACGAACCAGCAGCTGATCACCTTCAGCACCACGGCGCTCGCCTGCAAGGTGGTCGGCGTGAACGTCGGCGGCTCGCAGATCGTGAGCTACAACTCCGGCACCGGATACGCGACCTGGTCGTACGGCCAGGACGCGGTTCTCATCGAAATCTAATCCCTTCAGGAGTCAGCCTCAATGGCGAATCTTGCTTCCAGTTGGACGATGCTGCATCCGTCTTTCACCGAGCCGGACTTCATCCTCCAGTACAACCAGTACTCCGGCGCTTTTCGTACCCTGGCCGGCGGCGCTCCGAAGGTGAAGATCGGCTCCGAGGACAAGGCGGTCTACATCAAGCGTCTGGACGTGACCACCTCGATGATCACCAACCAGGCATCGGGCAATCAGCTGCAGTCCGCCTCGGTCGTTCCGAGCTACATCCAGTGTCCGACGTATCTCAACCAGTCGCGCGCTGAGTACAACCACCACGATACCGCCATGATGGCTGAGTGGGGCGTCTCGATCGTCGAGGCGCAGCGGCTCGCGAACCGGCAGGGGCACTTCCAGCTCCTGCGCAACATGCTGCTCTACGGGAACATCCCCGGCAACGGCGAGGGCCTCGCGTACGCCAATGGCGCGACCTCGGTCAATCTGCCGCCGGACTCTTTCGGCAACACGACCGTGCTCACCTACGACAACGGTCAGATGGGGCAGTTCTTCCTGCAGCAGTTCCTGAACGCGAAGACCCGCACCATGCAGCTTGGCATGCCGGCGCGCTTCGTGATTCTCGGACCCCAGAGGACGCTCGGTCAGTTCGAGTATCCGAACATCGTGCAGCTCACCTCGTATCAGCGCCCCGGGGCGGGTACGACCACGACTGCCGGCATGGTGAAGGACGTCGCGGGTCTCAACGGCGATGTCGTCGAGTGGACCTACGATGACACGCTCATCGCTCAGGGCTCCGGCGGCGCCGATCTAGTGATCATCGCGATGCCCGAGCTCAAGAAGCCCGACGGCCCCGGGATCAACACCAACGAGTTCGCGCGCCTGCAGCCGAGCATGAACGATTGCACGCTCATGTACTCCGACCTCGCCGCGCCGCTCGAGATCCCGACCCCGCTGCCGGCGGGCGCGATCGACGTGCTCTTCGAGATGCGTGCGACCCCTGGCTGGGCGCCGCGTCCTGAGGCGCTGACGCTCGTTTCGATGGCGTATTAATCGCGCTGCGGCGTAGCTCAGTAGTAGAGCAGCAGCCTCATACACTGCGGGTCGCGCGTGCAACTCGCGCCGCCGCTACCGTTCAACTGGAGCTTCCCTCGTATGCCAAGCCTCTATGTTGCCAACTGCTCGAAGCAGCACCATGACTTTCTGTACCGTATCCCCGAGACGATGCAGGTCAAGCTCCAGCACATCCGTGCCGGAGAGCAGGCCCGGATCGGGAACCGGGAGTTCACGATTGACCAAATCGAGAAAGTCGTCGCCGACCACCGGCCTTACGGGCTCATCCCCGCGCAGGCCGTGAAGAACGCCAAGACCTTCATCGGTCTGTGCTATTCGATCGACAAGCCGCTCACGCTCGATACGATCCTGGCCGGCTTTGGCAACAACGACGACGTGCTCAAGGATGTCGCGGAGCGTCGTCGGGAGGACGTGGCGGAGAAGGTCGTGGCGACGATTGCATCCACCATGAGGCAAGTCGGCGTCGATGTCCCGCAGGCGGAAGTCTCGATTGTCGAGGACACCCAGGGAGGGAAGCCGCCGTCGATTTCCAAGGGTTACGAAGCGGTCGCTCCGGGCAGGACCGCCCGGCACGACAGCCGTCCCAGTAAGCGTCGGTGATCAATTCCCTCGTCCCCAATCTTGCCGACTACCGCACGTTCCTGCTTGCGGCCGGCATTCCGCCGCCGCAGGCTCCCACGGTTTTCCCGAGCGTTGCGGGCACGGTGAGTGCGGGGACGGTATCGACCCTTACGGATATCGCCGCCAACTGGACCGAGAATCAATGGATCGGCTGCGTGGTCTTCGATGTCACGCAGTCCTGGGGTGGCGTGGTCGTATCGAATACGCCCACTGTTGTGAGCTTCATCGTCTCTGCGGGTTCGGTCCAGTTGATCGACAGCTCCGGTGGCTTCGTGTCGAACTCGAGCGGCGGCCTCATCACGGCGACGGGCAACACGGCGGGTCTCGCGCCGGCTCCGGGGGATCAGTACATCATCGTTCAGCCCGTGGCCTCCATGAGCCTTGGGGTGGCCGAGCAGGTTGTGAACGATGACCTGCAGGCCGCGGTGCCTGCCCTGTATACGCTTGCGGTATACAACCTTGCGGCCGACAGGCTCATCAACTACGCCCCGGATCAGACGGGGCAGAACTTCTTCGCCAGCAACCGAAGCAGCTATCACCTCTTGGATATCGAGGTTGGCGTGATCCAGGGGGCGTCCGATCAGGGCACCTCCGGCTCGTACCTGAACATCGAGGCGATGAAGACCTTCACGCTCGGGGATCTCCAGATGCTGAAGACGCCGTTTGGCCGGCGGTACATGGAGATCGCCATGAATTACGGCCCCACTCTGTGGGGCATGTCGTGAGCGACGCGGCGGCCGAGAAACGGGCCGTCATTGCCGCAGAGGTCGCGAGACGCAAGGAGATCCACGCCCGCAGCGTGGCGTACGCAGAGCATTACGCGCAGTGGTGCAAGCGTCGGGCGGCCTATCTAGATGAGATGCGCGCGCAGGGCATCAAGCCCTCGGCGTACGCGGTTTTCCAGGCCATCGGCAAGCCGCCCGAGCAGCCCGGACACGACTTCGGTCTTTCTGTCTCGGAGCTGTTCCCTGGCGTGACTGAAGATGACGTCGCAAGGGCGACCTAGCTTTCACATTTTCGGAGATCGAATCTCATGCCCCAGCTTGTTTGGCCCTATAACTCCCCGAATGGCCTCCGTGAAGCGTCGCAGCCGAATTGCGCCTATCACGCCGATTCCTCGACCACCTCCCATGTTCTGACCGCCGCGAACCTCACGGGCGGATTCTTCTCTGTGAACCTCGCCATGACGGGCGCCCTGACGGCGGCCGAGACGGGCACCACGGACACCGCGGCGAACATCATCGCGGCCATTCCCGTCGAGCAGCGCTACGTGGGCTTTAACTACAAGCTCCGCGTCATCAACGAGTCCTCGGGCGCGTTCGCCTGGACGGTCGCTGGTGGGACGGGCGTCACCGTCACGGGCACTGCGACGGTAGCCGAGAATACGTGGCGGGAATTCGTGGTGACGATTGCCACCGCGACGACCGTCACGTTGCAGAACGTCGGCACCGGCACGTATAGCTAATGGCCACCACTGTCGGCCCGATCACTGCGACGCCGGGACTGCCCGGCGGCACGAGTGCGGCTCTAGATATCACGGCGGCGACCGTTGTCAAGGCGACCCCCGGGATCTGCGTCAAAGTGAGTGTCGTGGTGGCGGGCAGCTCTGCGGGCACCGTGAACGATGCGGCAACGACCGGGGCTGCCGCCCCGGCGAACCAGTTCGGGACGCTGCCGACGACAGTCGGAACGCAGGACTTCGATTGGCCCTGCGGGACCGGCATCGTCGTGGTCCCCGGCACTGGGCAGACCGTCGCCGTCTCCTTCACCTGATGCTCTTTCGCGATACCACGGGCGCCTATGGCGGGGGTGGACCGCCCCCGGCATTCGGCTCGAGCAAGACACGGACGTTGAACCTCGGGGTGATCGTCCAGCCGTACCGGGATGAGACCTCCAAGACTCAGGCTATCACCACTGCGGATGTGGCGAAGATCCTCGAGGACGAGTACGGGATCATGCAGGTCTTCTCCAAAGTTCACTGGAAGACGATCGAGAAGGCGCTGGTGAGCTCGGTGGAGGGTGCTCTGGAATCGCTGCTCATGGGACAGCGGACGGATCCCTTCGCACGCGGCACCCAAGCGATCGAGGCTCGCTTTAAGCGCTTCATCTCGAGCTACGAGGCGGAACGGGTGGGGATACCCGGCACGCCGACCAAGGCGGCCCTGCGCGGCGTCAACCACCGCCTGAAACATCCGTACAGAAAGTCCAACCCCCGTCGGCCGAGCTTCAGGGACACCGGATTATACATGGACAGTTTCCGGTGCTGGGTCTCCTGACATGGGACTTCTCGAGGAGGGCGCCGACGAGACGCAGCTAGGGACGCTGCTCAACCGATCGCAGCGCAAGCTAAGCGACAATCAGGAGCTCACGTTCCAGCTCTATTCCAGGGTCGTTCTGCCGGTGGACAAGTTCGTCTACTGGCAGCCGACGACGACGGTGACCGTGCAGGGCTCGCTGCATTTCTCCCAGGACATCGAGCAGAACGAGGACGAGACGGTAGGGCTCGCGCATGTGGTGTTCACCACGGCGCAGAAAGTGACCGAGTTCTCGGACGCCCCGCCGAATACGATTTTCGTCGCAACCGTCGGTGAGTTCCGCTTCGCCTTCGCGCAGCAGCAGGGGCGGTATGAGCAGGCCAAGCAGTGGCACTACGCCGGCCGGTCGATTTATCCCGCTCTCGCCTCGCAGCTGCTCGATACCCCTGGGGTCATCGA
The DNA here is from genome assembly GCA_027451445.1 of Singulisphaera sp. GTDB lineage: Bacteria > Planctomycetota > Planctomycetia > Isosphaerales > Isosphaeraceae > DAIDJG01. Next base: position 11,860 of record DAIDJG010000239.1, read on the forward strand.
CCCGACCCGTGCGGTCACGTCGAATTCGCTTGCGCTGTGGATTGCGCTCAACACCTATCAGCCGCTCTACGGGTTCAAGCCGAACCTCACGCTCTACCCGGCCGATCTCGTCGAGCCGAATCTCACGCCGCCCTATGGCGCTGTGGTGATCGAGGGCACGCGGGCGCTGTCGGCGATTCCCGCGTTGGACGCGAACTCATCGAGCACCCAGGTCGTCTCCGACCGCGTGCGGCTCGTGCTCTACGGGCTGCAGAGCAATGAGGCGATCGACTTTCTCAACGCGCTGATCCAGTACAGCCGGGACACCGGGAACTTCGGGCTGCAGTCGATGCCGACCGTCGTCGATGTGCGCCGCCCGCAGACCGAGCTACAGGCCATCGCGATGCAGAAAACGATTGATGTCACCGTGTCCTACAACCAGGCGCGTGTGAACACGGTCGCGCAAAAACTGATCCTGTCCGCAGTACCGACGATCATCGTTCGGTCCTGA
>DAIDJG010000240.1 GCA_027451445.1 Singulisphaera sp.
GGTCCGGGATCGGCTTGGGCGAGGATCCGGCCGTCGAAGTCAACGATCATACTTCCGCCCGGCCACGTGAACGGCGGATAGTTCGAGGCCGACGCTCCCTGGTTCGCCGCGACCACGAACGCGAAGTTCTCAACCGCGCGCGCTCGATTGAAGAGCGTCCACCAATCGAGCGGGGGCGTCGCGCCCCACGGATCCATGTACGCCGAGACGCGGATCAGGACCTCTGCCCCACCCAGAGCAAGCGCACGAATCGATTCCGGAAAGAGCCAGTCGTAACAAATCGCCGCGCCGAGATGGCCGATCTCGGTCTCGGTTACGGGAAAGAGCGGAAGATCGTAACCCGCCAGGTCATGCGGGCTCGCGTGCTTTTCCCAGGGGAGCCAGGGATTCATCTTACGGTAGCGACTTAGCAGCCCGTCGGGGCCAATCAGGCACGTCGTGTTGAACACCACGTTGGGCCACTTCGAGTCCGACTCGAGAAAGCTGCCCGTCTGAATCCATACCCCGCGCTCGCGGGCTTTCCGCGCATAACGGTCGGTATGCTCGTTCGGGATCGGAACCGCGAGCCGATCGCGCAGCTCTTCAACCGTCTCGTACACAGGGGCGGCGTGGGCGAACTCAGGGAAGACAATCAGCTTGATGTCAAAAAACGGTCCGTACCCGACGACGGCCCTGTCAATCATCCCCAAAAGCACGCCGACGCGCTCCGGAATCTCGCTCCGGTCGCGAGGGCAAGGAAGATCGGTCTGGCATACCGCGGCGTAGTAGCGGTTCGTCGACGACATTTGGACCAGGCTTACTCCCCGCTCCCGCGTCGGGATGTGCGCTCAGTTCGATGGGGTTTCTCGCGGAGTCGATGCGTCCCGGAATGCGGCAAGCGTGGGATCCGCCGCGCGGTCGGACAATCGAACAAAGATGTCTGAAGCCTGCTTGGTGCGTCCGGAAAGAAACCACTCAGCGCCCAGCGTAAACCAGGCGTCGCGGTCAGCGGGATTCGCTTGAAGGTGCGTCTCGAGCTTCGCGATGTGCCGTGCGAAGTCGCCCGGTTCCGCGAAGAGTGACTGCACGTCTTTGGCGTTCATGAGCCAGCCGGGCTGCGCGGCTTGGGCCTCACGGAACTGGTTGGCCGCTTCCGCATACTGGCCTCGAACCAACGCAAGCTGCGCAAGCCGGACCCGCGGCGCGGCGGCTTTCGGATCGGCGCGGATCGCTTGCTCAAACCGTTCTTCCGCACGCCGGGTGTTCCCCGCTTTAAACAACCGGTCTCCCAGCGTCACGAACTGTGCGGAGCGAGCTGGATCTCCGCGTTTCTTTCCTGCTTCCGGCGGACGCGCTTTCAAGTCCCACATCGAGCCATTCGGCATCGGGCCGGCGAGGAGTTGTCCCCGGTCACGAACCAGGGTGACAGGATTAATCGAAGCATTTGCGCCGCCGAATGGGGGGATGCCGTTGGGAGCTACGACCAGCACAGGGTAGACATATCCAAATCCTCCCGCATAGATTCCCGCCGGGAAGTAGCTGTGATGATGACCCAAGCCCGAGCCACCGACATGCCCTCCCCCATGAGAACCCGCCCGCGCATGACCAAGCGTGAGTAGCGAAAAAACGGCAAGGGTGAGTGTCGTGCGGGCGCTCATGCTCGGACTCCTTCCAGTTCCAACGTGGTCGCGCGGCTCATTTCACATTATCAAGCTTCGCCTTGAAAAAACCAAGGTGACGGACCGGCAATTCATGAGCGAACCTCGCCTCAACCATCATTCTCCCCTGCGCCGGCGGACTAATTCCGTCCTGCGGTCGGTTGGCCACGCTTGAGCAGGCCGAGTTTTTTCGGGTCCGCGCCGATCTCGAGCGACCGTCGCGAGACGAAGTGTTCCGGATCGAGAACCAAGTCGTGCGGTGTTACCTCATTAAGATGAAATCGGGTTAGGAAGCGAACGCTTGGCGACGAACCTCGACTCGACGGGCCTGTGATCTTGCCTTTGAAGTGGCTTGCTCCCCAAAACTCCAACCACTGGCGGCTCAAGTCCAGGCGTGCGCTCGATTGCGATGCGACGTCCTCGGCTGCGGTGAAGTGTGGAACTTCGTACGCTTCGTTGTAGCCCTGCCAAAAGAGGGTCCCGTGGGCGAGCGACTCCCCTATTGAGCGCAACAAAACGGCCTCTCGCGCGACCGAACCGGGCGCAGCGACGTACGCGGACTGCTGCGAGAAAACCACGCACGGGCGGTCGGGGCCGGGGTCCGTTCCCTTCCAAGGTCCCACTTCCAGGAAGTTTTTCTCCGCGGTCAGGGTACAGTGATCGACCAGAACGTCCACTTCGAAACGGGCTCGTGCGACCCGTGACGGGGCGAGCACGATCGCACTCCCACCAGCGGCAACCGCACAACCCGTCAGCGCAATCCGGCCTCGGCCGACTTCTGCCGACAATACGTCGCCGCCGGTGATCAAAGTGCACTCGGTCAGACGACAGTGCGGACGATCGACGGACTGTGCAAAAGGCCGAACCTGGTCCCGAAAGGGCTGAGTCGTTGCGGCGAGAAACCGGATCAGCCCGCCACCGGCGGTCTCAACAGTGCCGGGGGCGATCAACCGGCAGCGGTTTAGAATGAGGTGCCCATCCTCCACCTTCAACAAAGATTTGGGAGAACTTGACCCGTCACGCGACAGGTTGACGCAAGACAGAATCAGGTCCGCTCCCTTGAGCCCGATCATTGCGTCCATCGTACTGTCTGGAGCGGGATACCACGTTGGCATCTCATCAGGCGCGAGGGCAGGGTCACCAATGAGCTCGACGCTGACGCCGTCCGGGATTCGAATGGGGGTGAACGGGTGGGAGCCCGATCCCTTCACCGAAACGCGAAGATGATCACCGGCGCTCTCGAGGCGCTCACTCAGATACCGGCCAAGGTCGCCCTTCCACGGCGCCGCCTCGGTGTCGAAAACAGAGTTCTTTTCGCTCTGTGCGCTTCCCTTGGGACCAGTCGTCGGACGCGGAACAACGCGGAGTGCCGGGCCGGTGATGTATTTGGATGAGCCCACCGGTTCGGGCGCTTTCGTCGCGCCCTTTGGCGGCGGTGCCGGCGCCGTCGCAGGAATCGACACCGGCCTGGGAGGCGCTGGTGACGGACTGGGGGGCTCCGGAACGAAAAGGTCAGCGACGTAGCCTGGGGCCTCGGGCCGCTCAAATGCGCCGAACGTTTTTTCGATCAGGTACGCGTTCGGAGTCGCAGCTCGTTCAAGCGTGGCGACGTTGTCTGAAGCGAACCCTCGAAGTTGTTCGGGAACAATCCGATCGAATGCGGTGTTCGGCCATCGAGCAGGTGTCTCACGACTGTTCAGGTCAGAGGTTGCCCACGCCTTTCGAACCGCAGCCAGATTAGGAACACGGCCTGATTGATCCCCGCCAGCGCTCATCCACGTGCTCCACCCGCTGAACACGTTTCGGTTTCCGTCCCATTGAACGCGCTCGGTCGCTCGGCCAGGGCCACGCGACAGAATCAAGCTGCCCTGGCTCGTGCCCTCAACGCACGCGAAGGTGTTGCCCAGAGCGCGGACCACGAGGGCCCGAGGTCGGCCGCCGGCAGGGGGCACGCTGAGATCGAATACGGGAGCGCGAGACGCAACCACGCTTCGAACGAAGTGAATCCGCCGATCAGCGGATGCATCGGCGCCGGAAACCAACGCGACCGATCCGCCGCCCGTGAGCAAAACCGAGCGAGAGAACACGGCGTCGACCACGCCGCCGACGATGTCGAGGGCCGAAATCGACTGGCCTCGCAGCAAGCAACGCTCCAACCTCACACGTGTCGGGCGGGTCGAGCCGACCGTCTTCACGAGATTGAACGTCCCCCCTTTTTGGTTGATGACGGTGATCGAACAGTTCACCATCGTCAATTCCGCACCGGCGCACTCGAAAAGCGAGTTCTGGTCGAGCGCGAGTGCCTCGGCGTTCACCACGAGATCGAGACCTTCGATCAACAGCTCCTTGCCCTCGAGCAAAATCAGCGCGTTCTGCTTCCGGGAACTCTCGTGCTTTGGCTTCTCGAACGCCACGATCGGACGGAAACCAGATCGGGAACGAATCACGCGTCGATCGCCCGGAATCCGAATATCGTCTTCGAAAAACGGTCCATTATCCGCGATTTCGACCGAGCCGCCGATCACCTCGAGCGCCGCGCCGATGCGACTCTTCTCCGACGCCACTCCCGATGCGCGTCGCACGACGGTCAGTTGTGCCGTCGAAGTCCGCTCCGGGATCGGCTGGGCGGCCCACTCCGGAAGGTAGGACGCATCGCCCTTCGGTCCGTAGTCCGCCTCCGCCGAGACGATCGGATTGGGGTCCGAGGGTTCGTGAAACACGGGAGCAGGCTTTGGCTTAACGATCTCCTTTGCTCGTTCTGCCTGTTTCGCGACGGTGACTCCCGACGTCCTCGGGGGGGGGCCAACAGGCGGGCTCGGTCCGAGTTTTCGTTCCTCCACAGGCAGCACGAAATCGTTTTCAATTGGGGCGACTGTTTCGACACTCGACGTTCCACGTGAAGCCTTGATCAACTGATCCACGCCAATGACCAAGAGGATAATGGACGCACCGATGAAGACGTAGCGCTTGACGAGGGTCGACGTCGATCCCGACGTGAAGTACGTCGATGCCGTTGCTCGGCGGGTCGGGAGAGCGGACAGCGGCCGCTCTACGCTTTCATCCAGGAGCGCGGTCAATTGCTTGTCAGGCGCTACTGGATGCGCCGGTGCGGGCCGAGCGGGTCTTGCCGCTTTCGTCGGCGGATCGTCTTCGACAAGTGCAGCCAACTCGGCGAGGGGCAGAAGCTCCTCCTTGGGCTGAGGGGTCGCGCCGCGCGGAGCGGGGCGACTCGTCGTGATGGGAACGAGATCGTCGGAGTCGTCGTCTGCGATCAACGCGTCAACCGCAGATGGCCCCTTCGGCGCGTCCTCGTCGTCTTCGTCGACGAGGGCGTAAAGCGGCTCCTCCTTGGTCGCTGCGCCGGTGGACTCCACACGATTCAGCGCTTCGATCAGCCGGTCGTAAGACTCAAAACGTTTCTCCGGACGCTTCGCCATCATCCGTCTGGTGAGGTTCGCGAGTCCCTCACTCACTTCGGGACGCAGCTTTCTCGGGTCGGGCGCCGGCTGTGTGCAATGACGGGCAAGTTTGTCCGCGAGATCCCCCCCGGGGTATGGGGGCGAACCCGTCAACAGAAAGTAGAGTGTACATCCCAGAGAATAGATATCGCTCCGCTCGCTTGTGGAGCGGCTGTCGCGCGCCTGTTCCGGAGACATGTAGTCAACGGTCCCGACCGTTGTGCCGTCGCGGGTCACCCGCTCGTCTTCGCTCTCCGACTGAAGCGCGAGACCGAGATCGATGATCTTCACCTGGCCAGTGGGTGACACCAAAATGTTCGCGGGCTTGATATCACGATGGATCACGCCCCGCCCGGACGCGAATCGCAGGCCTTCCGCGACTTCCTTGACGACACGGATGGCTTCAGGAATCGCCAGCGGCCCGCCGCCTCGCACGCGGTCATGGAGATCGCCTCCGTCGACGAATTCGAGAACCAGATAGTGCCGCCCCTGGTCGACCCCGCGGTCAAAGATGGCCACGATATTCGGGTGCTCGAGTGCCTCGGCACTCTTCGCCTCCCGCAAGAATCGCTGGAGCAGGGTCGGGTTTTTAGCGAGCGACCGCGGGAGCACCTTGACCGCAACTTCGTGCCCGGTCTCCTCGTGAACCGCACGGAAGACGGAGCTCATCCCGCCTGATCCCAAAGGCTTGGACAGGCGATAGCTGCCAATCCGCAGCTCCGGTTTTCCGCTGTTTTGGGACTCTTCGTCAGACATGCGTATGCTGGTTCCTGTCACTCCGCTCATCCGCGAGACTTCGCGGCGAGTCGGCGAGAGCGCCGCTTTTTCGACGTCGCTCAATGCGGACTCTCGCAGAGAGCCCATTCGGCAAAGACTCCGGCGCCCGATGAGGGGCAGACTCAGCCCTGTCCCACTACCCCAATTCTATCGCGCGGTCGTCATGATGTGATCCCCCTGCTCTTTCGTGACGCGACGTTATTTCCTGCCTCCGGCTTGTCTTGGCGGACCGCGAGTCTGGAGTCGCCAACTGGGGCCTGCGATGATCCGACTTGAACGATCAACGTCCAAATCCGGTCGGACGGATTACAGACGTGGGAGCTGCAGCCCCCCGTCAACGTGGATCACTTCGCCAGTCGAGTATGGCAACATCCCCGTTGCCAGCGCGGCGACAACCTTCCCGACATCGGAGGGTTGACCCCACCTTGGAATCGGCGTCAATCCCTCGCGGATCCGTTTGTCGTAACTTTCGCGGGCGCCGCTCGTCATGTCGGTTTCGATGATGCCTGGACGAATCTCATAAACAAGGATACCGTACTCCGCGAGTCGCGCGGCGAACAACTTTGCAACCATGCTCAGTCCAGCCTTGGAGATGCAGTATTCACCACGTTTTACGCTGGCGAAGGTGCTGGAAACCGACGTAACGAAAATGATCATAGGCTCCTGACCAACGGTTCGATGAGGTCGTTGGATCAGCGCCTGGGCGACATGTTGGGAAAGGAAAAACGGACCTTTGAGATTGGTGTCTAGAACTTCGTTCCAGCTTTCGGGGCTCGCTTCGAGCAAGTCGACCCGCGAACGCGGCGCGACTCCCGCGTTGTTCACCCAGACGTCGATCGTGCCAAAGTCGCCGAGCACGTTTGAGACCAGAGCCTGCCCGTCGTGAATGTTCGCGACATCGGCTTGTAGGGCAACGGCTTTCGGTGCGCCCAACGCCAACGCGTCACGACATGTCTGCTCGGCCGCGTGACGGTCACGATGAAAATTGATTGCGAGCGAGTATCCTCGCCCCGCGAGTTCCAGGACAATGCCCCGGCCGATTCCCCGACCGCCTCCTGTGACAACCGCGACGCGACTAGAATCCGCCATGGCAAGCTTCCCTCAAGGTACCGGAATGCGGCAGGGCGTCGACTCATTGATTGACACGCTACCTCATCTTGGACAAGAATCGAGAGCGAAGGCGGCAAGCAGCGTACGCGCCCGTAGCTCAGGTGGATAGAGCGGCGGTTTCCTAAACCGCAGGCCGCAGGTTCGAATCCTGCCGGGCGCATCGTTTACGCCTTGCCCTCAAGCAATCGGGCGCCTGTAGCTCAGCCGGATAGAGCAACGGTTTTCTAAACCGTCGGTCGCAGGTTCGAATCCTGCCGGGCGTATTCTCATGGGCGATGCCGAGGCCAAAGATTCACGGTACGGTGAACTGTCTCTTGACTGGTAGCAAGTCATCGGTTGGGATGAGCGTCGCTACGCGCTCGCCGTGAAACCAGCGGACAGTGTTCCACGTGGAACGGTGACCCGTCCGCATTTCTCTCGAGGTAGCGAACACCACAATCCTCTCGCGCTCAAGGGATGCCCCGCATGCAGGGTGACAGTTTGTCGCAAACGACGATCTGGGCGACGATCACCACAGCACACACTCCCGGACCGGAAGGTCAGCGCGCGATGGAGGAGTTGGTCAGTCGTTACCACCCGGCCGTCGAGCGCTACATACGTCTGAAGCTCCGAGATCGCCACCTTGCGGACGAGGTGATCCAGGAGTTCTGGCACAAGGTCCTGACACACAAGCTGGCCGGGGCCGACAAGAATAAAGGCCGATTCCGCGACTATATCCGTACGGTGCTCCATCGGCTGGTCATCGACCACTTTCGTGCTCGAAAGCTCCAGTCACTACCACCTGGTGAATTGCTCGACCCGAGCTCACCCGACGCCGACTACGATCGAGTCTGGCGTGAGGTGGTGATCAAACGCGTCCTCTCGAGGCTGGAAACCTTCGAGATTCAAACTGCAAAGAATCGATACGCCACCGTTTTGAATCTGAGACTCAAAGAACCGGACGCGTCGATCGAAGAACTGACCGAGAAGTTGAGCACCCAGTTGGGGGTAACCGTCTCGCCTGAGGCCTTCAGGAAGACCCTTCAACGCGCCCGGGCGAAGTTCTTGGAACTGTTGATCTTGGAACTCAAAGAAACAATTCATCCAGCCTCGCCCGAAGATATCGAGGCCGAGATTTACGACCTTGGCCTCGGCCACTGGTATCGTCGTTATTCCTCTGAGGGCAATGGTTAGCGCTGGCTGCGAACTTTTCGTTACAACACTCCTGCCCTGCCCTTCCTCGCCAACCGACCCGTCTTGATAATTTACGCGCTATACGAAAATCTCCCCGACCACTTGACCGGTACGTTTGGTCCGTTAGAGTTGTATGGAGTCCGATGTTGTGCCCGTGTCCTCCACGACATCAACGTGAATAGCTGTCCAGAAAACGGATGGACATCGCCAAGTGAGCTTGGCCTCAGAGGGGGGCGGCGATGCTGGTTCTCTCCCGAAAGAAGAACGAGAGCATCATCATCAACGACAACATCACGGTTACGGTGATCGAGATTCGTGGAGACAAGGTACGCCTTGGAATCGAAGCACCCAAAGACGTGACCGTGCATCGTCGTGAAGTGTATGAAGCGATCCAGAGTCAACTCCAGGCGCGGACGCGCGACCACGGCTCCACGGCCTTGACCCCGGATTCTTGATTGCCGTGGGTCGTGGCCTATGGCATTCCCATCGGCACCAATCCGGTAGGCTCGATCGAATATGCGCCAGTGGTATGCGCTTGGCGTGCGCTGACTTCCCCAATCACTGGGGCCGACTTGACTTGAGAAGGCGCACAAACTCGCGCATCCAGGGTCCGTTGTCGGGCCAACCCCGGACAGTGACGAGCGCTCCGTCAACCACCACATCGCGATTCACAAACTTTGCCCCAATCGCTTCCACGTCAAGAACCAGGTCGGGGTAGCACGTAAGTGTTTTCCCTGCTGCCCCGCCGGCGGCCATCACCAGCAACGGGCCGTGGCAGTTGGCTGCGATCGGTTTCCCACTCTCGACGAAGTGGCGAACCAGCGCTACGGCTTTGGGCTTATTGCGGAGGTATTCCGGCGCGCGCCCGCCCGGGAGGACCAGCGCGTCGTACTGCGTCGGGTCGACGTCTGCGATCCCAAAATCGGCCTGAACTCGGTAGCCCGCTCTCTCCGTATACGTGTCGAACCCGGGTTCGAAATCGTGGACTACCGACAGAAACGCGCGGCGCTCGGGGGCGACGATATGGACCGTCCAGCCTTCCTCTTCGAGACGATACTTGGCGTAGTAGATCTCCTGGGATTCTCCCGCGTCTCCGGTCAGCAGCAGGATTTTCAGCATGGCCGTGTCGACTCCACCTGGACTAACATGTGCGATGCCCAACTGAGGCTAACGGGGTGAGTCGGATTCCGCAAGCCGTCGGAGCGTTTGAGGGGAAACCTTTCTTTGATCAGCCGCACGCCACACCCGATCTTGACGCCAACGAAGTCGATACACTACAGTAACTCGCGACGCAACCGTAAGGCCCCGTCGTCTAGCCTGGTCTAGGACACATGCCTTTCACGCATGCAACACGGGTTCGAATCCCGTCGGGGTCATTGTCGCCGCAAATGATCCGGCCCGCTCGGCCGGATCATTTCATTTTCGCTGACTGTGACTCGTGCGTTCAGCTCGGCGAGTCGGATCTTGAACGGCCCGTCAGTCGGGATCAGACGGCATTCGCTGGCTCGGCTCCGAGCACCGCGAGGTGAGCGGAGACGCATCCTGCGAGCCGTGACACGTTGTATCCGCCCTCAAGAATGCTGACGACCCGCCCTTGCGCGTGGACACTGGCAATCCCCAACACGGCTTGAGTGATGTCGACAAAATCCTCGGTCTCAAGGCCGAGGTTGCCGACCGGGTCTTCGGCGTGTGCATCAAATCCTGCGCTAACGAGAACGATTTCCGGTTTAAGTCTGTCCGCAAGTTTTTCGAGACCGGCGCGAAACGCTGACAGGTAGGCGTCGCGGCTGACGCCAAAGGGCAGGGGAACGTTCAACGTGCCGCCGAGTCCGTTTCCGGAGCCGGTCTCATTCTTTGCGCCGGTTCCGGGGTAGAACGGGTAGCGGTGGATCGAGAGGAAGCCGACGCGTTCGTCCTCGTAGAAGATTTCCTGCGTCCCGTTGCCGTGGTGAACGTCAAAGTCCAAAATAAGAATTCGCCCTATTTCGAGGTGGTCACGAGCGTGTGCGGCGGCAACGGCGATATTGTCGAACAGGCAGAACCCCATCGGCTCCGCGGGACGGGCGTGGTGCCCCGGAGGTCGCACGAGGCACATTGCTCTTCGATCCGTACCCTTGACGACGGATTCGACAGCCTCGATGGCCGATCCGGCTGCGAGCAGCGCCGCCTGGGTTGAACCGGGACCGACCCACGTGTCCGCCTCAATCAAGCCCCCGCCACCAGATTCAAATGCCACGACCTGGTCGATGAAGAACGGCTCATGCACTCTGGCGAGTTCCTCCTTCGTTGCCTCGCGGACCTTTCCCACGGAACAGGCTTGTAACTGGCCGGTGCGTTCGAGCTGACGGAGGATCGCCTGCAGGCGTTCGGGTTTTTCGGGGTGGCCCCGAGGGGGGACATGGTCGAGCATTCGCATGTCTTTAAAGAGGGCGACCATGGCACGGCCTTTCGCGGGAGCAACGTTGACCGGGTTGGCAGTGTGATGCTTCGTTCAGAATCGCACCACTGCGATTCCGTGAGAGTACGGCGTCTTGCGACGCACCGTCAACCGTGTGGGGTTTCACGTGGAACCGCACGGTTTTTCATGGACGAGTGCGTGCGATACCGAGGCTGAGCGGCTAGGATTAGCGAACATGAAAACGGCAGGTCAATACGCTCGATCGGAAGGGCTTCTCATCGCAATCGTCACGGTTGTGGGGGCAGTCCTGCGCGTGTGGGCGTTGGGCCGAATCAATCTGACTCACTTCGACGAAGGCATCTATGCTTTGTCGGGCGCCTGGATTTTTTCGTCACGCGGCTTTGCGGCGCTCGATCCCGGCTTGATCCCGTACGCTCCGCCTGGCCTCCCGTTCCTCATCGGAATTGCGTACGCCGTCTTCGGTCTCGCGGACACCTCGGCCATCCTTATTCCGGTGCTTTGTGGGATCGCGACGATTCCGGTGGCAGGCTGCGTTGCCAGACGCGCGTGGGGCACTGGCGGTGGAGTCGTCGCGGCGGCGTTCGCCGCGTTCTCACTTTTCCATATCGCGTTCTCCCGGAAGGCCCTCACTGACGCGCCGTTTCTTCTGACCTGGCTCACCGCGTTGATTGCGGGCGCACGCTTTCTCGAATCGCCCGGCTTCCGACGAGCCGTTGTCATGGGCGTGAGTGTAGGCCTTGCGCAACACTTCAAATACAACGGGTGGCTCGCCGGAGTCGTGGTTTTCGCGACCGCGATGCTTGACGTCGCGCGATCTGCCGAGTCTCGTCGGTCGCGGTCGCTCAGGCTCACGTTTGGATGGGGCGCGTGTGCGGCACTCATTGCGCTCATCCTCTACACGCCGTGGATTCAGTTCGTGGAGCATCACGGTGGCTATGCAGCGCTTGTACGCCACCATCGCAATTACCTCGGAAGTTTCGGAACTTGGATCGCATACTGCGATGTGCAATTGAGACAAGAATCCGCGCTCGGAGGCGGTCCGGTCTTTCCCCTGCTCGCGTGGTCAGTCGCATGGTGGGGGAGCGCGGCGCTAAACCAAGAATGCGCAAAACGGCGGTTTCTTTCGGCAAATGTCGTAGCCACGTATTTTCTGGGAGCGGCGCTATTCCTGGTGCTTCCCAACTTTACTTGGTGGGCCAGTCTGATCGTGTTCCCCTCGGCGATGTGGTCAGGTAACGCCCAAGCGCGAAGCATTGCTGTCGGCTGGCTTCTGCTGTCCATGATGACGCCGTTGTATCATCCGTACGCTCGTCTTTGGCTTCCCCTTCATGCTCTTGGATGGATTCTGATCTCAGGATCGGTCATGCGATTGCAGCGAGCGGCCACCCGCCAGGAATCCGGAATAATCGCCTTGCGTGATTTCTTGACCGATCCACGCACCGTCGCTCCCGTTGGTGCGGCGATACTCGCCGCTGCGATTTATACTGCGGCGGTGCGTCCGCATTCATTCCCAACCGGATGGGTACTCGCGCCTGAGGCCTCGCTGCGGAGCATCGCCTTCGCCTTCATAAAAGACCACCCGCCGGCGGACGGAACGACCGCGCTCGTCCTTGCCCGCCGCCCGCTCGTGTTCTACCTGGAGCTGGCACGATGTCCGGTTGGCCTCGAGTCGGGTATCGATTCCCTGCGGCGTCGCCCGCGAAGGGATGAACTCGCCCTCGTGGATAGCGCCATCCTACGTCAGGATGGCGATGTTGCGGATGCCCTCAGGAGACTCGAAACGCGTTGGGAGATCCGGCAACGGTTCGACGATACGCTTGATCCAGTGACGCTTCTGGATGTCAATCCGGCGGCCGCTTCCTCTGCGCATCCGCGAAGGGCGGAGTCGATCTGGGTGCTCGCTCCGCGCTGAGCCCTGCGCGGACGAGCGAAGGCTTATAGGACGCCTCATGAATCCGAAGACACCAATTTCGCTCTGGCCGGACCCGAATGCTCTCGGCGCCGTGACGGATCTTTATCAGATCACGATGATGGCAGGTTATCGTGCTCACCAGATGGAGCACAAGAACGCGACGTTCGAGTTGTTCGTTCGGCGCCTTCCCAATGGGCGCTCATACCTGATATTCGCGGGGCTCGAACAGGCTGTTGGGGATTTGCTCCGCCTTGCATTCTCCGAAGAGCACATCAACGCTCTCAAAGCTTTACCGATCTTCGGCGCCGTCGCCCCGACGTTTTTTGATTGGCTGGCGGCGCTTCGATTCGAGGGCGATTTGTGGTCCGTGCCTGAAGGAACCGTTGTATTTGCGGGGGAACCCCTTGTCCGCGTACGTGCACCACTCGCACAGGCGCAGTGGGTCGAGACGTACTTGCTCGCATCACTGAGTTATCCGACGCTCGTCGCGAGCAAGGCGGCGCGCGTCGTTGAAGCTGCGTCGGGCCGGCCTCTGTATGATTTTGGTGCCCGTCGTTCACACGGCCCGTACGCGGGATTAGTCGGAGCACGCGCATCGTACCTGGCTGGCTTCGACGGAACGAGCAACGTTGAGGCAGGACTGAAACTCGGGATTCCGCTGGCGGGGACGATGGCCCATTCCTGGGTGCAATCGTTCCCCACTGAGCATGACGCGTTCACGTCGTTCGCGCGCGTATTCCCGAACCATGCGACGCTTCTCGTTGATACTTACGACACTTTGAAGGGCGTGACGCGCGCCTCCGCGATCGAGCCTGCGGTGAGCGCCGTTCGGTTGGACAGCGGCGATTTGCTTACGCTCAGCCGCGCGGCGCGATCCTACCTCGACGAACACGGACTGAGTTCCGTACGAATCTTTGCTTCCGGTGATCTCGAGGAGCACGCAATTCGCCGGCTGCTGGCGGACGGCGCACCGATCGATGCCTTTGGCGTGGGTACAGAGCTCATCACCAGTCGTGATGCGCCAGCGATTGCTATGGTTTACAAGCTCGTCGAAATCGACGGCGCCGGCTGCATGAAACTAAGTCCGGGGAAGAAAACCTATCCCATGGCGAAGCAGATTCGTCGAACGCTGGACGAACACGGGATCATCGTTCGCGACGTCGTCACGCGAGCCGACGAGCCGATGGACGGTGATCCCCTTCTCGTGCCCGTTCTCAAAGACGGTCGGCTTGTGGCTGCGCTGCCTAGCCTCACAGAGATTCGCGAGTATTGCGCGAAGCAACGCGCGAGTGTGCCGGCCCGGCTACGAAAACTGGACGATTCCGCGCAGTTCGAGGTCGAATACAGCAAGGCGCTAGAAGCGGAAGCATCGCATTGGCGACAGTCGTGAGTGGCGGTTCGAGTAGGAGCGCGTTGGGGGAAACCTGAGCTTTACAGCTACGGCTTCGCCGGCTACCATTCCCCGGCTCATCGAGGTGCACTTCACGCGAGTCTCGAAGGTTCTGGCAGGGATGCCGTCGTGGTTCGGTATGCGGCCTGCTGGACGCGGAACTCGGACGTGTTCGGGCGGAGCGCGTCGTCCATGGCCAAAATTATCAGCGTGGCCAATCAAAAAGGTGGCGTCGGCAAGACAACCACCGCCATCAACGTGGCCGCCGGGCTCGCGAAAGCGGGCCGGACGTCGTTGGTGATCGACGTCGACCCTCAGTGCAACGCGACGAGCGGGCTCGGAGTCGAGCCCGCCGACCGGCATCCGTTAGTTGCCGGCCGGCCGCTTGCGCAGTCTGTGGTCGAGACCGTACAACTCGGTCTGCATGTCCTTCCGGGTTCCTTGAGCCTTGCCGATGCCGATGCTCTGTCTGCTTCGAACCGGCAGCGGGCATCGCAACTGCGAGAGCAACTCGCGCACGAGCTCTCTGGCTACGACTTCGTGTTCATCGACTGTCCGCCTTCACTCGGCCAGCTCACACGCGCCGCGCTCGGCGCCTCGGCAGAGGTCTACATACCGATTCAATGTGAATACTTTGCGATGGAAGGGCTGTCACAGATCATCGACCTCGCCCGCCAAACCAAGGCCCGCGACAATCACCGGCTCGAGATCGGCGGTCTGGTGCTGACGATGTTCGATCCCCAACTCGAACTCGCGAATGAAGTCGCGAATGAAGTTCGAGGCTATTTCGACGACACCGTATTCGAGACGGTGATCCCCCGAGACGTTCACATTAGCGAAGCGCCGAGCCACGGCGTGAGTGTGCTCGACTACGCCCCTCGAGCCCGGGGAGCCTGGGCTTACGCGGAACTTGTCATGGAGGTCATGGACCGTGAGTAGCGCAAGCAAGCGACGACTGGGACGCGGGCTCGAGGCACTGCTCGGGCGCGAGGAAGGCGGGTACGAGCCGAGCTCGCTCGACACGGGAGACCTGCTGCACATCGCGGTCGATCAGGTCGATCCCAACCCGTTCCAGCCGAGGCGTGAGTTCGATCCCGCTGAGATCTCCGCACTGGCGGACTCGCTACGACAGCACGGCATGCTTCAGCCGATCCTCGTTCGGATGGTGGGCGATCGTTACCAGCTCATTGCTGGCGAAAGGCGCCTGCGCGCCAGCATCGAGGCTCGGCTGCACGAGGTGCCCGCGCGCGTCATGGAGCTCGACGACCAGCGAGTCAACGAGCTCGCGATGGTCGAAAACCTCCAGCGCGAGGACCTGAACGCCCTGGAGAAAGCGAGCGCATTTCGCGATTACCTCAATCGCTACGGCGGGACCCAAGAGGAGTTAGCCGGCCGGCTTGGTTTGGACCGCTCAACGGTGTCAAACCTTATCCGCCTGCTCGACCTTCCCGACGAGGTACAAGACGCCGTTCGCTCCAAGAAGATCACGCAGGGACACGCCCGAGCCATCCTGGGCCTTGCCGACTCGGAACAGCAGCGCGCCGCCTCGGTCCGGGTGATTACGGAGAACCTTTCCGTACGCCAAACGGAGGCTCTCGTTGCAACCGGCGAGCCGACTCCGCCCCGAGCCCGGATTCGGAAAGATCCCGCTCATCCGGATGCGACACCCGCGGGGGGCCGGGCACCTCACATGATCGAAGTCGAGCGCGCCCTCACGGAGCGTTTCGGAACCTCTGTTCTGATTCGTGTCAAAGCCAAGGATCGCGGGCAAATCGTGATCGATTTCAACTCTCAGGATGAGTTTGAACGCTTGACTCGGCTGATTCAGGCATAGAGTCTACGTCTCATTCGAACGGGCCGAATCGATCGAACCCGCGGGTCGGAGCATCGCTCCATTGGCCCGCGGGTTCGTCATTCGTAGCGGATTCACCGCACCAACGATGCAGAATATACATCCGATCATTAACTCTCGGCGCGTAGCTCGTGAATCGTGACTCGGCTTCCCATTTCTAGGGAGTCACTCCACAATACGAGAAACCGCGCTCCCAGATCGTGCTCCATGGTTTCTCGTGCCGGATGCGCAAACCCTTTCCCCCGCAAGCGCGAGTTGGTGAAACGATCAAGTGGAGGAGAAATGGCCCAGAGTTTGCTTTGAGGGTACCCATCTTGGCGCGAAACGGAGACGAACCGGGCAAAGCGGCCCGGCGGCTTCGACGAGGTTGTGCTCGAAAGTCGAAGAGGATGAGCCTTGATGCTTGTCGATCCGGCGGAAACACTTGATTCGGTCATGCACCCGGAATTGTGGCTACTCTTCGCGACCGACCCCGCGCGGCGGGCCAGGCTCCACGAGATCCTGAGTTCCTACTGCCACGAGTGTCGTAATGACCTGAACAGCTTAAAGTTGAGCCTGTATCTTGCGGGCCGGTCAGGAACGGCCGATGATCTCGAGCCGTGGAGCGAGCTCGAACGGCTCTATTGCGACGTTGAACGTCAGTTCGACTTTCTACAGCAGATCTACCGCCCGATGCCACTGATTCCCGTTACGCTCCCGATTGGGTTGCTCCTCGATGAGGCGATCCCGGCCTGGAAGCGCGCACTCGAGGATCGCGGCCTCACGCTGCAAGTGGTGGCACCCGCAAGTTCACCCATCTGTTCATTTGATCCCACACGCCTGAAGCCCGCGCTCGACGCCTTCGTAAAGTGGCGAAGTGAGGTGGCACATCCGGGCCGGTTGGTGACGCTCAATTACGGTGAAGAAGACGAATGCGTTCGCGTCGATTGGATCGAAACGGATCCGTGCTGCCGCTCGTCCTCCTGTCGAGTTCTCGATGGGATGGCGGTCGGGTTGTCGCTGCCTTTACTCGCCAGAGTGCTGGCTGCGCATGGAGGGACCCTCGCCTGCACGTCGACCGATGGGTTTCACCTTCGGCTGCGCTGGCCGGTCCGCTTTGGCAACACTCAGTGAGACCATTCTATGTTGAGCCTGACTCCAGGGGTTTTCTCGACGACACCAGTTCCGTCGACCTCTTACGTGCTATTGGTCGATGACCACAGCCCATCGCTTCGCACTCTGAAGGCGATCATCGAGCAGGAGGGGTTTACGTGTCTCACGGCGACCTCCTCGAGCGACGCCATTCGGTTGTGTGATCTCAAGGCTCCAAAAGTCGTCGTCACGGACCTGGCGATGCCGAACCTGGATGGACACGGGCTCGCGCGCTGGCTCGCGATGAGGTTCCCCTCGATTCCGCTGATTTTGGTCACAGGGGAGACCCTGGATGAGCGAACGCGGGCCAAGCTCGAAGGCTCGTTTGCCGCGGTCTATTCAAAGCCGGTGGACGCTCGCCTGCTGATTGACCGACTGTCCCGGATGATGCCGCCGGCACAGAAACGAAGCGGAACCGCCAGCCGACCTTGACCGCCCACCCGCATGCAACATACGATGCCTGGAACAAACCGTCGCGGGGCGTAGCGCAGCCTGGTTAGCGCGCCTGCCTTGGGAGCAGGAGGTCACCAGTTCGAATCTGGTCGCCCCGATTCTGCCGGAAGCCGTGACGTGCTCGGCTCCTCTTTCACTTCGTGGTATGGGGTGCTCACCCTCCGATGACTCAGCACGACCCCGCAAAACGCCGGGTCGCCGAAGCTGCGGCGGCTCTGGTTGAGAGCGGCATGGCGGTCGGTCTCGGCAGCGGGACGACGGCAGCCGAAATGGTGATCGCGTTGGGTAAGCGCGTGAGCGACGAAGGACTGCGTATCGTCGCGGTCCCCACCAGCGTCGCGACTGCCGAACTTGCGAACTCCCTCCGAATCCCGCTGCGCGAGCTGGACGATGTCGACTCGCTCGATCTGAGCCTCGACGGGGCCGACGAGGTCGACCCGTGTTTTCGCTTGCTGAAGGGGCACGGCGGGGCACTCCTGCGCGAGAAAATTGTGGCGTCGTCAGCGCGTAAGCGCGTGACGATGATCACTCCAGAGAAGCGCGTTGAGTCTTTGGGTACAAAGATGCCGATTCCCGTCGAGGCAAGCGCCATCGGCCTCAGGCATACGGAACGTCGGTTGCAAGCCCTTGGGGCCTCGACGTCGATTCGAAAGCAGGCCGACGGCGCTGACTATCTGACCGACGGCGGCAACGGGATTATCGATTGCCGTTTCCCGTCCGTCGTTGATCCTGAAGAGCTCAATTGCCGTCTCCAGTGTGTGGTGGGAGTGTTCGACCACGGATTATTCCTCGGCCTCTGCGACGTCCTCGTCGTCGGATACCCCGACCGCGTTGAATGGATTGAGAAATCCGAACCGCGCAAATGACGGAATCAACGTCCGCAACGTTCCACTCCGGGGTTCAAGCCACGACCTCAGCAGTGGGTACAAAAGAAGCGATTCGCACTTAGGGTGATCAGCGCGGCTATGCTCTCGCGTTGTACCGCCCCTGGACACCGAGCGCCGCGGCTGGTATATCGGTCGTCCGTTTCACGTGAAATGTCGACCGCCGAGTCGATTCCTCAGGTCGTCGAGGATTTCCGCCGTCTTGCTCGCGCCGAATCGGTCGCACCCGAGTTCGACGACTGCGATAGCCGCGTCGAGCGTCCGAATGCCTCCAGCCGCTTTGAGTTTGACCGAAGGGGGAGAATGTTTGCGCATCAAGACGAGGTCGTCGTGAGTGGCTCCGCCGCTGCCGTAGCCTGTTGAGGTCTTTACGTAGTCCGCGCCGACCTCGCCGCAGATCTCGCAGAGCCGAATCTTTTGTGCCTCGTTGAGATAGCAGTTCTCAAAGATCACCTTCACGACGGCGCCTCGATCGTGAGCCGCTTTGGTGACGCGTGCGATGTCGCTCCGAACTGCATCCCAGCGCCCGCTGATCGCCTGACCGATGTTGATCACCATGTCGAGTTCAATGGCTCCGTCATTGATGGCCTGTTCGGCCTCAGCGACCTTGATACTCGTCGCATGACCGCCATGCGGAAAGCCGATCGTGGTTCCCACAAGCACGCCCGTGTTTCTCAACAATTCCGCGGCACGCGCAACCGAAAAAGGCTTGATGCATACGCTCGCGACGCCGTACTTCGCGGCGATCGCGCAGCCGGCGTCAAGTTCGGCGTCGGTCAGAGTCGGCCCGAGGAGCGAATGATCGATGCGCTTGGCGATTGTGTCGTAAGTCAGTTCCATGGTGCGATTAGATCTCCGGATGAAGCGGTCAGGCGCAGGATCGCCGGACGAGCGCAACTCGGCCGTGCCGTCGAGACGGGTTTGATTGTGCGCGGGAGAGCACCGGGGCACAATAGGACCCCGGTACGAGACGGATTAGCGCACGGGGAACAACGAGCGCCGGACGGTCTCACTTTTTTTTGGGAGTTGCAACGGTCGCTTCGAGGCGAGATTGGGCCGGAAGATCAGGAGGATGACAAGAGGAAGGTAGAGCACCACGAGTGTTCCGCCCTTGCCGAGATACCAGAATTGGCTCGCGACCAGTAGCGCAGCGGAGAGCGCAATCAAATCGCCGACGTTCTTTTCGGTAGGCCAGATCGAGACGATGACTACGAGCGCCAGGTAGAGGATCAAGACGGGGGTTCGGTAGCTCCCATCGATTCGCGACCAGAAGCTTCCGGTCGTTGGGCTTTCGACGTTCGGCCAGAGACCCGCCTCACGGAGGCTGCGGGCACCCAGGGCTCGAGCCCACACGGCAAGGTCGGGGATAGTCCAGGCGAGAAGTCCGCACACGAAAACCACGGCGAGGCCCACGGCGAGAAACCGCAGCGCGCCTCGATTCCAATAAAAGCCGGCCCAGAGCGGAAGCAAACCGATACAGGCGGGCATCCAGCCCGCAGCCACCCCGATCAGCAGACCGGTCACCAGCGGACGGGTGTAGAGCAGCACCGCGGTCACGATCAGTGCGGCGGGCACGAGCTGGCCGGTATCCACGAGCGCGATCCGAGTGTAGGGCAAGAGCAGATAGCACGTCGCTGCGGCCAGGCCCGCGACCGGCCGGTCGAAGAGCCGCCAGCCCACCGCGATGAGGGCCGCGACGAGGCCGAGATGCATGAGACTGGCAAGAACGCGTTTCAGGATTTCTTGGGGCGGGTTCGGGCGGAGAGCGCGGGGCAGGGGGGTGTGGCTGAGCATCTTGGTGATTGGTGCATTGGCTCCCTCGGTTCCGGCTGGGGGCGGGTCGTCGCGCTCGACGGGTTCCGCAGGATTCCGCATCGGAACCTCGCTCAGCGGCAAGCTGATCGTCTCGGCCAGGAGCAGGCCAAGCACGCCAATCGCGAGGCAAACCAGCCCGGCCAGCGAGAGATTTGGCTCCAAAAGCGGCAGGCGAGTACGCGCCAGGTCGGCCAAACAGCGTGCCAACAAGAAAGCCGATCCCACGAACAGCAACACGAACGCGTTCCAGGGCTGAGGATTGCCGCCGACTAGCCACAACATCCCGGGCGCAAGCGCAAACAAGAGCAGTAGGTCGAGATTGCGCATGCTCCAGAATCTGTTGAACTTGAAAAAGATCGTCAGACAACAAAGCAGGGAAAGGAACAGCCAGACTCCTGGGCCAATCCCTAGGTCAACCACCAACGAATTATTCACATAACCCTCACTCGGCGAGTGATCCAAGCGTGAATTGAAAGGCGAGCGAAGCGGCGTATTAAGTGAATGCTTGAATCGACCGAGGGGCGCATTCGCCCGTACTCGGGGGTCGAGTTCCGTTGGGGAAACGACCGGGATGGGCGAATGCCTTGCCGTTCCGAGGCATTCGTTCCTCGCGACTTTAGCGGGCGCCGATCACGAGAACAAGCCGTGACTCGGGCCGCGCGTCGAAGATTCGCGTCGTGGATCCAGACCCATCTGCGTGCGGACGATCTGATGACCCTTGCTCGGGCGCCTGGATAACGCCGGTAAGAACTGGAGTCTGGTCTGGGCGCTTGATTCCGATGGCTAGTCCGAGGCATACGGAACTGCGTCGCCGGCGAGTTGGCTCAGGGCGTTCATGGCCGCCCGCTGCTCGGCTTCCTTCTTGTTGCGGCCCCAAGCAGGAGCGTAACCGTGACGGCCGATCTGGGCGGCGATCTTGAAGCACTTCGAGTGGTCGGGCCCCTTCTCGTCCAGGAGCGTGTACGTCGGGGTTTCGCCAAACTGGCGCTGGGCGACCTGCTGAAGGTTGCTCTTGTAGTTCACGCCCCCGTGGCCGTCAACGGTTGCGTCGACCTCGGTTTCGATATGCTTCAGGATGAACCTCTTCGCTGCCTCCATGCCGCCGTCGAGATAGATTGCGCCAATCAAGCTCTCGAACACGTCCGCCAGCACGGATGAAGGAGGTCCGTCGCTCGAGCCCATCCCCTTGCCGAGAAGCAAAAACTCGTCAAAGCCGAGTTTTGCTGAGATCTTGGCACAGGTCTGTCGCGAGACGACGACCGATTTGATACGGGTCATCTCGCCCTCCTGATACTCGGGGAACTTGCGAAACAGCAGTTCGCAAACGATCGCGCCGAGGATGGCGTCGCCCAGGAATTCGAGACGCTCGTTGGAGGAGAGCCGATGGTTTGCGCTGGAAGCGTGGGTGAGTGCTTCCCGTAGGAACGTGGGATCACGAAACCGATAACCGAGCACGTCTTGACAGTGCTCGAGCTGCATCACACCGATGCGCGGTCCATGATCCGGCATAGTCCCACCGTGCGGGCGCTCAAGAGGTTATGCTCCAACAACATAGAGTATCCACGTCGGCCCCGGTTGTCAACCTGCGCACTGTTGTCGTTGCGATGTGTTCACGTCGCGGGAGAGGTGGCTTTGACCCATCCCTGGGGGTGTCGTTATGATGAGCACGAGGTTTCGTGAAAGCACCCCTGGGTCGACCTTAGCGAGGGTTCAACGTGGTTCCCGCCAAAGATTTCAAGCGTCGGATGGTCGTCGAAATCGATGGCGCTCCGCACATGATCGAGCATATTCAAGTTCAGACCCCATCCGCGCGCGGGGCCGCGACGCTTTATAAGATCAAGGCACGCAACCTCAAGACGAAGAACCGGGTCGAAAAAACGTACCGCGGTACCGAGTCGCTCAATGAGTCCAGTTTCGAGCGCCGGCCGGTTCAATTCCTGTACCGAGACGGCGATGGCTTCCATTTCATGGATTCGGCCGACTTCAATCAGTTCTCCTTCTCGGCCGACGACCTGCGCGAGCTCGCGCCGTTCATGACCGAGAACATGGAAGGGGTGGAGTCGCTCGTCGTTGACGACGAAGTGATTGCGATTGAACTGCCCGACACAGTCGAGCTGCTGATCACCGACACCGCGCCAGGTACTCGCGGCAATTCGGCGACCGGCCGCACCAAGCCCGCCACACTTTCGACCGGCCACACGATCCAGGTGCCCGAACACCTCGATTCGGGCGTGACTGTCCGAGTTGACACCCGCACCGGCGAATACCTCGGACGCGCGAACTGACCGGGGCGGGCCCTGTCTTCACGACGAGTCAATCGGCCACGGTAAGAAGCCGGCCGCACTCTGACTGGGGACCCGGACGTGAGATCGTGATCCCAGTGTGTACTTCCACCGGCGCTGCTCCAGAACGCCGCAACAGCCAGTGTCCACACGGCACAAGCAGCGGCCGAACGAGCAACGCATCAACCGTGATCCCAATGACGAGGGCGAAGCCAAGCTGTCGGAGTGAGACCAGCGGGCTGAACAGGAACGACGCAAAACTGCACGCCGTGATCGCTGCCGCCGAAGTGATCAGGCCGCCCGTCTGACCGATCGCCCGCTGAAGACCATTCCGCAGGCCGTGGCGAACCGTTTCCAGGTGGACCCGATCCATGAGGAACACGTTGTAGTCAACTCCCACCGCAACCAGCAGCACAAACAGGAAGTACGGCACCTTCCAATCGATCCCCTCAGCGCCCAGAACCGTGACGAAGAGGAGATGCGTTGTGCCCAGCGCGAAAGCGTACGTCAGGAGCATCGTGGCGACGAGATTGATGCCCGCTAGCGGGTCGCGGAGGGCAACCACGAGTACCAGAAAGACCCCGATCGGAATCACGAACCAGCTTTGAAACTGGTCGGCGCGTGTGAGCGCCCGGATGTCCGCGGCCTCAGCGTTGGGTCCCGTCGTTCGGACGGAGACTGCTGGTCCCTCGTTCGAGTCGAGGAACTCACTCAATTTGTGCCGCAGGCCGACAACCTGGTCCATTGCCCCCGCCGAAAAGACCCGTTCCGCCTGGGTCACGTCGATGCGGGCCCGGTGACCGTCAGGAGTGATGTACGCCGCGAAGCTCCGTAAGAGCTCAGGGTGGTCCTTCACCGTTTCGGACGTCACGAGCAGGCGATCGAGGGCCTGACGTCCGACCGGATCGCGTAGGATTGAGGCCATCTCACGGTGTGCACGCCCGGCGCCTACCGCGATTTCTCCGGCACCCTCCGCGGCTCGCGTGAGGTCGCGGAGCATCGCGTCGCGCCCGTCGTCGGGGTTCGCCGTGCTCGGATCGGATGACGCCGAGGGCGCTGGCAACGCTGCTTTGGCCGGCGAGGTGACACCCGTGCCCAGGAATGCCAGCGACGCCTCCAGCAGTCCGGTCGCCGGGATCCTCGGCGCACGCATGCTCGCCTCTTTCGATGTCTTCGCGCCAGCATGCCCGGTCAGGTTGAGACCGGTCTTCTGTTCGAGCCAGAGCGCAGCCCTGAGCTTCCCCGCGCCTTCGTTGAGCCCCTTCTGAAGTGCGCTGGCTCCTTCGGACATCTGTGCGAAGCCGTCGTCGACAGCGGCCAGCCGCGACGCGATACGAGCCGGCCGCAGAGGCTCGGGGCTACCCAGCGGTTGCGTGGCCGAGCGCACTTCAACCAGCCGCTTGTGCCGCGCCAGCATTCGGCACACGTCGTCAATCAGCGCGATCCCTTCCGACTTTCGGAAATCCGCGTCCGACTCCAGGACCACAGCGAGTGGAGCGACGATGCCAGGGCCGAACTTGGCAGAGATCAATCGCAAGCCTCGAGCCGAAAGCGTTGGGCCCGGCAACTCCGTGACCACGTCCTGGACGAACGTTGTTCTCAGGCCGACCACCGCTACAGGAGCCAGGACCAGGACCGTCAACGCCCAGGTGAGGGCGGGTCTCGTGAGCGCCTTGCGGCCGAAGCGATGCCAGAATCCGGACGAAGGCGCGGAGATACCGTCGAACGCCTGGGGACGATACTTCGCGAGCAGGACCAGCAACGCCGGGGTCAGGGTCAACGTCGCCACGAGCGTGATCACCAGACCAATCGCGACGCTCGGACCGGTGCTCGAAAAGAGCTTGAACCGGGTCGTTCCCATCAGTGAGAGGCCGATCACCACCGTTCCCGCGGTCGTCAGAAGGGCGACCATCGCGCGTCGTAGCGTGTGCCGCATCGCGCCGGCGGGGTTGTGGGGATTCCAGTGCTCGCCGTACCGCCAGGAGATGAACAGGCAGAAGTCCGTCCCGCTGCCAAACAACAGGGCGACAAGGAAGAGCTCGACCAGCGGTGAAACCTCCCAGCCGGCCTTCGACACCATCCAGGCCAGGACCCCTCGGCTAATCACGAGGCTGATCCCGATTGTCGTCAACGGCACCAACGCCAGCCACGCGGAGCGATAAACCACGAGGAGCACGCCCATCAGGAGGACGACCGTCGCCAGCGCAGCCCGATCGAGTGAGGTCTGGACATTCGCCATGTAGTCGCGGCCGATCACCGCGTCACCCGACCAGAGAACGTCCAGCCCCTTCGGCGCCACGATGCCGCCGGACTCCGTCTGTCGTTCGAGCCAGGCGACCGTCCGATGAGTGGCCGGGGCCACGAACGAAGCCGACAGCGGCACGACCAGAAGCTGCGTCGTTCCATCCTTGCTCAACAGCCGCTCGGCGATCTCCGGCGCGGAAGTCGGCCCGAGGACCCGAAGGACGGGCGGCGGTCGATCGCCCGATTCAAAGCGCCGGGCCAATTGCTCGGCGTACGCATGGTCATCCGCACTCAGCCCGCTGGCCCGGTGGAGCGCGACCACGGCGGTCGCTTCCGACGACTGTTCGGGCCAGGCGTCCCGGACGATCTCCGCAGCGAGGAGACTTTCAGCGTCGCGCGGAAGCAGCGACGCTTGCCCCTCGGCCGCAAGCCGCGTGAGGTCCGGAGCGAGTATGCCGACCAGGGCGGCGAGAAGCAGCCAGCAGACTACGACCCATCCCGGCCGCCGGCTCACCGTCGAGCGCAGGGCTTCCAATACCATCTTGGGGTTCACTCCTGGGGATTCCTATGCGGAAACTCACTCCCCTCGACCGAGCGGAGGGGCAGGGGAGGTCGGGTGTTTTTGTGCGGCAAGGATGTCAGGTCGGAAAACCGCGAGGACTTCCGAACGGCGGGGCAGGATGGCATGGTTGCGAGGAAGGTCGCAGCCCGGTGCACTTAATCTCTTACGGATTATCGGCAAAATTGAGACGAGGCTGGCCTGGTCAGGGTGGGAGATTCTAGACTCGAACCGTAACCATTTCCCGAACTCAAAGGTAGCTCGGAGGTTAGGACAACATTTGGGGACCGCCGAACCATTTGGCGTCATTCACGGAACAGCATACCATACACAAGAGGGGCCCCCGTTGTCCAGGGATGATAGCTGTTACAAAAGTCGATGCGCTCGCCGATGCTTGGGTGTGTGGATCGAAACGTTTTGAACAGTAGCCCTGGCCGGGGGTTGCTGAGGTTCTGTTCCTGGAGCTTCACGAACGCGAGGGCTCCGGAGTGGTTCGAGTGCGTCAGCTCCAGAGCGAAGCGATCGGCCTCAAATTCTTGGTGGCGGCTGTAGAAGTTGACGACGGGCATCAGGGCGAGCGTCGCCACGTGCATGAGCATCATGATCAAGGGCACCGACGCCACGTCCGAGAGCCGGTTGAACCCGAAGCGCGACGTCCGCGCCATCAGCCAGTGGCCTGCGCGATCGACGAAGAAGAGGCTGGCGAGGACGATGAATGACGACAGAAAGACGCTGCGCACGACGTGCCCGAGCGCATAGTGGCCCATTTCATGTCCCATCACAAACAGCAGTTCTCGCTCGTTCAACTTCTTGATCAGCGTGTCCCAGAGCACGATCCGTTTGGTGCCGAGAAACCCGGTCACGTAGGCGTTGACCGTTTTCGTATCGCGGCTCTTGTCGACTTCGAACACGCGGCTGCCCTCGATCCCCGCTCGTGCTGCCAGGTCCAGGATCTTGGACTCCAGCGCCTTGTCCTGCATCGGTCCGAACTTGTTGAACAACGGGTCGACGAAAGTCGGTT
Organism: Singulisphaera sp.; assembly: GCA_027451445.1. Lineage (GTDB taxonomy): Bacteria > Planctomycetota > Planctomycetia > Isosphaerales > Isosphaeraceae > DAIDJG01. The sequence continues at coordinate 26,118 of DAIDJG010000240.1, forward strand.
TGACCAGCATCACGCCGAACAGGAAGGGGATGATCAACAGCGTGAGGTAGAGCCACCACCGCTTCGGCGAGCGTGCGATCAGGGCAAACGGGATCCACGCAAAAAGCACCCCGGTCACCGTCGAGACGGCCAGCGCCTTGAGCGAGTTTCCGAACCAGCGCCCCAGCGACTGGTTCGACAATCCGTAGGCATGCGGCCGGACGTATCCCATGTAGTAGTGCATGGGGAAATCGAGCAGAAACATGATCCCAAGATAAAGAACCACATACAACGCAATGACGAAGAACCACGGCCTTCCCTTGCGTGTCACCGCGTTGCGCATTTTCGCCGATGCACCCGTAAAGAGCAGCAGCGCCGGGATTCCCAGGTCCAGAATATGATTGGCGACCCAGATCCAATTACCAGTCACGTAGAAACGGATCGCGAGGGGCGACGCTGCAGGGACCGCAACCGGCTGCGATTCGTCCGGCGCGGGTTCGTCGGTGTCTTTGGCGAACGCCGCGAGCGGGAAGGTCAGGAGGACGACGAGCAGGGCGGCGAGAGGTGAGAACCGTGGCATGTCATGAATTCCGCTCTTTAAGCCCAACAAAGCTCCGGTAGCCCTCGGGCTCGGTGGACGTTCGCGGGTCAGGTGATTCGTATCGGCGCGGGGCCTTCGGGGTTCTCAACCGGAGGGGGCTCAGCACTCACCGGTTCTTTTGTGTTCGCGAACGTGACGATCAAGCCCAAAACCAGCAAGAGGCTCACCACCCAACCCGCCGCAGCGACCCACCAGGTGCGGTTGTACTTCTCGAGCAATTCGAGCGCTCGCCGGCCCTCCGTCGAGTCGAGCGCGACACTGAGCTGCTGGATCTTGGCCGCTTGCGTTTCGTTCTCACTCTCGAGATTGCCAACGCGTTTCCGGTAGCTGGCGACGTCCTTGGCGTCCTGCTCATTGTCCTCAGCTTTCTTCCGGAGCGCTTTGACGTCCGTCTCGAGCTTCTTCATTTCTGTGGTCATTCCCTTCGCGTCCCTGGCGAGTAGCTCGTTGACGTACCTCTGCTCTGCGAGCGTTTTCTCAGCCACTTCGCGCTCCGACACCACCTTCTTGTACTGGTCGAGGAACCGGTCGGGCCCATCCTTGATGTCGGCCAGCTTGGTGTTCAGTATCAATTGGTTCGCCGCGGAGTTTTGATTCACGCCCTTCGTGATTTCCTGAAGCGCAAGCGTCTGCTCCTGCATTTGCTTGTAAAAACTGTTGAGCCACAGGACAGCGGCGACCGCGAGCACGCCGAGCATTGCGCCGAAGACGCCGAAGAGCGCGGCGGCCTGGATTCCATAGGCATTCATGGGAACATGCTGTTGAGCAGGTCGGGTGAGCATGGCAATCAGCTCGGCCTCCAAGCGGGGAGAGAGGCCGCTGCCGCCTCCGTCGGTGTTGGGGATGCCTTCCAGATCGTTCACCAGTCGTGAGAGCGCGATCCGTTCGCTCCGGTCGGCCGAGAGAAAGAAGCCGCCAAGCGCGTCGACACGTCCCTCGCGCCACTGAAAGAACCCGCGCGTCTGGCGGATCGGATCAACAACGTAAGCCACCTGGAGCGGTTGCGCGAAGAAGTTCCGGTGGATGAACAGATCGTGGCTCGACAGGAAGATCCCGAAATCGGGATGCGTGTGGTACCAGCCCACGATATCGAGCTCGGGATAGAGCCGGTCGCGCTCGCGGGTGATCTCCTCCCAGGAGTCGTGCGTATAGGTGAAACTTGCCTGTGTGTTTTCGTAGTGCTTCGCTTCGAGCGACTTCGTTACCCACACAAAGGGCTCGCCCGTCTCCTCGTCGAGGCATTCCTTCCCGAGCAGGATGCCGCCGAGCTCGACCGACGTATCGCGCAGGGCGTGGCGCTCGATGGCGTCGGCCGATTGTCGATCGAGGAAAATGGGGAGATCGAGCGGCCCTGGTACTTCGTACGCGATGCAGGCGAAGCGCCGATCGCGATCGGGCCGGCACCGTCGTTCCGGCTCGCGGACCTTGACCTCGCCGAAGACCATCTCCTCGTCGCTCAAGTCAGGTCGCCCCCATCGTCCCCACGATTCGCCGTTCTTCGAGATGTTCGCCAACGGCGGGCCAGGCTTGGACTCTCTTTCAGATTACCCGTGAAGTCAGCCCATCGCCCGGTCTTTTTCGCGCCGATCCAGCCAAATCGATGACGCCCAGGCGTCATACCCCGAGCCCCCACCCGCGTTCGCGGTCTGCACGGTCCGCGGCAAGCAGGAAGAATCCCGATTCCACAGCGCCATCGACGCGCACGATGTCAAAAGGCGGGACACCGACCTCCGCCAGCGTTCGAGACGACAGCGGCGACGGATCTTCGATCACGTGAAGCGTCTCCGGGAGACCCGCCTCGCCGCACGACGCGCAAACCGCGTCCGCCATCCGCACGCGGCTCCTCGGCCGCATCATCTCGGAGCGGCCGCCGCATTTCGGACAGACGATGGCTGTCACCAGATCGCGTTCCAGCGCAAGGCTCAACGGACCTTCGAGCGTGTCGCGTACCGCGTCGAAAAGCTGTCCCACCGTGTGACGGTGGCCGATCGGCAATTCCGTCGGCTCGGGATAGGTCTCGTGGCTCAGGCACTCGTCGCGGCGCGGAAGCTTCGTTGTGTAAAACTGATTCGTCACGCCGTTGAACACCAGCGCCGAGCCCGCCGCGACCGGCAGCCCGTGAATCAGCTTGAGCGCCTCCTGCACCTCGAGCGCCGCCATCATCGAGGCGATCGTCGGGGCCGTCGGCACCTTCCCTTCCAGGATCTGATCGCGGCGGAGCAGGGGGCAGGAATAGCGAAGATTCAGGAGCTGATAGTCCCGCTCCGTCATCGCGCATTCGTAACACGCAGAGTCGGGCGGCTGGAATACCTTCACGACCCCCTGGATCTCCTGGATGCCCGCGTCTACCCACGGCGTGCCGGTTTTCCAGCACTGACGGTTCACCCAGAGCCGCGCCTCGCGATTGTCGAGGCAGCCGATGACCACATCGACTTCCGCGAAGAGCCCAAGGCCGACGTCGTGGATGACGTCGCCGTGCATCGGAATGACAGCGACGTCCGGGTTTATTTCGCGCGTCCTCCGCGCGGCGACGACGGCCTTCGACTGGCCGCCGTCCTCGGCGCGGAAGAGGACGGACCGGGAGAGGTTTGACGTCTCGATGTTATCGAGGTCGATCACGTAGATCGTGCCGACACCGAGGAGGGCGAGGTTCTTCAACACCTCGTTACCGAGCGCCCCCGCACCGACGACCAGGACACGAGCCGCGTTGAGCCGCTCCTGGCGCCACCAGGGGATGAGGCGCAGGCGGCCGTAACGATCGTCTTCGTCGATGATGAGGGCCCGTTCCTCGGGGGTCTCTGTGTTGCCGGAACCCTCGTCGAGGAACGTCAAGGGGGACTCGTCAGTCAAGGAAGACGATCTCCTCGGCGGGCGCGGGGCGAGGCCGTACAGGGCGCAGTTCGACCGGGTTCTCCTCAACCTCGAGGATGATCAGTCCATCATCCGCTGAGGGTGTATCGTCGACTTCCCAGACTGGCTGGTTGTGGGAGCGCTCGCGGTCCGAATCGGGCGCACGGCTCTTGACGAACTCCCGGTACTTCGCCGCCTTCGCGCCTGTCTCTTTTGGTGGAGCAGGGGGGGCCGCGGGAGCGACCTCGGCGGGCCCCGTTTTCGGCGGGTCAACCCGTCCGAGCGCCGCACGGAGATCGCGTAAGGGTCGCGTGTCCAGCGGGAAGAGGAAGCTCTTCTGGTTAGCCACCCAGAGCGCGGCTTCGCGATTGTAGGGGCTGCGAATGTCGTAGTTGTGGAACCGCGCCATGTCCCAGAGCATACCGCATAGCTCGTCGAGGTTGAGGCTGGGAACCCAGTGTGTCCCGTACCCGCCAAGGCAAACCATGCCAATCTCAGAGATGTTCGGATGGTAAATGGGCGTGAGCCAGCGGATCTCGGGCATCGTCCGCGGATACGATGCGCCAAGCTTGATCTCGACTTCGTGATGAGCCCGCACCGCGACCGGTCCGCGTTCGCGGGCGAGGCTCTTGCCGCGGAATTCGATGATGTAGTGCTGAGGAGGAAGGCGGCCGTCGCCTTTCTGCACGCGGAACTTCAGCACAGAGCTTTCCGCCATCAAGCGCTCGAGGGCCGAGTGATCGGACCGCAAGCGCCGGATGCGCGGGGATTCATAGGTGGCCATCGCGCGACCCATCCCTTTCGCATCACCTTTGACCGGCCACAACCTCGGGGTAAACGATCAGGTGATCGCCATCACGCACACCCGCTTCGACGAGCGTACTGCTCTCGATGAGCCGCCTGCCGCCTTCTTTGTGGTCTAGCGAGTAGCTCATCGGCTGGCCGTCAGGACTGGTGACGGGCAAGTTCATCTTGGTGATGATGTTCGGGAGAATCCGGCTGACCGGCACACTGTAGGCGATAACCGCCTTGACCGACTTGGCCCCCGTCTGATCCAAGAACGTGACCTGGATCCCCGTAGGATCGGCATTTCCGCCGTAAGACATGTCAGGATACCTCCTCAGCATCCCATTCGCTGGTCGCGGGCCAATATTGAACGGCTTGCCCGAAATTCTTCACGGATTATTACGAGAGCTGCATCCATCAAGATAACCACCCTGGGGCGTCACCGAAATAGGTAAGACGCTGAATCGTGTGCGGGACTGGCCTCCCTTGGCATCAGGCAGGCACGCTTTTCTTCCCCTGGCAGCCGTAGATCGAGCACGACCCCACGAATTCCCAGCAATCGACGTGATGCGGCGTCCTGCACGACGCGCAGCGCACCGAAGGGCCCTCAATGGTCTCGCCACACACTTTACAAACCGGCAAGCCGGCATCCTCGGTCGTGGCCGCACCCGCGGCGACGATGGCGATACCTTCCGTCAAGCGCGCAGCGACACCCAGTTGCAGGCCGTCATGAATCACCAGGGCTTCTCGCACCGCGTGTGCCAGCGCGTCGGTATTCAATCCAAGGTTCCGATCCACCTGCACCAGAAGCCGTTCGGGGTTGATCGAGATGAGAATCCCCCGGGGTGGGCCCAACCGCTCCAGATTGCCGATCGCCCAGCGCACCGTCGGGGAGAGGAACTCGCGTGCCATCTCCGAGTCATTGGCCTGCACCACGAACGCACGGTCAAACTCCTGATCGCCGACGCCGATCAGGCGCGTACCTTTCGGCGGCTGCGCCGGCGCGGGCCGGCCGGAGGGCGCGAGCTCCATGCGGAAAGGGAGGCCCTGCCGGAAACGAGCGACTACGCGGGTCCTCGGCCCGAGGTTCTGCCCCGCCACGTTGGGCGCCAACCCAACGCGCACATTCGAACCGTTGTACGAGAAGCTGACCGTGGGTGGGTCGGAGAGCCCCCTGCTCTCGTATTTCCCTTGATAGCGGAGGGCCAACTGGCGGTAGGCCTTGAAGCGGGCTCCTGTGAGCCAGGAGCCGGCCGCGGCGCCGAGCCGGATGATGAGGTAGACAATGAGGGCGAGTGCGCCCAGGACGAGCCATCCCACGATTTCCATCCCCTCGCTCCCTGTCTCACCACACGGCCGCTCTTCTTCAGTCTACGGCTGTCGGACCCCGGAAGGCAACGAAGCGCCACCTTCCGAGATCCGCGTTGAGTCAGTAAGATCCGTTGAGGGGTCGAGACGCATTCGGATCTGCGACAACGTCTGTGGTGGCGCGAACCCCTCACCCCGCCGCTGCGCGGCGCCCCTCTCCCGCAAGGGGAGAGGGGCGTTTTCGCGTTTGAGCGTCGCAACGGTGAAAGAAACACCTCTCCCCTTGTGGGAGAGGTCGGCCCTCAACGAGGGCCGGGTGAGGGGTGCGGGAGAGACCGTCAGCCCGCAACTCGCGTCGATCCAATGGCCTGATGGGATAGGGTGAGGACGGGACTTGGAACAGCCAGAGTGTTCGTCAGCCGCCTTTGGGCGGCGTTGTGTACTCACGGCGGCAGGACTGTGGAGTCTCAGCGGTGTTATCACAAAGCTGCTGGCGCTCGATGGCCTGACCATCGCGTTTTACCGGGGGCTGTTCGCCGGGCTTGTGCTGCTGCCGGTGGTTCCCTGGAAGCGCTGGCGGTTTCATCGGGGCTTGATCCCGCTTGGCCTGATTTTCGGCGCCATGACCGCGGTGTACATCGGCTCGATCAAGCGCACGACCGCCGCGAACGCCATCTTTTTGCAATACACCTCCGTGTTCTGGACCGTCCCCCTGAGCGCCTGGCTGCTCGGCGAACGGCCCGATCGCCGCTCATTGGCCGGGATCGCGCTGGCGACTCTCGGCATCAGTGCCATCGTCGGTTACGGCTACGACGGGCGGTCCGGTGAGTGGGTGGGGATCGCGATGGGCCTGGCGAGCGGCCTGGGCTATGCCGCGGTCACCGTTTCGATGCGCGGACTGCGCGACTTCGACCCCCTCTGGCTCAGTGCTGTGGCGAACTTGACCGGCGCTCTGGCGCTCGGGGCGTTCATTGCCGGCGCTTCCGCCGCGACTCACAGCACGCTTCCCGCACCACCCACGTGGCCACAGCTCGCCCTCCTGGTCGGTTTCGGCGCGATTCAAATGGCCATTCCGTATGCCCTCTTCGCGCGCGGGCTGCGCACGATCGGAGCGCCTGAGGCTGCGCTCATCGCGCTGCTGGAGCCGGTTCTAAACCCGATCTGGGTGTTCCTCTTCCTCCAGGAGCGGCCCACGAAGGCGACGCTGATCGGTGGTGCCTTCCTGCTTTCGGGAGTGGCCGTCCGCTACTGGCCGGCGCGACGGATCGCCTCGACCGAGGAGCGCGGAGTGCCCGTTTGACGGCCCTTGCGTTCCCTCGTAGCGGGGTGGCACAATGTCGCGCCTGGAGCTCCGCACTTCGACGCCGCCACCCTCAAGGAGCGCGGGATTATGGGCTTTCGATCGCTCGTCGTATGCGCCACTGTGTTCATTATGAGTTCATCCACACTGCCCTCTCAGACGCGAGCCGACGGACCCAACGACGAGCTCGCACGTCAGGTCATCAAGAAGCACGAGCAGACCGTCCGCCCCCTGGAGCTCGCGGCGTCGCTCGCTTGGTGGAACGCCAACATTTCGGGAAAGGACGTCGACTTCGCCACGAAGGAGGCCGCGCAGAACCTCCTCGACGGGGCGCTGGCCGACCGCGAGCAGTTTGAGAAGCTCAAGTCGCTGAAAGCCGCGAGGCCCACCGACCTAATCCTGGCCCGTGAGGTCGACGTTCTGTACCTGATGTACCTCGAAAAACAGGTGGACCCTGCGCTCCTGCGCAAGATCACGGCCAAGGCGAACGCGGTCGAGAAGGCGTTCAATGCCTATCGGGCCAAGGTGAACGGTCGCGAGATGACTGATAGTGAAGTGCGCAAGGTACTCAAGGGCTCGAAGGATTCGGCCGAGCGCCAGGCGGTGTGGGAGGCCAGCAAAGGGGTTGGACCGGTTGTCGAGGCCGATCTCAAGGACCTCGTCCGCCTGCGCAACGAGACCGCCCGCGCGCTCGGGTTCAAGAACTACCACGTCATGCAGCTCTTCCTGAACGAGCAGTCGCAAGAGCAGGTCATCAAGCTGTTCGACGACCTCGATACGCTGACCCGTGAGCCCTTCCGGGCCGCCAAGAAGGTGATCGACGAGCGGCTGGCGGCGAACTTTAGTATCCCCGTCGACGAACTGCGGCCCTGGCACTATCACGACCCGTTTTTCCAGGAGACGCCGGCGGTCTTCACGACCGACCTCGACGCCGCGTACGCCAAGCTCGATATCCTCAAGCTCTGTCGTGACTTCTACGCAGGTATCGGCCTGCCGATTGATGATGTACTTGCCAGGAGCGACCTGTACGAGAAGCCCGGCAAAAGCCCGCACGCGTTTTGCACCGACATCGACCGCGAAGGTGATGTGCGCGTCCTCGCGAACATCGTGCCCAACGAATACTGGATGGGGACGATGCTGCACGAGCTGGGCCACTCGGTCTACAGCAGCAAGAACATCCCCCGGACGGTCCCCTACGTGTTGCGAGGCGAAGCGCACATCTTGACCACCGAGGGGGTGGCGATGATGTTCGAGAAGTTCTCCAAGGACGCCGACTGGCTCCAGGCCATGGGGATCAAACTCGACGATCCCAAGGCGTTCGATGAAGCCGGCACGCTGATGCGGCGGAACCGGCTGCTGATCTTTTCTCGCTGGTGCCAGGTGATGCTGCGATTCGAGAAAGGCCTCTACGAAGATCCCGACCAGGACCTCAACCGGCTGTGGTGGGATCTCGTCGAGAAGTACCAGATGATCAAGCATCCCGAGGGCCGCAACCTGCCGGACTACGCGAGCAAGATCCACATCGTGAGCGCACCGGCCTATTATCATAACTACCAGATGGGCGAACTCTTCGCGGCGCAGGTCCACCACACGATCTGCCGGGAGGTGCTGGGAAACGTGGCGCCTTCGCAGGCGAGCTACGTCGGCAAGAAGGCGGTGGGCGACTACATGAAGCAGAAGGTCTTTGCGCCTGCGAGGACTCTGGACTGGAACGCGCTGACACGATTTGCGACGGGGGCCGACTTGAACCCCAAAGCGTTCGCCGCTGATTTCCGAGGGGATTAAGGATTCGGGGTCGCCAGAGAAACATATAACTCCCCCTCTTGGGAAGGGGGGGTAGGCAAAGGCCGTCCGATGGGTGCGACTCCGCCACGAGCGGTCAATGATCGGACACCTCACGCTGCGCGCGAGGCCTGCGGTGACTGGCAAAGACAAAACCGCGCGCTACGGCGAAACGCCCTCGCAGACAAGCGTCATGATAGAAACCTTCGTTGTCCTCAAAACGAGAGTACGCCAAAGGCCACGCCGATTCCGAACGAAGGAAGCGGTTGCGGAGGCAAAGCAGTGAACCTATGGCGGCGCTTTAGGCCCACCCCCCCTACCCCCCCTTCCCAAGGGGGGGAGTTATATGATTCGCCGTTGCGACGGGGGTGGCCATAGCGCCAAGTTAACGCGTAAGCCCCCAAGCGCCTTCCGATCGGGTGAGCTATGAGAGACCATTCCAAACGGCCATACAGCTCCGCGCGATAACTTTCTGGCGATTCTCCTAAGATTCCACTCGCTCGTGCGTTTACTCACTGAACAGCGGGAATTCGTCCCCGAATCCGGACGAGTCGATGATTGGAACACCGCAATCCGACAGTGGGGCCTGGGTCCGCCTGGCCGTGGACCGGTTCGAAAAGCCCTTGACCCTCTACGCAACCCGGATGCTGGGCGACGCCGAGTCTGCGCGCGACGTCGTTCAGGAGACGTTTCTCCGCCTGTGTGTTCAGGATCGCGCCTCGATCGAGCCGCGGCTGGCCGAGTGGCTCTTCACGGTTTGCCGCAATAAGGCGCTGGACATCTTGAGGAAGGAGAATCGTATGACTCGGTTGAGTGAGGAGCAGGTCCTCCAGTGCCCGAGCCCCGCGCCTTCGCCGCCGGAGGTGGTGGAGCAGCGCGACTCGGCCGCTCGGGTCTACGACCTGCTCGAAACCCTTCCCGCCAGCCAGCGGGAGGTCATCCGGCTGAAGTTCCAGAACGGGTTCTCCTACCAGGAGATCAGCCGGATCAGCGGGCACAGCGTTAGCAATGTCGGTTACCTGATCCACGTCGGACTCAAAACCCTCCGCGGCCAGCTCTTGAACGGTCAGCCGGCCCAGGCCCATACCTGAGCGACTCTCACTCCCAAAGGAGTCACGTGTATGTCTCTCGACCCTGATGATCCCCGGCTGACCGCCTACGCCCTCGGTGAGCTTGACGGCGCCGAGCGTGCCGCGTTCGAGGCGGAGTTGGCCGAGTCGCCCGAAAGCCAGTCGTTGATCGACGAGATCCGCGCGACGGCCCGGCTGCTCTCCGAGCACCTCCATCAAGAGCCCAGTCCCGGGCTCGCACCGGCGCAGCGCAAGGCCCTCGAGGGCCTGCTGGAACCCAAGGTCGCCAGGCCGTCGCTGGTCGCGACGCTTGCCTATTTCGCGGTGGCGGCGAGCTTCCTGGGAGTGGTGGTCGGCCTGTCGCTCTGGCAGCGCTCGCACCAACCCACGCTTCCCCGCTTTGCGAAAGTGAATAATTCCCAACGCTGGGGTGTGAGCGACCAATCTCGCCTCGAGTCGGAGTCCTTGAGGTACGGACGGGGTGAGCGTGATGCCGCAGTGCCAGCACTGAAAACGGCCACGACTGCGCCCTCCTCGGGTTCGGGGGAATTCCCGGCCACCGTCTCCGAACGCGCGTCCAAAGGTGTGGCTGATTTCAGGGATGTTGATTCCAATGCGATGCTCCCGGGAAAGCCAATTTCCAGCGCGGCTCCGAACGGCGGGAGCGGTGGGCAACGACTGAAGGCGCCGATCGTGGTGGGCTCGTCGTCTGGAGGTATCGGCTATTTCACACCAGATTCGTCCGTTCCCTTTACTCAGGGAGCCGCCGCGGTTCCAAGCGGTGGTCGTCGACCCGCGTTCGGTGGGGCGCCGGCCGGCGGTCTGGGCGGGATGGGTGCTGGTAGAGGACAAGGGCCGGGCATGGCGGGATCGGCCAGCCGAGAAGGTTTTGCGTACGCTCCTGAAGCGAAAGCTCCCCGAGGCTTCGGCGTTCCCGGCACCGTCCCGCAAGTCAAGGCGCAGCCCGAGGCCTATTACCGCAAGCTCGGCAAAGGTGACGGCGAGGGACTCAAGAATCCTAATGATGTACGGCAAGCCAATGAACCACAGCTACGTCGTTACGCGATGCCGGCGAAGGTTGAGCCCGCGCCTGCGTCTCCAGGGGTGAAGGTCCCACCTGCGCCTCAATCGCCATCAAAGGTCTCGGTTGCGGACCTGGAGAAGACCCGAGAACGGATCAAGGGCGCACCGGCTTCTCCCGATCATGCCGCACGTTCAAAGGAGACTGTGGCGCTGCTGCCCCGGAGCGAGATGCAGGCGGGCATTCGGGTTTCGGAGAAGGAGAACTTAGCGCTACTCCCACAGGGCGAGACGCGGGCCGCCGATCGGCTCGCTGGGGTCGATAGCGCGGATGCGTATCAACGGAAATTAGCGACTCGCGGTCTTGACGGTCAAACGGACAGCGGGGGCGCACGGGGGTCAAATAACGCGTCAGGCCCTCGATACAGCAAGGCGGTGGAACTCGGGCAGGGACAAATCCCTCCCAATGGCCGTTCGAACTTGGAAACGGGCGTTTCGGGGGCGCTCGGGGCAAAGGGCGCGACGAGTGCTCAAAACGGCAACCGTGCGCAACTCAGCCAGGGGGCTTCTCCACGCGGGAATGGGCCAAACGGCCCGAACAATCCCCAAAGTGGCAACGCGTCCCAGAACGGACCCAACGGCGAGAAAGGCAACCAGCCGCAGAACGGACCCAACGGCGAAAAGAACGCTCAGAATGCCAATCCCGCCCGGAACCAGAACCAGTCTGGCGGCCAACCCAATTCGCCGAACACGACTGGCAAGCCGGTCGGCCAACCGAACGGCCAAATCGCGGGTGATGTCGCGTTTAACCTCTCGGATTCGAAAGCCAGAGACGCTGCGGAGGGCCGCTCCAAGCAGAAAACCCTCTCCGATAAGGAGGCCATGGACTTCGAGCGCACGTCCGGCAAGAAGCGCTATGCGGAAGACAAGCTTGCCAAGGATCGTGTCGACGGGCTCCATGACATGATCATTCCCGCGTCTGTCCTTCCTGCTTCACCTGCCCCTGCAGCCGAAGCCCCTCCAGTGTCCTCTCCTGCCGGAGCGGCGAACGCTCCGTCCGAACCGGGAGCAAAGCCGGCTGCGAAGGAGGAACTCGAGGAGCTTGCTCTACTGGCCCGCAAGGAGTCAGCCGAAATCAAGGAGCGGGATCTCAAGCAACAGCTCGCCGAGCCCAATCAACAGGCCGAACAGGTCCCCCAACTTCAAGACGAGGCGTTCGCCGAGATCAACGAGAATGCGTTCATTCGGGTCGATCAGGAGCCACTCTCGACCTTCTCCATCGACGTCGACACGGCGAGCTATTCCCAGGTCCGGCGTTTCCTCAAGATGGGCCAGTTCCCGCCTCGCGACGCGGTGCGCGTCGAGGAGATGATCAACTACTTCCCCTACGACGACCCGCCCCCTTCGGACAGCGACCCGTTCTCGGTCCACATCGAGGTCGCGGGCTGCCCGTGGAACGCGAAACACCGTCTCGCTCGCATCGGGCTCAAGGGCCGTCCGATCGACGTCGACAAACGGCCACCCAGCAACCTCGTTTTGCTGGTGGATGTCTCCGGCTCGATGGATCAACCGAACAAGCTCCCGCTCGTCCAGGCGGGGCTCAAGCTGATGGTCGAGCATCTGGGCGAGAACGACCGAGTCGCGATCGTCGTCTACGCGGGCGCCTCAGGGATGGTGCTTCCGTCCACGTCGTGTTACCGCAAGGCCGAGATCCTCTACGCGCTCGAGAATCTCAAGGCCGGGGGTTCGACCAATGGCGGTGCGGGGATCCAACTCGCGTACGACGTGGCCCGGGCCAACTTCATCAACGGCGGCACGAACCGCGTGATCCTTGCCACCGACGGCGACTTCAACGTGGGCATCACGAACCAAAACGAACTGACCTCGTTGATCGAGGCCAAAGCCAAGACCGGCGTGTTCCTGAGCGTCCTCGGCTTCGGCATGGGGAACATCAAGGACGCCACGCTGGAGAAGCTCGCCGACAAGGGGAACGGCAACCACGCCTACATCGACTCCCTCCAGGAGGCAGAGAAGGTGCTGGTCCATGAGATGGGCTCAACCCTCATCACGATCGCGAAGGACGTGAAGATCCAGGTCGAGTTCAACCCGTCGAAGGTCGGGGCGTACCGGCTGATCGGCTATGAGAACCGTATGATGCGGAACGAAGACTTCCGCGACGACACGAAGGATGCCGGCGAAATCGGCGCAGGGCACCACGTCACCGCGCTCTACGAACTCGTCCCGCCCGCGGGCGACGCCAAGCCTGAGCCCGAAGTCCTTGCCTTCCAGAAGCGGGAGACGGTCCCCAGCGACAAGTCGCTGCGCGTCATGCTCCGCTTCAAGAAGCCTGACGGTGACACGAGCCGCGAGATCGAGCACGGCGTCGTCGACAAGGGGCTGAAGTACATCGATGCCTCGCAAGACTTCAAGTTCGCGAGCGCCGTGGCGGGCTTCGGCATGCTGCTCAGGAACTCCCATAACCGGGGGACACTGACGTACGCCGGGATCCTCGAGCTGGCGTCGCCGCTCACCACGAACGACCGCGCGGGGTACCGGACGGAGTTCCTGGACCTCGTGAAGAAGGCGAAGACACTGGCGGGGCAATAAGGAACGGGCGGTCAACATGACGGTCCGGCCCACAGGAGCGGCTGGCAGGCTCAAGGTGTCGCCTTGTCTGCCGGCCGCTCTTCGTTGGGGGCGCGGCGAAGCCGACTCCACGCACCGTACACGATCAGCCCGAGCACCGACCCGACCAGGTTCAAGAGCACGTCGTCGATGTCGGCCACACGCGTTTCCAGGCGGTATTGAAACGTTTCGATAAACAGGCTGAGGCCCCCGCCTGCGAGCGCGGCGTGCACGACGGTGGTTCGGCGATCCAAGCCTCGGAGCCACGGCAGCAGGAAGCCCAAAGGCGCGAACACGACCACATTTCCCACGTTGTTAAAGATGAGCGTGAAGCCACCCTGGATCCAGAAGTAGCGGATCGTGCGAAATGGGATCAGCCGCAAGCGGGCTTCCTCGGGGACGCGGTGCCCGGTGTGGTAGACGAGGGTCATATACAGCAGGAACGCGAGATACGGCACGAACAGGGCAATTGCGCGTTTCCTCGACAAGAGTTCGCTCCCCTTGAGGCATCCATTGTTGGGGCCGATCATAGCCGGTTGCCCAAACCGATCAAGCGGAGGCCGGGGGCGTGCGTGGACTCCATACCCCCGTTATAATCCTCTCGGACTGGGGACTCGCTGGCTTAGCCACCCCCAGCGTTCTCCCGATTTCGTTCGCTGAGGCCAGACATCCATCATGCCGGTGCTCGAGCGCGAGGAATACATCGAGCAGGCGTACTTCTTCCAGACGTTTCGCGAACGCGTGCTCGACGGCATGCCCGCGCAAGAGGTGCTCGCTGGGATCGGCGACGAGCTGCTCTCGACGACCCGCCTTCCACTCGCCGTCGGGTTCCTCCATGTCGAGATCAAGGGAACGGGTCTGATCGGGCCCGCGATGGAGCGGCTCGCCCACTACTTCTCGGCGTTTCAGACGCACGTGATCACCCAGGCGGAGCTCGACCTCAGCCGGTTCACGATGGATCAGGCCCTCCTCATCCTGGAACGTGAGGCACGGTACAAGGCTGAGGGTCCGTCGCTGGCCGGACTCTTCGTCTATCAGTTTGAGGCCATTTCCCGTAACCGGCTGGGCTATCGGAAAGGGTTGTCCGCCATGGCGGCCGATCCGTTCTACGACGAATCCTGGCGTGACTACATTGCAACCCTCGGCGCAAGGCTTGGCGATGTGGACTTCGCCGACCTCATTTACGTTCGGTCTTCGTTTTTCGTCACCGAGCGTCAGCGTCTCAAGCCGGACTTCGTGCCCAAGTTTCCGATCCTTTTCGGTGAAAAGGAAGGGAAGATCGCCCGAGCAAATCGCGGTCGCGACCCGCTTTATCTCTTCTCCGCCCTCCAGCGCCAGCTCGCCTACCCGGAAGTTCCCCGCCCTCGCCGGCCCGACGAAGCCGAAGCCCGGATCGCCCTGCTCGAACAGCGCGTCGTCCAACTCGAAAACCGGATCAAGAGCCTGGAGACCGAAGGGACACAGGATTTCGACCTCTCACAGCTCCGCGTCAAGCCGGAAGACACGGCCGGGTCGCCAGCGGGATGGGGAGAGAAGGGATGATCACGAGGATGGCAGATGATCAATGCAAAATGGCAGATGCAAGATGCCAAATGCCCGTTCGTCTTCACCATCTGTCATTTTGCATCTGCCATCGCTGATTGACCATCTGCCATTCAGCACCCTCGACGTGCCACCGAGAAAGGCTCGCAGACCATGAATTCTCGCGTCGTCCATCGCCTCGGATTCGCCTTGCTTCTGGGATTGCTGCTCGCGACCGCACATACCCGATCTGCCGTCGGCATCGAGTTTGAACGCATCGTGATCGACAACAACTTCCCAGGCGCGTATCAGGTCGAAGTCGCCGACGTGAACGGCGACAAGAAGCTCGACATCATCGCGGTCGGCGGAGGGACGTGCGCGTGGTTCGAGAACCCGAAGTGGACCAAGGAGGTCCTGTCGGAAAAGAAAATGAGTCCGGGCATCATCAGCAGTGCGACAGCGGATGTGGAGGGACGCGGCAAGGCGCAGGTGGCGATTGCATACAACTTCGCGATGACCGAGCCTACCAAGGGCGATCTCTTCTGGCTCCGGCAACATGATTCGGGGAAGCTACCCACAACGATTGCACCCGTCGATCACATTGGCAGCATCCACCGCCTGCGCTGGGGGGACGTGGACGGCGACAAGAAGCTGGACCTCGTCGTGGCGCCCATTTTCGGAGCGGCCGCCAAGGCTCCGAGCTTCGACCAGGAGGGAGCGACCGTGCTCGTCTACAGGCAGCGCATGGACGAGCACACGATCGACTTTCGCAATGCGGATAAAGCCGGCACCGCGCCGGTCTTGCACGCGATCGATGTGATCGATCTCGATGATGACGGCCGTGCGGATATCCTCGCCGCGAGCAACCTCGGCGTGACGCGCATGAGCTGCGGGACCGACGGCCGCTGGTCGTCGACAGACCTGATCCCTGGTGCGTCGGGCACCTCTCCCAAGCGCGGGTCGAGCGAGGTGCACGTCGGCCGCCTCCGCGACGGCCGCAAGTTCCTGACGACCATCGATCCCTGGCACGGCACCCAGGTGTCCGTGTGCCTCGCCGACAAACCGCAGTCGCTCACCTTCGGCGCCCGAACGGTGATCGACGACACGCTCGCGGATGGCCACGCGTTGTGGGTTGCAGACGTGGACGGCGACGGCGATAGTGAAATCTTCGCCGGACACCGCGGAGCCGATCACAGAGTCTCGATGTTCGACTTCGACGGCAAAGCGTGGAACCGGACCGTCGTCGACCGCGACATCGCCGCGCAAGATCTGCGCGGGG
The DNA here is from genome assembly GCA_027451445.1 of Singulisphaera sp. Lineage (GTDB taxonomy): Bacteria > Planctomycetota > Planctomycetia > Isosphaerales > Isosphaeraceae > DAIDJG01. The sequence goes on from DAIDJG010000240.1 coordinate 42,239, forward strand.
GTGATCTCGACGGCGACGGGACGCCCGACGTCGTCGCTGTGGGCGGCAGTACGCACAACGTCGTCTGGTATCGTCCCATCAAGCGATGATCGGATCGTTGCCTAGAGCGGTTTTTCCGTGCGTTGCGCACACCCGAACCCCCCGACATCATTTTGTGTTTGGCGCCAGCATATTTTTGGGAGGGCGAGGCTCCGTCCGAGCCAGCCTTGTTCGGAGGACGAGTCTTCGAGTCCTCTGAACATCGCGTGCGATGACGCGGTTCCCCGGGCGGCACGCGATGATCCATCGGCTCGAAGACTCGCCCATGGATCAAGGCTGGCTCGGACGGAGCCTCGCCCTCCCGAGAGTGCGCAACGCGACTGTAAACCGCTGTAGACCCAAGAGTTTTGGTGTGCGGTAGCCTGCTGCCACTTTCGCTTGCCGTCAACCGGTCGAATCACGCTGGGACGCACGTAACCGGTCGCAGTACGCGTTCGAGATGCGCCGAGCAGGGCCGCGAGTGCGATCAACGGGCTGAGGACCGGGCCGGATGTGGACTCGGCGACAACTGTCGTCGATGACGAAAAACTTGCCAACAAAAAATCGCGCGAGACACCTGAAAACACCGCGTCGGATTGAGAGCAAGGGTCGCAAGAACTCGCAAGTTACCCGGAGCATATAGATAGGGATGTTGTGCGTGCATCCCCAACCGGAGCGCCGCCCTTTTGGGAGGCCCATCGCGCACCATCTCGTGACCGCGTACAGTTTTTCTTTTGCTGCGGGGGGTTTTTCGTGGACCAGACGCTGCGATTCCGTGTGCCAGATCGTTTTAACGACCATCGGTCGTTCGGCGTGGGTCTCCCGGGCCCGCCGTCGCGCCGCCGACAGGAGGTCGCAAGGAACGAGCGCGCTGCGACGGCTGCTCGCTGGGGCAATCGTGCGAACGGATGTGCGGCGGAGGCTGGAGACCCACGCCGAACCGCCCGGTGGCAGGTTCTCTCGCAATACGAAACGTTCGGTTGCACTTCGCTCCGCACCACCGGCGCCCCCCACCCGAAATCCTTGCAACGACCTCTCAAAACGAACGTGCGCTTGTGCGCACTCTTATTCGGTAATTCGGAACCCCATGGCTGGCAAGGGGTTCCGAATTACCGAATGGGCGATTTGGCCGACGATTCGGAAGTTCAATCAGGACAATGAGTTACGGCTAAACGACGGATGCAGCCTGGCAAATACGAGACGAGGGGTGGCAGATTGGGGGGATTGGGGAAAGAAGGGCTGGCGACGGGCGATCGAAACGTGAACTGCTCGACTCCGTGGACGCGTGAGTATTTCGTGAATTCCAATGAACTGGGTGGTCGCTGCCAACTGGGGTTGTTAACCTCGTTTCGCACCACCTTCCCCCAACGACGCGCCTGCCTCAAGGATTCGCCTCATGACGCGCCCATGGCTCTCATTCGTTCTTTTGGCGTTCCTTGCTACGGCTGCGAGCCCGCTTTTCGCCGACGAGCCCGCGCACTCCCGGCATGAAACGACCTGGCCCGGCATCATGCGCTCGGGGACGGTGTTGCTCCCCAACGGCTGGTCGCTCAAACCCGCCGGAAGGCAAATCAAGCTCGGTGACTTCCCTGTTTTGATGGCCGAGCACCCGAGTGAGCCGATCCTTGCGGTCCTTCACGCGGGTTACGGCGAGCACGAAGTGCTCACGGTCGATCTGAAGTCGAACAAGACCCTCGGGCGCTTCGTGATCCCCGAGTCGTTCTCGGGGCTCGTGTGGACGCGCGACGGGAAACGGCTATTCGTGGGTGGTGGGTTCGATGACGTGATCTACCGCTTTGATCATGCCGACGGACTGTTGTCGAACAAGCGCAAGTTCGCCTATCCGAAGGGGCAGGCGAAATCGCGTGTGCCGGCGGGGCTCGTCGTGTCGGCGGATGGCAAGACGCTCTGGGCGGCCAATGCGCTGGGACACTCCATCTCCCGGTTCGACGCCGAAGAGGGGGGGATGCTGGGCGAGATCGCATTCGAGGCGGACTCGTACCCTTATGGCCTCGCGTGGGACGAGAGCCGCGAGCGGCTGTACGTAAGCCTCTGGAACCGGGCGGAAGTGGCCGTCGTGGATTCGACGAAGCGCACGGTCGTAGCCCGTTGGGAGTCACAGGAGCATCCGAACGAACTATTGCTCGCGAACAAGGGAAAGGTCCTCTACGCGGCGAACGCAAACCGGAACACGGTCTCCGTCTTCGACACGGAGCAGGGGAAGGCGGTCGAAGTGATCGGGACCGCGATCGCCCCGCAGGCTCCGGCCGGGTCGACGCCGAGCTCGCTGAGTCTCTCGGATGATGAGAAGGTGCTGTTTGTTGCGAACGCGAACACGAACAACCTCGCTGTGGTGAACGTGTCGGAACCCGGGTCGAGCGCGCCGCTCGGGTTCATCCCGACCGGCTGGTATCCGACGTGCGTCCGCGTCGCCCGCGGCGGCAAGACGCTTTACGTGGCGAATGGAAAGGGCACGACGTCGAAGGCGAACCGCGAGGGTCCGAACCCGCTCGCCGGGGGCCGAGAAGGCATCCGGGAGTATATTGCGGGGCTGTTTCAGGGGACACTCTCGGTGCTGCCCGTGCCGACGCCTCAGCAAATGGCCGGGTTTTCGGAGACCGTTTACGCTTGCAGCCCGATTCGAAAGGACAACCCGCTGAATGTCCGCGACGCGGCCCGTGAACCGGGGAACCCGATTCCGACCAAGGTGGGCGAACCCTCTCCGATCAAGTATTGCATTTATATCATCAAGGAAAACCGGACGTACGACCAGGTTTTTGGCGACATGCCCGAGGGCAATGGGGAGCCGAGCCTCTGCCTGTTCCCGGAGAACGTGACGCCCAACCATCACGCGCTGGTTCGCGAGTTCGTGCTGCTGGATAACTTCTACGTCGACGGTGAGGTCAGCGCTGACGGGCACGAATGGACCATGGGAGCGTATGCGTCCGACTACGTCGAGAAGACCTGGCCGCTCATGTACCGCGGTAACCGGCGGGTTCCTTACCCTTCGGAAGGGGCCTTCGCCATCGCTCGGCCGGCGGGTGGCTACCTTTGGGACAAGGCCGCGGAGAAGGGCGTCAGTTATCGGAGCTACGGCGAATTCATCAAGAACGGCGCGACTCCCAACGATCCGGCCACGACCTCAGTGAAGACGCTTCAAGGGCACTTCGATCCCAAGTTCCATGGATACGACCTCGATTATCCGGACGTGAAGCGTGCCGAGAGGTTTCTGGAGGAGGTCGCGGAGTTCGAGAAGGCGGGCGAAATGCCTCGCCTGATGGTGCTCCGTCTTCCCAATGACCACACCTCGGGTACGGCACCACGAAAGCCAACGGTCACAGCCTACGTCGGCGACAATGACCTGGCGCTTGGACAGGTGGTGGAGGGCTTGAGCAAGAGCCGTTTCTGGAAGGAGATGGCGATCTTCGTCGTCGAGGACGATGCTCAGAACGGTTCGGACCACGTCGATGCTCATCGCACGGTCGCACTCGTCATTAGCCCGTTTGTGAAGCGCCACGCGGTCGACTCGACGATGTACAGTACGTCGTCCATGCTGCGGACGATCGAACTGTGCCTCGGCCTCGAGCCCATGAGCCAGTTTGACGCGTCGGCCCGGCCAATGGCGAATGCGTTCACCAGCAAACCTGACTTCAAGGCGTTCCATCATCTTCCCGCACGCGTTGATCTCAACGCCAAGAACGACCGGACAGCCTGGGGAGCGGAAAAGTCGCTCCGCCTCAACCTCGAGGTCGAAGACCGGGCGGACGACCTCGTGTTCAACGAGATCATCTGGAAGGCCGTCAAAGGGGCGGGCTCTCCGATGCCACCACCCGTCCACGCGGCCTTCGTGTTGCCTCGACCCAAGATCACGCGGGACGACGACTGATGGCGCAATCGTCTGCTGTGACGGCTGTTCTGTTGATCGCGCACGGGAGCCGCCAGGATTCGGCCAACGACGACCTCCATGCGCTGGCCGCTCGCCTGAGGGCGAGTGGCGACTACCCGATCGTGGAACCTTCGTTCCTCGAACTCGCGGAGCCGGCCATTCTTGCGGGGGGAGCGCAATGCGTGGCTCAGGGCGCAACCCGAATCCTGATGATCCCTTACTTCCTTTCTGCCGGCGTTCATTTGACGCGCGACTTAACCGCCGCACGCGACGCGCTGCGGGCCCAGCATGCAGGGGTTGACGTCCTGCTGGGGCCTCCCCTCGGCCCGCACCCGGTTCTCGACGAGCTCGTCGTCGCGCGGATCGCCCAGACCGCGCGGCAGGGGGCTGCCTCAGATTCCGATGGAAACGGTTAGGGAGAGAGAATTTGCGTGATCGACGAAGGGCGTAAAACGATGCTGTCGGGCGCGTCGGCAGCACCCGCAATACCCATTGACACAAATATTCCGAAGGACTAGCGTGCTGCGTCCGATTGTTCTCCAAGGAAGGGGAACGCGCGTTGTTCCGACCGAAGGATCAAGGGAGTGATCTTCGATGAGTCGTCAGTCCGAACCGCCTGCCGTACCTGCTCTCGACCTGAAGGCGCAGTACCAGACCATTCGATCGGAGATCGAGACGGTGGTCCGGAACGTTCTCGAGAGCCAGTACTTCATTCTGGGTCCGGAAGTCGCCGGTCTCGAAGCTGAGGTCGCGCGCTATAGCGAGGCCGCTCACGGCGTGGGGTGTGCGTCGGGTTCCGACGCGTTGCTGCTGCCGCTGCTTGCGCTCGAGGTCGGGCCCGGCGACGAGGTGGTGACGACTCCTTACACGTTCTTCGCAACCGCAGGTGCCATCTGGCGGACGGGAGCGAGGCCGGTCTTCGTGGACATCGATCCTCAGACGTTCAACATCGATCCGTCCAAGCTGGAAGCCGCGATCACGCCCCGAACCAAGGTCGTCATCCCGGTCCACCTTTACGGCCAGACCGCCGACATGGACGAAATCAACGCGATTGCGGCCGGGCACGGTCTGTCGGTCCTCGAGGACTCCGCCCAGGCGATCGGAGCACGTTACAAAGGTCGGCGCACCGGCGCACTCGGCCAGGTCGCCGCGTTCAGCTTCTATCCGTCGAAGAACCTCGGCGCGTTCGGCGACGCCGGCATGGCCACCACCGACGACACGGAGCTCGCTCAGCGCATGGCCCGGCTCCGGGTTCACGGCATGGAGCCGAAGTACCACCACCACGAGGTCGGTTTCAATTCCCGGCTCGACGCTCTCCAGGCCGCCGTGCTCCGCGTCAAGCTCCGGCACCTCGACGACTGGACCAACGCCCGGCGCGAGGCGGCGGAGCGCTACCGGAGCTTGTTCGAAGAGCACGACCTGCTCGATCGCGTCACGCTACCGGGCGAGCGGCCCGAGTGCTTTCACGTCTACAACCAGTACGTGATCCGCGTCCCCGCATCGGCCCGCGACCTGCTCCGCGCCTATCTCTCGACGCAGCGGGTGGGTACCGAAATCTATTATCCGATTCCGTTGCACCTCCAGGTTTGCTTCTCTTCGCTCGGCCACGAGCCGGGCGACTTCCCCATCGCCGAAGCGGCCGCACGCGAGACCATCGCGCTGCCCATGTACCCCGAGCTGACCGAAGAGGCCCAGGCCCACGTCGTCGGATCGATCCGACGCTACTTCGACAGTCTCGGACGAACCAGCACCAAGAGTGGCGAACGCGCAGCGTAGAAGTAGAATGGGGAGAGTTTATCCGCAGATGTCGCCGATGAACGCAGATTCAGAAAATGAGTCAAACCGCTTTGATCGGACTTCTCCCAGTTCTTTCTTTTTATCTGCGTCAATCTGCGTCATCTGCGGATAGGATCCTCCCGATTTGGAGTTGGCTCGATCATGTCGGCGGATGCTCCGGACCTTGATCCGTTGAAGGTGGAGCGGATCCGGCGTCGTCTCGTGGAGTGGTACCAGGACGCGGGGCGGGATTTGCCCTGGAGGGCGGATCGCGATCCGTACCGGGTCCTCGTTTCTGAGATGATGCTCGTTCAGACCACTGTGACGGCAGTGGTCCCGTATTTCGAACGCTTTTTGAAGCGGTTTCCGACAGTCGCCGCCCTGGCGGAAGCCGACGAGACCGAGGTCCTCAAGCAGTGGGAGGGCCTCGGCTACTACCGCCGCGCCCGGCAACTGCACGCGGCCGCCCGCGCGATCGTGGCCGATCATGGCGGCCGCTTGCCCGATGATCTGGAATCGCTCCGAGCCCTGCCCGGCGTCGGCCGGTACATGGCCGGAGCGATTCTCTCGTTCGCGTTCAACCAAAGGGCCCCCATCCTTGAAGCAAACACCCAGCGCGTGCTCGCGCGCTGGATCGCGTTGGGCGAGGATATCAAAAGTACCCGTTCGCAGGCTCGCCTGTGGGACGCAGCCGAGCGGCTCGTTCCGGACCAGGATCCGGGCACCTTTAACCAGGCGTTCATGGAGCTGGGGGCTCTCGTCTGCACGCCTCGGACGCCCTCGTGCCTCTTCTGTCCGGTCAGTGGCGACTGCGACGCGCGACGCCTGGGCCTCCAGGAGACGATCCCCGTGATGGCGCTCAAGCCGCCGCCTCTCGAAGTCGCCGAGCAGTGTGCGCTCGTCGAGCGCGATGGACGGCTGTTGATCCTTCAGCGTGGGGCAGGGGGGCTCTGGGCGGGGTTCTGGGAGTTCCCGACGATTCATTGCTCGGGTGCCGATCCGGGAGGTCGCGCGTTCGGCCAATCGGTTGACCTGGCTGAGGGAGTACGCCGTTTGACGGGGGTGACGGTAAAAATCGGGCCGCTGGTCCATTCCCTGCGCTACAGTGTGACGAAACATCGCGTCCGCCTCGAGGCCTACAATGCGGTTGGGCTGTCGGGGTCGTTGACACCGGGCGAGGGTTTCGTCCAGGCGCTTTGGGTGTCGCCCGAACACCTGGGGGATTATCCCTTTGGGTCTGCTGGACGGCGCCTGGCCTCGTGGGTATGCCGGCATCCGGGAGCTGCGGAAGATGCCGCGGTTGGCGACTGAAAGAAACACGTCACGACGGCTCGTCAAGATTCCTTTCGGTTCGCTTGCTCGGAGTCGAAACGTACTTTAGAATGGGACGGTTGACCGACTGCGAGGCCACCAAGGGCTCAGTTATGCATCGGTGGGACGGTCCTTGGAGCCGCGAGGGTTCCGGGGATTGAATCGAGCGGCACAAGGATGACAAGCGCCGGGACTCTCCCCCTTTCCTTCCTGAGATCAGGACGAAACCTTCAACCTCCGTTCTCGGGTTTCCGCGATTTCGAGAGAGACGGCACACGAAACGACGCAGAGCCGGCATGAATGCGCCGGCGCGGGATACTCCCCCCGTTGAAGGGATGAAAGGGATCAGGCATGCCATCGGGTAAGGACATCACGGGCGGCGGTTCGGGTGGTGGAAAACGCGGTGGCGGTGGCAACTCCCCGTCGGGAACCACCGGTGGTACCAAGAAAAACGCCTACTGCTCGTTCTGCCGCAAGAGCTACCGCGATGTCGGCCCGCTCGTCGAAGGTCCAGGCGATGTCTACATTTGCGGCGAGTGCATTGAGCTCTGCCAGTCGATCCTCGACCAGGAACGCCGCCGCCGAGGGGTGCCGAAGACGCTGTTCACGGACATCCCAACCCCTCGCGAGATCAAGGAGCAGCTCGACTCCTATGTGATCGACCAGGATCGTGCCAAGAAGGTGCTCTCGGTCGCGGTGCACAATCACTACAAGCGGCTCGTGCATGGCGACGATCCGGAAGCCGACGTCGAGCTCGACAAATCGAACATCCTCCTGATCGGTCCCACCGGCTGTGGTAAGACGCTGCTGGCGCGGACCCTCGCGCGGATCCTGAATGTCCCCTTCGCCATCGGCGATGCGACGACCTTGACCGAGGCGGGATACGTCGGCGAGGACGTTGAGAATATCCTGCTGAAGCTCTTGCACGCCGCGGACTTCGACCTCGAGAACGCCCAGCGCGGCATTATCTACATCGACGAAATCGACAAGATCGGCAAGACGAGCCACAACGTGTCGATCACGCGCGACGTCTCGGGCGAAGGGGTTCAGCAGGCCCTCTTGAAGATGCTGGAAGGGACGGTTGCGAACGTTCCGCCGCAGGGGGGACGCAAGCATCCTGAGCAGCAATACATTCAGATGGACACGACGAATATCCTGTTCATCTGTGGTGGCACCTTCGTCGGGCTCGACAACATCATCGCCCGGCGCATCGGCCGCAAGACGATCGGCTTCGGCAGCCAGTCGGAATCGGAGCACAATCACGAACTCGGCGCACTGCTTGACCGCGTCACGTCCGACGACATCCTCGAATTCGGGATGATCCCCGAATTTGTCGGCCGCTTGCCGGTGATCTGCCCGTTGATGCCACTGGATGTCGACGCCCTTGTGAAGATCATGACGGCGCCTCGGAATGCGCTGGTGAAGCAGTACCGCAAGTTTTTCGAGATGGAAGGGGCCGATCTGGAGTTCACCCCGGAGTCACTCGTCGAAATCGCGAAGCGGGCGAAGACGAAAGACACCGGTGCGCGTGGGCTGCGGTCGATCGTCGAGGAGGTCATGCTCGACATCATGTACGAGCTTCCGGACCGAACGGCGAAAGAAAAAGGGCGATTCGTCGTCACGCCTGAGATCGTTCGCAAGGAAAAGAACCTGTTCGATACGCCTCCACTGCCGCTCACGCCGCACAAATCGACTGAGCGCAAGAAAGAGAGCGCCTGAGGGGAATCGGCCGGTGTCCCTCGGCTGCGGAGAGATCGTTTTTGCATGCGGTTATCAGTCGATGTACGCGTGTTTTCTCCAGGAGACGACTGCCGAAGACGGGTGGCTGGGGTCGAGCCCGCAGGGCGAAGCCCCCGGTCCGTTCGAACGGCCAAGAC
>DAIDJG010000241.1 GCA_027451445.1 Singulisphaera sp.
CACGGCGGCCGGATTACCGTCGAGAGCACGCCGGGGCGGGGTACGCACTTCACCGTATTCCTCCCCACAAAGCCCCCCCTTGACACCGTCGCGACGGAGCCAATGCACACGCTGATCGGAAAAACGGCGGCGAATGGGCCATGAGGGCGCCGCCTTCGTCGCGGCGTCCCCCGGTCCGAACTCGACTCTTGCGACGGCCCTCCCGTGGGCTATAGTGACGCTTTCAGCGCCCCGAACAGGCTGGGCTTTGTCTTCTGCGAGTGTGCATCCCGAGGATCCCCCAGCGCGACCCGTTACCGGCCGACGGGAGGACCTCGCACAACCGCTTTGTGGATTCTGACGAAAGGGAAGCGACGCGATGAGCCAACAGAAGATGCGTGTGGGAATGGTCGGAGGCGGCGGGCCGGCCAACTTTTTCGGGGGCCCGCACCGCCGTGCGATCCTGATCGACAACTCCGCCGAACTCACCGCCGGCGCCTTGCGGAGCAACGCGGCCGAGTCGCTGGAGTCCGCACGCGAACTGTTCTTTACACGCGGCTATCCCGACTGGCAAACCATGATGCAGCAGGAGGCCAAGCTGCCGGCTTCCGAGCGGATCGACTACGTAACCATCGTCACGCCCAACGATGCCCACTTCGGACCCGCCGACGCTGCGGCTGCCGCAAAAATCGGCGTGCTCTGCGAGAAACCGCTTACGACCACACTCGACGAAGCCCGCCGCTTGCATGCCTCCGTCGCCGCTGGCAACATCCCGTTCGTCGTCGCCTACACCTATACGGGCTTCCCAATGGTGATGCTCGCCCGCGAGCTCGTTCGCGACGGGGCGATTGGTGAAGTTCGCAAGGTCGAAGCCTGGTACCCGCAAGGCTGGCTCGCCACCAAGCTCGAAAGCGAAGGCCAAAAACAGGCCGCGTGGCGCGTCGACCCGGCGAAGGCAGGGGCCTCCGGCTGCGGCGGCGATATCGGCACCCACGCGTATGAGTTCGTCCGGTTTGTCGCCGGCCGGCAGGCAACCCGAATCCGTGGCCGGCTCAAGACGTTCGTGCCGGGCCGGGCGCTCGACGACGATTTCACGGTCCTGGCCGAGCTCGACAACGGCGGAATCGCGACCGTCGCGGCGTCGCAAATCACCATCGGCGCCCAGAACGACAACGGCTTCCGCGTAAGCGGCACGACGGGCACCCTGGAATGGTCGATCACCGATCACACCGTGTTGAAACACTATGCCGGCGGTCAGCCCCTTCGGCTCTACCGCCAGGGGGCGGAGTACGGCTACATCCCAGGCTCGATCAAGCCCTACCTTCGACTACCGTCCGGCCACCCCGAAGGGTTCCACGAGGCTCTCGCGAACCTGCACCGGACGCTCGAGTGGACCATTCGCGGGCGCCGAGGCGAGAAAGTACCGACACCGTTCGAACATCCGGGAATCCTCGACGGGGTCGCAGGAATGGCGTTCGTCGAAGCGGCCGTCTCAAGCTCGCAGCAGGACGGCGCCTGGGTGGAAATGCCGAAGATTGGATGACCGTCACGCACCGCGGAGGTTGCAAACGGCAACCTCCGCGCATGTCCTGATCCTCGAACCGCGAGGGATGCGCCCGTGAAAGACCCCTTGGTCCGGTTCAGCGTTGCGATCGGCGGTGAACTGCTTCAGAAGTTCGACTCGTACCGCGAGTCCCACCGCTATCCCAATCGCAGTGAGGCTGTGCGGGGATTGATGCGTGCGGCCTTGATCGAGGACGTGGTCGCGAATGATGACAGCGAGGCGATGGGCGTTGTCACGCTCATTTACGACCACCATTCCGGGCGAGTTGCCGAACGCCTAACGGATCTCCAGCACCTTCACCTCAATACCGTGGTGACGACGACGCACGTCCACCTCGACGCCCGCCGGTGCCTGGAAGTGATCCTGTTGCGCGCTCCCGCCAAGATCATCCGAGAGCTGGCCGATAGCCTGATTGGGACCAAGGGGGTCGAAACCGGCCGCCTCGTGCTGGCGTCGGCCGCACCGATCCCCGAGCGCCGTGAGGGGACCGACGCCCATTCCCACCATCACCACCACGGGGACGGCGGCCATTTTCATTCGCATTGAGGGGCGAAATCGCCCTCAACGCCCGGTGGTAATGCGAACCGCGACATCCTCCTGGTATTCCGGGGACGCGAGCGTGGTCCGGCCGCCTTTGTGGTCGAGCCCCCCCGTCTTCTCGACCTTGCCAGTCAGTGGGCTGAGCCATTCCACCGTGTATTTCCCCTCGGGCAGCTCAACGACCAAGTCCGCCTTCGAGCCGCCAGCGATGTAGATCGCATAGGCACGACCGGCGTCCGTCAACGCCTGGACCGACACACCTTTGGGAAGGCCGCCTTTGATGAAGCTCGTGTCGGGTCTCATGTGGACGTAGTCGAACCGGGAAAGGAAATCCTTGAGGATCGTGAGCTGTCGACGGAGATTCGGCCCACCGCCGCCAGGCGTCGGCGCGCTGACGACGGCGGTGCCATCCTCGTGCGTGGTCGTGAAGGAGTAGTCGAGGTTGTTGTAGAGCCCACCCCCCGCGAGCAGGAACTGCCAACCTTCCGTGCGATAGACCCGGTCGCTGTTGCCCTTGAAGCCGGTCTCGTCGTCGCCGAGAACGCGATTCAGGTCGTAGTTCAAACCGACAGTATCGGGCGGGATCGCGTAGTGGAAGTTGAAGATCGACACGGCGCGGTTCGGGTTTTCGACCCGAGCCCGACCGTTGGCGATGTTCTGCGCGATCAGGTGCTTAAGGCCTGCGCCTGCCTCGGCGTCTGTGATGATCGAGGCGATTCGCGCCTGCCAGTCGAGCGTCACGCCCCCGAAATAAGGCTCGTTGCAGATCTCGTAGAACACGTTGTCGAACTCACGAAGCTCGCCAGTCACCTTGCGGACGAAGGCTTCGTGGCGAGCGACCATATCGGGGTGCTTGAGCGTGAAAACTTCCGTCCTGGGCATTGTGCCGACGTGGTTCACGTTGTTTTTTGCATTCAAGGGGCTCACGTCCCATAAGTTGTCCTCATAGTAGGGACAGAAGAGCACGAACTCGATGACGATCCCCCGCTTTCCCGCCTCCTTGCACAGTGCTTTGAGACGATCGAAGTAGGATCGGTCCCACACGTCGAGGTCAAACTTGTTGCCCCCATCGGCTGCGCCGGGGTGATTGCTTCGTGCCCACGGCGCGAGATACCGGCCGGGCAAGGGAGCGAGGGTGTTCTCTTTGATTCCAAACGACCCCGGTACTTCGCGGTACGTGCCCGAGAACACGCGCGTGAGGTTGAACCCGCACGCTTGAAGTTCATCGAGATAGGGCTTAGCCTCGAAGTCGAGGTTAAGGAGAGCGCCATAATGCTCGCCCGATGTGATCAAGAACGCGGGCTTACCCCGAAACTCAAAGTAATGCGGATTATCTCGATGAATCGCCAGCGCCTGAGGCTGGGCCAAACAAGGGACCGCCGAACCCAGGATCGCGCCAACGCACAGGGAGTAAAGGCGAACATTCCGGCACCACGTTGCATGCATGTTGACCCCCGCTTCGACCCGAACTCTTAGGGAATGAGCCCCCGATCATGGCGGCGCCATTTCCCAGACGCAACACGACAGCGGTCGTGTCGGCAGCGACCGGTCCGCCCATTCGACACGGCCGGAAATGTGTTCTAGATTTGCGTTGAGCGATCGCCGGACCAAACCGGAACGGTCGCGTCGCTGGGGGTTGGGTGTCGGATGATGGAACAGCCAGGGAACACGAATTGGGAGGAGAGAGCTGTGAGGAGCCTTTACTGGGCCTTCATGATTGCCATTGTGGTGCTGAACTCCGCAGTGGATTACCTTCTGGCGTAACGCCCGCCTGTAACGCTCGGCTCTTCATCCGTCCGCACGGGCGGCCCTTGGGTGCGGACACCTGTTCGAGCCGTAGAACGAACGCATTCGGTGACGGGGTGGCGAGCGTCACTCAGCGCAGTCAGGTGCGCGCCGGCAATGGGAAGCGGCAGCTTGGCTGAACACCTGTGTTCGTATCTCGTTCAGCGTCAATTCACGCAGAACGCGCGTCGGGCTCACTATGTCGGTGGCGGGCTGACTGAACCCAGACCAGGGCAACGCCGGCGCTCGTGCAGCGCGCGGTAGAACTGGATCTCCAGGCGATTGCTGCGGAGTGCCTCGAGCGCTTCGCGGACCAGGTTCACGCACGCGAACAGCATCAGGCTCACGCCGAACACGGCCAGGCTTGTCGGCAACGCCGCGAGTCGGTTCGCAAAGCACACGTCAACGGCCAGACCCAGGCTCGTTCCCACAAACGCGCCAAACGCCATGTACAGGCCGACCAACGCGAAGCGAATGCGGTCGCTCCGCGAGACCAGCCGATCGAGCTGGTCGTGAATGTGCGCCATGCGTTCGGGAGCGAAATCCAGAGTCGAGGTCCCGCGGCACAACTGATCGCTCGCGTCATTGAGCACCCGGATGCGATCGACCACCCGCGCCATCCGATTGGACGTCGAGATGATCAGCGACCCGTTCGCCGTGAGGAAGATGGCCGGTGCGATCATGGCCGAAAGGGTCTCGTAGGTCGTCGGATCGAGCGAGATCGGCACTCATCCAGCCCCAATGTGCATGTCGAGCAGAATGGGCCCCATCTTGGGCGCTGAACGCCTCCGAGTCAATTCGCGTCTGTCTGTACGCCCGCACAGAACCCGATAAATTCACACCCACTTGCCTATTTTCCCGAAGCATCCGGGTTGGGTTCCAACTATTTGGGGGAGCAGCCTTTTCGGCGTACCCATCGGAAGATTGATTGCTTGACAGCCCGGAGTGCATTTTCTAGAGTGGCCGGTCTGATTCCAGACTGCGTAACTTTGCGCGCACGTACCGCGTTCGCACTCGCGGCGGCGGATAGCGCAATCCGCCTCGTCGTCGCCGTCAATCACTACCAATCAGGTGTGTTGCTTCCATGGAAACCCCGATTCAGGTTGACCTGGGCCGGATCGCGCAGGATTTGCAAATTCGGCGCGTTCAGGTGGAGAGCGTCGTTCAGTTGCTCGACGAGGGCAACACGGTGCCATTCATCACGCGCTACCGTAAAGAGCGCACCGGCAATCTGAACGAAGTTGCGGTCCATGAGATCCAACTGCGCGTCGGGAGACTGCGCGAACTGGCGGAACGTAAGGAAACGATCCTCAAGGCGATCGAGGCGCAGGGAAAGCTTACCGACGAGCTCGCCAGTGCGATTCGGGCCGCCGACAACTCCAAGCGGCTCGAGGACCTTTACCTACCGTACAAGCCGAAGAAGAAGACGAAAGCGTCCGACGCCCGCGAACGCGGGCTCGAGCCGCTGGCGCTCCGGATCTGGAACCGCGACGAGACGCTAGCCGACCTGAACGGCGCCGCGCAGGAGTTTCTCAATCCGGAGAAAGAGCTCGACACGATTGAGAAGGTGCTCGAAGGCGTCGGCCACATCCTCGCGGAGGCGATCAGCGAAATGGCCAACGTGCGCGACGCGGTCCGCCGCGTCGTCTGGCGCACCGGCAAGATCGTCACGACGAAGGCCGAGATTCCCGAAGGCGAGGGGCTGGAGTACCGCGACTACTTCAATTACTCGGAGCCGGTCGGACATATTCCGCCGCACCGGGTGCTCGCGATCAACCGAGGCGACAAGGAAGGTCCGCTGAAGGTCAAGCTGGAAGTCTCGCGACCCGAGCTCGAGGGAGCTCTGTTGGGCCAATTGCCGCTCGAAGGCCATCCCCAAAGCGAGATCTTTCGGTCTGCGTCAATCGACGCCCTCGACCGGCTGTTGCTTCCCAGTCTCGAGCGAGAAGTGCGCAGAGACCTGACGGAAATGGCGGAACGTCATGCGGTCGATGTTTTCGCCCGCAACCTGCGCAGCCTCTTGCTGCAGCCGCCGATCACGAAACAGGTGGTGCTGGCAATCGATCCAGGGTTCCGGACCGGTTGCAAGGTCGCTGTCCTCGACCCTCACGGCAACCTTCTCGAACACGGCGTGATCCATCCGCACGCTCCGCAGAACCGGCGGTCGGAATCCAAGCTGTTTCTCAAGGACCTCGTCGGCAAGCACTCGGTCGGCGTCGTCGCAATCGGGAACGGCACAGCGTGCCGCGAGACGGAAGAACTGATCGCCGAGATCATCGCCGAGGGCGTGCAGTTCTCCCAAAATCCGGAAGCGGCCCAACACGTCGCCGAAACCAAACCCGCCGAAGCCGAGGCCAATGCGAATCCGCCGGCGGCCACGGAATCCGTCGAACCGCCGACCGAAGCAGCGCCGGCTCCGGCGGAGTCGGAAGCGCCTCCGGTTGCAGCGGCGAGTGTCGAGGAGCACGCCGCCGAGTTGACGCCAGAGTCACTCCCGCCCGTTTCAGGAGGGTCGCCCGAAGAGGAAGAGGGGACCGCTCTGGAGACGGACGAACCCCCTGCTTCTGATGGCACGTCCGAGGCTTCCGCGTCGGCTCCTGAAGCCAGCGAATCCGAGTCCGCGTCTGCCGTCAATCCTGAATCCGCTCCCGAGAGTCCGGCAATCGAGACGCCCGCGGCAGAGTCAGCGCCAGCCGACGCCGCGCCGCCGGAGGCCGTTGCGGAGACTGCTCCGGCTCCCGAAACACCCGCTGAGACACCCGCCCCGGCTCCTTCGCCAGCCGCGGCGGGAAAGCCGGCGAAGTCAGGCGGCAAGTCGGACCAGCCGAAGCCACCACGCCCCAAGCAGCCACCGGCTCCGCCAAAGCCGCATCCCGCGGACACGCTGCTCGCTCAGATGGCTTATGTCATCGTCAACGAAGCGGGCGCCAGTGTGTACTCGACCAGCCCCGTGGGCCGCGAGGAATTCCCCGACTTCGATCCGACGCTCCGAGGCACCATCTCGATCGGCCGGCGGCTCCAGGATCCGCTGTCCGAGCTGGTCAAGATTGAGCCCCAAAACATCGGCGTCGGCCTGTATCAGCACGACGTCAATGCCAAGCAGCTCAAGGAATCGCTCGAGTCGGTCATCTCCAGTTGCGTCAACTTTGTCGGCGTGGACCTCGATACCGCGAGCGTCCCGTTGCTCCGGCATGTCTCCGGTCTCAATCAGTTGACCGCCCGGCGCATCGTCGAGCACCGCAAGGAGAAGGGGCCGTTTCAGAATCGCGAAGAGCTCATGCAGGTCGAGGGAGTCGGCCCGGCCACGTACACACAGGCCGCGGGCTTCCTCAAGCTCCGCGACAGCAGCAGCCCGTTCGACCGCACCTGGATCCACCCGGAAAGCTACGGCGTCGCCACCAAGTTGCTGGAGAAGCTCGGGTTTCCGCCTGAGATCGTCAAGGATAAGGAGCAGCTTCCCGCCCTGCACGCCAAGCTCAACGAGGCCGATCTGCCGGCCCTGGCGCGCGAGCTCGAGGTCGGTGAGCCGACGTTGCGCGATATCTTCGATGCCCTGGCACGACCTGACCGCGACCCTCGCGATGACCTGCCCAAGCCGATTTTCAAGAAGGGCGTGCTCAAGCTCGAGGACCTCCAGGCGGGCATGGAATTGAAGGGCACCGTGCTGAACGTCGTCGACTTCGGCGCATTCGTGGATATCGGCCTGAAGGATTCGGGCTTGGTCCACATCAGCCAGCTCGCCAATCGGTACATCAAGAGCCCTCATGACGTGGTGAGCGTGGGTGACGTCGTGACAGCCTGGGTCATGGGTGTGGACCACGAGCGGAAGCGCGTGTCGCTGACGATGGTCAAGCCAGGTACCGAGCGTCCCAGGGGCGGGCCTCAGCAACAACAGGGCGGCGGGCGGCGAGGAGGCGGGGAAGGCCAGCAGCCCCAGCGCGGAGGCGAGCGCAAGGGCGGTGGGCCGAGGCCCCCTCGACGCGAACCCGCGCCGCCCTCACAACTGACCAGTCAACCGGTAGGCGGGCCTCCCGTCACATCCACGGCCGGGAATGAGCCGCCGCGCGGCCGGGCCGATCAGCGGCCGTCCGGTCCTCCTCGACACGAGGGAGGCGGAGGGCGGCCGGGTGGACCCGGCGGTCCCGGGCGAGGAGGCCGTCCCCAATCGAGCGGCGGCCACGGGCATGGTCGGCCGACCGAGCGTCCCCAGACGCCTCGTCCCCCGAGCCGGCCGAGCAAACCCTCACCGCCTCCGCCCCCGTTATCGAAGGATGCGCTCGCAGGCAGCGTCCCTCTGCGTACCTTTGGACAGCTCAAGCAGCTCTGGCAGGCACGCGAGAGCGATGCCGAGACGCCCGAGCAGCCGCAGGAAAACGCTTCTCCCGCGCCCTCGAGCCCGGAGGCTCCTCCCGCGGCACCACCCGAAGCGGCTCCCTCGGAGCCGGCTAGCGAAGGTTGAGCGTCGTTCGGATTGCGGAGGGCCGACTTTGATCGGCCCTCCAGTCCAAATCCGTTCCAACGCACCGGGTCGAATCACTAACACCGGTTCACTATGGTGTTGCGCACACTGGGGAGGGCGAGGCTCCGTCCGAGCCAGCCTTGATCTATCGGCGAGTCTTCGAGCCGATGGATCATCGCGTGCCGCCCTGGGGACCGCGTCATCCCACGCGATGTTCAGAGGACTCGAAGACTCGTCCTCCGAACAAGGCTGGCTCGGACGGAGCCTCGCCCTCCCAAAAATATATTGACAATATACATATCTAGGAGTGCGGCTAGTGATCTTTGACCTCACGCTCCGCGCGAGGTCTACGATGTGTATGCTTCGCGGCGCCGTTCGCCTTACTTCGACGATTGGGCCGGCGCCTGACGCCACTTCTCGTCGAAGTAACCCGTGGCGCGAGGCGACACGTCTTTGAGGCTGACGTAAGACACCGCATAGTCCCCCAGCCGGGGATAAAGCAGCGCATTGGTGCCCGCAAATTCGCGCCCACCAAAGGTGTGGCCGGTGTTGAGCACCACGTAATGGTGCACGTTCAGCGGATTCGGTGCGATCATCAACGGCACGTGGTCCTCGGCGCGGAACGTCCCGCCGAGCTGGATCTCGGACCTGGTCCACGTGAGTGGCAAGTCCTTGAGCATGCGCGCGAGGAGCTGGTTCGAGCCAGGATCGCCGAAGAGGATGAGGTTGCAGGTCTCAATATCCTCATCATTAACCTCCGTGTCCGCCTTGATCCTCAATTCACCGCGCATCCATTGCTTCCATTCTTCGGCGAACCGTGCGAGGCGAGCGTCCGCCCATGCCTGCGTCCGCGCGTTCCAGGGAGTTCCTGTGCCCCGAACGCACAAGAACGACCGCATGAACGCGTCGTCGATGGGACCTTGCAGATTATGGTGTTTCTCGCGCTTGGCGTTTTCTTCGAGGTTCCGAGACTGATCGTATTCGAGCTGGCGCCATTCGCCCACCTCGTGACGGAAATAGACATTGGGAAGCAGGCCCTTCACCGCGGTTTCGAGCGGGAAAACCTGCTCACCGAAGCGGATCGTCTCTCCAACCTGCCGGTCAACGCTCAACACACTCACGTTTTCGGTGGATCGAACGACGACCTGCTTGCCTTCGATCTCGGCATCCACCAGCGCGCGCCGATAATGCTCCTCGAGCCGTTCGACCGTCAGCCATTCCGCCCGATTGTATTTGAGGGTGTAAGTGACGAACCGAAGGTGTTTCTTCGCTTCGTCCACGCCGGAACCCATGTGCTCGTCGTGAAAGCCATCGAGCACTTTTCGGCTCGCCGGGTCCAGCTTGTGGCCCATCCCCGCGCCCACGACGCGCATAAAGTCAATGCCGATCCCGCGCGTGACGAGGCCCTCGGTCTTCATTTCGAAGCCCAGTCCTTTGAGGGCATTTTCGATGTTGATCGAGGCCTGCTTCTGAGGGTCGTTCTCGCCTCCATAGCCGGCCATCGGTACGTCGAACGCGTTCAGGGCGTAGTCCACCGCATCGTAAATATGTAGGGCCTTCTCCTCGACCGCGGAAAGCTCCTTGCGCTTCGCGTACTCCTTGGTCTCCGAAAAGCCCGCACCCGCCTCGACGGACGCCCAGAGGCTCGGGTGATGGAGCCCAAGATGCCATGCGCCCGCACCACCCATGGAGAACCCCTGAAGGAGGATCCGCTCGTCGTCGACTCTGTAGAGACGCTTCACCGTCTCGATTGCCTCGAAGACGTCGGTTTCGCCGGCCCAACGGTAGGCGTTGTTCCCTCGTCCATAGACGTGCAACGTAATCGTTGGCTGCGCGCCGGCCGTCTTGGGCGCCGGCTTGTCGTCGTGGCTCTGGATGAAGTGGACCTCATTCAGCGTCGCGCCTCGTCCATGCAGAATGACGTCGAGCCGCGCACGCTGCGCGTCGCCGAGGTTCTCGGGGACGACGACCGCGTACGGCTGAACAGATCCATCGACCTTCGACACATACCCACGGATCACTGATCCTCGGGCCGTGGCCCACAGCCTCGATCCGTCCGCAGCCAGCTTCGCGCGCCGGATTCCATGCTCGATCACCTTGCGTGTGGCCTCAACGTCCTTCGCCGTAAAGAACTCCCCGAGTTCCAGCGCCCAGGCCCCAGCCTTGTGGTACACCGCTACGTCAGCCCACGTGTCGAGCTCGTGCGTGAGCCGTCTTGGCAACTTCGCGAGAGCCTTCTCTAATTCGTCGAGCCGGCCTTGAATCTGGGCTCGTTCGTCTGCCGTGGGTTGATAACGCGCAGGCTGCGTAAACTGGGGAGCCTGAGCCTGGACCTTAGACGCCAGGTCAAGTGGGGCACAGATCGCGAAAGCGATTGCCAGGATCCGAGTGGCTCGACGAAACATGAGGCCGCCTCTGCCGAGGGTTCAAGGGAGAGCATGCATCCAACGCGACGATTGTAACGAAGCGCAGACGGGATACCACGGGCTGCTTCCTTTTCGCGTCGCGAATGTCACGGACCCGGTGACCTATTGGCCCAGGGGTCA
>DAIDJG010000242.1 GCA_027451445.1 Singulisphaera sp.
CCGGATCGGTCGCGTCTGGCGGTTGGAACCGGACCAGACGCGTCTTTTCCGGGTGGACCGTCAAGCCGTACTTGCTCATCCGCTTGGGCAAGACCGCCATGATCCGCCGAGCGTCGTCTTCTCGGGCGGCCCCGATTACGAAGTCGTCCGCATAGCGAATCAAGAATGCCTCCCCCGTCAGGCAGGGGCGGACGTCCTTCTCAAACCATTCGTCGAGCACATAGTGCAAGAAGATGTTGGCCAGAAGAGGACTAACCACGCCACCCTGGGGCGTACCGTCGTCGGGAATCGTGATGATCCCTTCCTCGAGTACGCCCGCGTTGAGCCATTTGCCGATCAGACGCAGAATGACACCATCACGCACCCGTCGCCGGAGAAACTCCCGGAGATGGCCATGGTTGATCGTGTCGAAAAATTTTCGTAGATCAACGTCAACGATCCAGTCGCCCCCCAACTTCATCGCCTGTTTCCACAGCGAATCCAGTGCTCCATGAGCGCCGCGTCCGGGCCGGAAGCCGTGAGAGACGTCTCGAAAGTCCGTCTCGTACACAGGCTCCAGTACCATCAGCACCGCTCGTTGCAGGATTTTGTCCTCAAATGTAGGAATACCCAAGGGACGAGTCTCGTGGGCTGATCCTGCCTTGGGGATATGCACTCGACGCACGGGCGGTGCGACGTACGTGCCGGCTTTAGCGCGGTTGAGGAGGGCCTGAAGGTTATCATTCAGGTTGACCTCGTAGTCTGCCGCGGTTTGTCCGTCCACGCCGACGGCCCCGTCCTTGCGCGTTTGAGCATAGGCACGCTGCATCCAGTCGATGTCAATGTGGTGCGCCAGGTTCGTGAACGCCATGTCAGGGCAGTTCCTGGCGAGTTCCGCGATCCGTTGTTGTTTCGTGTACACGGTCTCAGGTCTCGGCGTACCTGTCATGTTTCGCTCCAACGGTTCATGAGACGACGTCCCCTTCCCTCCCCAGGGTCCCGGTGGGATGGTTCCCCTGGCTCAACGGTACTACGAGACGCTGCGACTCCCTGCCTTCCGTCTCGCCGCACTTCGTTTCCTTCGTTTGGCGATACCATCGTTTCGTCCCGCGTTCGTCCCCGTCGGCCTCGGACTTGGCCGCGGATCAACCTGGAGTTGGTAAGCCGGGGCTCCGGCCGGCATTGTCGATGGAGACGGCAGGGTCTCCCAAAGTTCCCGGGGAACCCTCGTGTTCATTCGCCATGTTCTCCGACCCCGGCGTGATCCGGCATGCTCTGTGGGTCCAAGTGGGAGATGCCGAACGCGGCCCCCGCGACTGACCAAGACGAGGGCTCACCACAATGAAATTTCGGGGCTCAATCGCACAGCGTTTGATCTGGCTGTCTACGCTTCGCAGGGGAGGTTACCCGCCACCACGCAAGACTCGCTTCCGGCTGCTGGCCCGGCTCTACCGGACGGGATTGGTTACCCGCAGGGTTCCGATGAAAGGTTTCAGGCCAATAGGCGATCCTCCTCTCCCGAGCTTCTTGGCGCAAGGTCAGACTTGGTAAGTAGGGAAATTCCTAGAAAACCCCTAGTTACCTAGTCTCCTGTAACGAGACGTTGCTCGTTATTCCGGCAACACCGGCACGGTAGGGACCGAACCCGGGCCGTTCACAACATCAAGTGGAACAAGGACCGAGGCAACGAGCCGCAGCGCCCCAAGGAGCAATTCCCCTGGTTCTGGAACGGCGATGCCTTCACCGGCGAGCGGATCAACGACGTCCACCTGTCCAACGCGGAGAAGAAAGAAGCCACTGATGAAACACGGATAGAATGGCGGAAGGGGTCGACCCGCGCCAATCCGTCGGCAAGCGCCGCGATAGGATGATCGATGATTAAATCTGTAACAATTCAGAATTTTAAAAACATGAGACTGCAAACGATCGACTTCGACCGGCTGACGGTGTTCGTCGGAGCGAACGCGAGCGGCAAGACGAGTGTGCTCGAGGCCGTAGCGCTGGCGGTGAACGCCGACCGCCGCAATCCGAAATGGGAGGAACTGCGCGATCACGAAATCGGTTGGCTCTACACACGGGGCGGGATCGGCGACCTCGCGATCACGTGCGAAACCGCGGGTGGTCAGTTCACGCTCAAGGGTTTCATGAAGGCGGAGCCGGGGAAAGCGCCAGCATGGGAGCTCGACCTCTCGGGCGCGCCGGGAAGTTCCGTCGAGGAAGCGCAAGGGTCAGTCCGCCCCCTCGTCCTGCTCGATCTGAATGCGGCCCAGGTGGCGAAACCGTCATATTCCGGTGCCGAGCGTCCGAAACTTGAGTCGGACGGTAGCGGCGCCGCATCGGTGCTGGCTTTCATGGCGCTCAACGATCCCGATGCCTTCCAGGAATTGATGGAGCACATGAGGGAACTCGTTCCACAGTTCCAGCGAATTCGCTTTCGCAGATCGAACGTCTTTCTTAGCGAGCGCGACACGCTCATGTTCACCGCCGTCGGGAACGAGGGCGAACGCAGGATCTTGCGCAGCTATCAAGGTGAGGCAATCCTGTTCGATTTCAAGAACGCGACCGACGTGTCCGCCCACACCGTAAGCTCGGGGACGTTGTTGATCCTGGGGCTGCTTACCGTTTTACTCGGCCCGGACCATCCCAAGGTCTTGCTCATGGACGACATTGACCATGGGCTGCACCCGCTCGCCCAAAAGGCCCTCCTCGGGTCGCTCCATAAGGTCATGAGCAAGTTCCCGGACCTCCAGGTTCTGGCGACGGCCCATTCCCCCTACCTGCTCGATCATTTGCGGCCGGCACAGATCCGGCTCATGACGACGGGGAGCGACGGCTATTCGGTCTGCGGCAGGTTGGACCAGCACCCCGAATATGAGCGCTGGAAAGACGAGATGACTCCCGGCGAGTTGTGGAGTCTGTTCGGCGAGAATTGGGTTGCCAGCAAAGGGACGACCTCGTGAGCAAGCGATTTGCGGTCGTCTCGGAAGCTCCGGCCGATTTCGAGCAAGCGACGGAATTGGCAGACCGAGTCCTTATCGATTCCATCGATTGGCTCGAAGACTGGCTGGATGCCAATCGCGAGTGGGTGGGTGTCGATGCCGACGGAGGATCGCTGTCCTGGCGGTCGATCGCCCACCTCGCCAGAGATTTCGGGATCCGCGTGCACGGTCATTTCGGCGGCGTGCGCGGGGAGCCCGATGCCAAAGCAGCCTGGCGTGAGCTGACCTATATCCGCGCTCGGATGGAGAACGTTCACGCGATCCTTTTGATCCGCGACATGGACGATCAACCGGAGCGGAGACAGGGACTGGAGCAGGCCAGAAACGAACACGCCGAACACGTTGTCGTCGTGGTCGGCTGTGCCAATCCGAAGCGGGAATGCTGGGTGCTCAGCGGTTTCGATGCGGAAGACGAATACGAGCAGGAAAGGTTTGAAGCCGAACGCCAAAACCTGGGCTTTGATCCGTGCGTTCAATCGCACTTGTTGTCCGCCACGAACGAGCAGGCGAAGACCAGCGCGAAGCGAGTGTTCGCAACGCTCAGCGAAGGCGTGCGCGAACGCGAGCAACGATGCTGGCAGCGAACCGCGCTCGCTGTGCTCATCGCAAGAGGCGAGCAGAACGGATTAGCAGAGTACCTCCGAGAGGTCAGGGAACGACTCGTCCCGCTCATCGCAGTGGTCGATCCGGCGCCCTAAACCGCGTCGATCAAACCCAAAACCCCTCCAAAATCTTCCGCGGCAACCCAATGTCGACGACAACCACTTCACCCGTAAAGTCAGCGGCCCCCGGGGCGGAGAACCCGAGCTTGGGGGCCACGAACGTGGCGGTGGCGGTGGCGCGTACGGCAGCGCCCTGGGGCTGGCCGGTATCGGCGTCCAGGCCCGAGGGAAGGTCGAGCGCGAGCACGGGCTTGCCCGACCGGTTGAGCGCTTCGATCGCACACAACAACGGCCCGGTCACGGGCCGGGTGAGCCCGGTGCCTAGCAAGGCGTCGATTGCCCAATCGGCGTCGGCGAGCAGCATATCGAGCGCGGCGGGAGTGGTGGCTTCTACGGACCATGCGGACTGGGGAACGCCAGACCTGGCCAGGATTTGCCACTGGATCGCGGCATCGCCACGGAGGCGGTCGGGGTCGGCGAGCCAGACGACGCGGACGTCGAAGCCCCAGGCGTCGAGGTGGCGGGCGGCGACGCCGCCGTCGCCCCCGTTGTTGCCGGGACCGCAGAGAATCACGCCTCGGGTCCCCGGCGCAACGCCTCGGTCGCGCAGCCAGGCCGCGGCGCCTCGGCCGGCGTTTTCCATCAGAATGAGAGTCGGGAGCGCAAATTCGTCGGCGGCGCGGGCATCGAGCCCGCGCACCTCGTCGCGTGACAAGGGGCGCAGCAGCATGGTTTCAACCTCTCGGCAAAGGTCCGGATGGCGTTGACACGGCCCACGGCGGCTTCCAGAATAGCCGTAACGTGACCTCACGCCAAAAGGAGACGGCCATGCCGATCTATGAATACCGCTGCGAGCCGTGCGACCACCGATTTGAGAC
>DAIDJG010000243.1 GCA_027451445.1 Singulisphaera sp.
AAGGCCTGATCGAGCACGTGCGCTGGCGCGCGAAAAAGCCAGAACGCCCGATTGGCCGATCGGTACGGGGGTATTTAATGGATTTAATGTAAATAATGGATGCGTTTTTCGCGTTTTGCGACGACAGATGTGGCGTGATCAGGCCGGGTCACGTGGTCGCAGATAAGGCACGAGGAGCGGGTCTCGACGAAATCATCTCGTTGTGTACGGAGGTATATTTCAGATATTTCGGAAATCTCGGAGCGTTCTTCGTGCACGGACTCGCCGATCTGTACGGGGGTATATTTCGGATATTTCGGAAATCTCGGATCGTTCTTCGTGCACCGACACGAGACATTGGGCGTGGTAAGGCTGGGCTCGCGTGCTCGCGGGTGAGGCACGCCGGGGTGAGGCTCGAAGTGGGGAGCGGTGATCATGGTGCCTTGCGGCTGGCCGCCGAAGAAGGGCCTCGCGAACGGAGCCGTTGTCGGCAATTTGTCGGGCGGTGGCGGTGCGGAGAGTTGCGGGGGCGCGCGTGACGTCGGAGGAACGGTCTCGGGGATTGGCTGGCGCCCAACAGTTCGTGCGCCCCAACGAGCGGGATGGGTGGCCGGGGCAAAGGGGAGCGCAGCTCCACGAGCCCCGGTGGGTCGCGCGGCGCTTCCGGGGCACGTCGGCCTTCCGGCCTCCTTTGCCCCGGCCACCCCAGGTCGCCCACAGTCACGCACAATCTGTTGGGCGCCAGGGGGGATTGGTTGGCGGTCGTCCGTGACTCCGCCTCGAACCGGCCTCCAGCCCGTAGCGGTTGAGGGGCGCACCGCCAGGCGCCGACGTAGGCTCAGGGCCCACCCCCCCCAACCCCCCCTTCCCAAGGGGGGGAGTTATATGATTCGCCGTTGCGGTGGGGGTGCGCATTGCGTTAAGTTAACGCGTAAGGGGGTTGGGGGGGTGGGCATTAGCCGTTCGAAGAGTCCCATTCAGCCGCGAACCGGCCTCTGGTCGTTGACGGTTAAGCGAAGCACGTCCAGGCGCTGGCGACCGCTCAGGCCCCACCCCCCCTACCCCCAATACCGTTCAACTAACCCTAAGCCCAAGCAGACGAAGGACTTAGCTCCCTCCCCCCTTGTGGGGGAGGGTTGGGGTGGGGGGTTCGAACGGCCATAGGTAATGCGACACCCCCCACCCCGGCCCTCCCCCACAAAGGGGGAGGGAGTATTTATGTTGCTGTGTTCGCAAGGTTTACGGCTATTTGAACGGTATTGCCCCTACCCCCCCTTCCCAAGGGGGGGAGTTCTCTGTTTTCTCGCTCGCGAGGAGATTTCGGCCCGTGGCGCGAACCGTGCGACCGAGCCGTCCTGTCCACCTGTTGGCCGGGAGCGCTACGGGCTCGAAACCGAATGCGAGACGATGCAGGAATTTGGGGCAGATGCGCTCCGGTGGGCCGGTGGGGTGTGGTAGATTATCGGCTTCCGCCCCCCTGCCCTGCCCTTTGAGCGGCGAGGCCGAAGGGAAAGGGAGGCCCTTCACGAGTTCTTCCGAGGAGTCGCGCTGTGCGCTGGTCGAATGCCCTGATCCCGACGCTCAAGGAAACCCCGGCCGACGCCGTGGCGCCGAGTCACTCGCTGCTCCTGCGGGCGGGGATGGTCCGGCAGCTCGGGGCGGGAACGTATACGTATTTGCCGCTCGGGTTTCGCGTTCTCAACAAGGCGATTCAGATCGTGCGCGAGGAGATGGACGCCGCGGGGGCCCAGGAGCTCCTGATGCCGGCGGTCCATCCGGTCGAGCTCTGGCAGGAGTCGAACCGGTTCGGCATCATGGGCGAGATCCTCATGAAGCTGAACCTCAGCGGCGAAGGCGGCGGGCCGACCCATGTGCTCGGGCCGACGCACGAGGAAGTGATCACGGACGTGGCGCGCGACCTCATCAAGTCGTACAAGCAACTTCCGCTCACGCTCTACCAGATCCAGACGAAGTTCCGCAACGAGGCCCGGCCGCGGTTCGGTATCCTCCGCACGCGCGAGTTCCTGATGAAGGACGCGTATAGCTTCGACGCCGACGTCGCCCAGCTCAATCAGAGCTACGACGCCATGTATGAGGCGTATTGCCGGATCTTCGACCGTTGCGGGTTCCCGTACGTGGCGGTCGAGGCCGAGAGCGGGCCGATCGGCGGCGACGCGTCGCACGAGTTCATGGTGCCTTGCGCGATCGGCGAGGACGTGGTGATCCATTGCGCCAAGTGCAGTTACGCCGCCAATCGCGAGAAGGCCGAGATCGGCCAGGTGGCGGCGGCCGCGGCGGGTGAGGCTGCGCCGTATCAGGAGGTCGCGACGCCGGGGCGGAAGACGATCCGCGAGGTGTGCGAGTTCCTCAAGCTGCCGGAGGCGCGGTCGGCGAAGTTCCTCATTTATATGGCCGACGACCGGCCGATCGGGGCGCTTGTACGGGGCGATCATGAGCTGAATGAGGCCAAGCTGCGGCGGGTGAGCAAGGCGGAGCGGCTGGTGCCGGCCGATCCGGGGCCGATCGAGAAGATTGCGGGGGCGTCGATCGGGTCCATTGGGCCGATCAATCTGGCGCAGAAGATCGCGGTTTATATGGACCGGTCGGTGGCGGCGCTGGCGGATGTCGTGGTGGGGGCGAATCGGGAGGGGTTCCACCTGACGGGCGTGGTGCCGGCGAGGGATCTGACGCACGGCGAGGTGCACGACCTGCGCAATGCCGAGAAGGATGATCCGTGCCCGCGCTGCGGGTCGGCGATGGAGTTGAGCCAGGGGATTGAGATTGGGCACGTGTTCAAGCTGGGGACGAAGTATTCGGATGCGCTCAACGCGACGTTCCTGAATGACAAGGGGGCGGCGGTTCCGTTGATCATGGGGTGCTATGGGATCGGGGTGAACCGGATCCTGGCGGCGGCCGTGGAGACGGGGCACGACGCGAACGGGATCATCTGGCCCTTGAACCTGGCGCCTTATGAGGTGGTGCTGGTGCCGCTCCAGGTTCAGAATGCCGCGGTGATGGAAGCGGCCGCTCTGCTCGAACAGCAGTTCACCGAGGCGGGCGTCGATGTGCTGGTGGATGACCGCGAACAGCGCCCGGGCGTGAAGTTCAAGGACGCGGACCTGATCGGAATCCCGTTGCGGGTCGTGGTCGGCGAGCGCGGGCTGAAGGACGGGACGATCGAGGTGAAGTGGCGGACCGACGAGGCTGCGCACACGGTGCCGGCCGCCAACGCGGGCGAGACGATCCTCGCCGAGCTCCAGGCCAGGCACGCGGCGATCGCTGAGAAGTGCAATGAACGCAGGGCGGAACGGGCCGCCTCGAGGAACCGATGAGCCAGAAGCCGGGTCCGCCGAAACTGCCGCTGGTGCTGCTCGGGCTCATGACGCTCGCGACGTTCGTGGGTCCGCTCGTCATCGTGTCGGTGTTGGGCGGCGGCCGGTCCTCAGGCTGGCCACCTGACCGGCCCGTCGAATGGTGGACGTTCGGACTCATCGTCGGATTCGTCGTTTTACTTATGACGGCATGTTTGAGTGTCGGGGCGGTGCTCAAGCGCGCGGGCGGGCGGGGGG
This sequence comes from Singulisphaera sp., assembly GCA_027451445.1. Lineage (GTDB taxonomy): Bacteria > Planctomycetota > Planctomycetia > Isosphaerales > Isosphaeraceae > DAIDJG01. The sequence goes on from DAIDJG010000243.1 coordinate 3,549, forward strand.
AGCGGACGTGACGCTCGCGGCCTTGGGCGCGGGGCTGGTGGGGTCGGCGTTCGTCATCTGCGTGGGGCTTTGTGCGCTGGCGAGGCGCTGGGCGCCGGAGCTGGGGTTTCTCGATCGGCCGGGGGGGCACAAGGGGCATGCGGTGCCGACGCCGCTCGGGGGTGGGGTGGCGATCTGGCTGACGGTCGTCGGACTGCTGGGGCTGGGGTTGCTGGTCATCGACGTGGGTCAGGCGTGGCTGCCGGAGGCGGTGGCGCGGCACGCGGCGGGCATCCGGGCCAGTGCGGGCAAGCTGGGACTCATTGTCGCAGCAGCAACCGCGATTATGATCATGGGATTGGTCGACGATCGCGTGGGGCTGAGCTGGCGGCTTCGGCTTGGGATCCAGTTTGTGTTGGCGGGCGCGCTGGTCGTCTTTGGGGAGCGGGTCACGCTCTTCTGGCCGTTCAATCATCCGCTCATCGGAGGCACGCTGGCGCTCTTCTGGATTGTCGGGCTGACGAATGCGTTCAACTTGCTCGACAACATGGATGGGCTGGCGGGTGGTGTGGGGTTGATCGCGGCGCTTCTGTTTGCGGGGGCGCAAGTGGCGGTCGGCAGCCTGTTTGCGCCGGCGGTCTTGCTGCTGCTCGTGGGGGCGCTCGCGGGGTTCCTGGTGCACAACCGCAATCCGGCCCGGCTGTTCATGGGGGATGCGGGGAGCAACTTTTTGGGGTTCCTGCTGGGTGCGCTTACGGTGGCTGGAACGTATTACAGGTATGGAGCGCAGTATTCCCGGGCGAGCGTGCTGGCACCGTTGCTGGTGATGGCGGTCCCCTTGTACGACACGGCTTCGGTGATCGTGATTCGCTACCGCGAGGGGCGCAGTCTATTCCAGGGCGATCGCCGCCACTTTTCGCACCGGCTCGTGGAGCGCGGCTTGACGCCGAGGCAGGCCGTGCGGACGATTGACCTGGTGACTCTGGCGAGTGGATTGGGTGCGCTGCTTTTACACGGGCTCGACGCCCTGGGGGCCTGCGTCGTCGTTGCTCAGAGCGTTTGTCTGCTTGGGGTGGTGGCGATACTCGAGGTCTCCGCGAACCGAAACGAGCGAGGTCATGGCACGACGGCAACCCCGATCCCCGGTCCTTCCGAACCCGTCGGCGAAGCCCAGGGAAACGGCTGAGACTGCGGCGTTCGACGAGGACGACGCGTTCGCGGCCAGGCTGGGCGAATGGCTGCGGCGGGTGGCGCTTGGGCTCACCGCCGCGCTCGTTACGATGCGGGTTTACTGGCCGAGTGAGCCGGATCTCTCGACCGGTGCGGGCGGCGGGTTGATGTGGGTGCTGGGGCTGCTGGGGGCCTCGGCGCTGGGGATCGCGGCCGCGCTCGTCGGCGGGCGTTGGCAGCCGCGCTGGTCGTGGACCGACGCCGCGGTGATCGCGCTGATCGGGCTCGTGGGCCTGAGCGCGGCGCACGCCCTCGACCACCGGCCGGCGCTCAACCTGGCCTGGGATTGGGTGGGCCTGGGGTTGAGCTACCTGCTGGTCCGCAACCTGCCGAGGACGCGCAAGGAAACGTCGGCCTTGCTGGCGGGCTTGGTCATATCGGCGCTCGCGGTTGCGGTTTATGGGATCTACCAGGTGACCGTCGAGCTGGGGGAGATCCGGGCACTCTACAAGATGAACCCAGCGCGGGCGCTGCGTTCGCTCGGGATTGCGCCGGGTTCGGCCGCGCAGCAGCTCTTCGAGAATCGCCTGCTTCAGTCCAATGAGCCGTGGTCGACGTTTGCGTTGGGTAATTCGCTGGCCGGGTATTTGGTGGGGCCGTTTGTGCTCTTGCTGGCGATTCTCTGGCGGCGGATCCGACAGCCAGCCGACTGCGAGAGCCGGGGGGCTCGCTGGGTGGCCCTGGGGTTGGCGGCACCCTTGTTATTGTTGATGCTCACATGCTTCGTGTTGATCAAAAGTCGGAGCGCGTTCGTGGGGCTTGCGGTGGGCCTGGCGGCGCTGGCGTGGAGCGAGCGGCGCCGGGTGCACACGAGGACGATCGCCCTGGCCGCGGCGGTGGTTCTGGTGATTGTGGGCGTGTTCGTCGCGGCGGCGTGGTCGACGGGGCGGTTCGATATCTATGTGCTCACGCAGTCGTCGAAGTCGTTGCGGTATCGGCTGGAGTACTGGACCAGTACGTGGCACATGATCAAGTGGCAGCCAGGCGTGTTCTGGCACGGGCTGGGGCCGGGGAACTTTGGTTGGGCCTACGTCCAGTACAAGCTGCCGCAGGCGAGTGAAGAGATCGCCGACCCGCACAACCTCTTTTTTGAGGTCTGGGCCACGGCGGGGTTGTGGGCCCTGCTCGCCTTGATCGCGGCGCTGGGGTTGGGGCTGTGGAACCTGCTGGGTCCGTCGTGGGACGCGAAGGTCGCCCGCGTCGCGAAAGCGGCGCCGCCCGGTCCGCCGTCGTCCGACCCTCCGGCGGGGCCGGGCTGGGTGTTGGCGTGTGCGGGCGGTGGGCTGGTATTCGCGGTGTTCTGGAGCCTGGTCATCCGGTTCGAGGTCGATCTGTTTGCGCGCTGGGTGGTCATGGTGATCACGTGGTGGCTGGCCGTGCTTTGTGGCCAGGCCTTCTGGCGGCGGCAGCCGATCGAGGCCACGGGGTTGGGGGCCGGTGCCCTGGCACTGATCGTCAATCTGCTTGCGGCGGGGGGCATTGGCATACCTGCCGTTGCGCTGATGCTCTGGATGCTGATCGCACTGGGCTTGAACCTGCGCGACGATCGACCTTGCAGCGTACCGCGCGTGCCCCTGTTCGTGGGGAGCCGGGGATTGGCCTTTGGACTCGCCGTGGCGTGGGCCGCGCTCGCGGGCAAGTACTACGGCACCGTGACGCCCTACTGGCGGGCCGAGGGCGCGATCGCCGTGGCTGAGGATGCGCTTCGGGCCAAGCCGCCGAGGTACGCGGTCGCTCGACCGGCGTTGATCGAAGCGTGCAAGGATGACCGTTATTACGCCCGTCCCTGGGTCATGCTCAGTGCCCTCGAGTATGACGCCTGGAAGGATCGTGGAGCGTTGCCGCAGGATAGGAACGTGTGGCGAGAGGTCACGATCGCCCTGTACAAGGCCACGGAACCGCCGCGCAACCCGAATGCGTGGTCCTTGCAGCGGGACCGGGCGGTGGTCGGGAGACAGATGCTCGAGATCTTCAAGGGGAGCCTGCCGCCGCTCGAGGCCACGCGACTGAAAGGGAACATTGTCGAGGCGAGCCGAAAGGCGGCCCAGCTCTACCCCACGAACGCCAACCTCCATGCGCTGCTCGCCGTGGCGAGTGCAGATATCGGCATGATGGACGACGCGGTGAAGGAAGGCGAAGAGGCCTTGCGGCTGGACAAGCTCACGCCCCACAACGACAAGAAGCTGCCCGCGCAGGTGCGCGAGCAGCTCCTCAAGGAATTACCGTCGTGGGAAAAGGGCGTGCCGAGCTCGAAGTAGGGTAGGATTTCGCCTCCTCGACCGGTTTGCCGAGGGAGACGAAATCCTACTGAATGGCTGCGGACGGCCCGTCTTCCGGGGCTCACTTGCGGTGGACGCGTCTGGCGAACAGTTCGGCCGCGCGGCGCTCGGCTGGGGTGATATACACCTGAGGTCCGGACGCCGTGAGATTGCGGCCGACACTGATCTGGGCGATGTAGTTGGGGTTCGGGAAGTTGGTCGTTTGCGGGAACGCCACGAACGTCCGTTCGACCAGGGTGTTGCCGGCGTTGTCGGTGAGGTTGTTTGCGAGGATTGTCACAACATACGCACCCGACCTGATGCGACGGCCGAGGTTGTACGAGAGGTTCACCGTAATCTGGCCGGAGCCGAGGGGGCCGGGTGAGAGGGTGAAACCGGTGGGTGCAAAGTGGGTGGTCGTCCGGCCCGTTGGCAGCGTGAGTTGGTAATTAAAGGCGTTCGCAATGCTCGCGAGGTTCAGGCCGCTACCCGTATCTTGAAGGGTGACATGGAGCTGTTGGCCGCGGGGATCGAAGACGACTGATGCGACGGCGGGGCCCGTCGTATCGACGACGATCGCCTGTGGGTAGGTCACCGTCTGGATCGGCCCGACGGTCATCGACGGGTTCAGCATTTCCGCGCTGAAGGTGTAGGAGCCATCGGCGAGCGCCGAGGACGTGATGGTCCAGTTGCCCGAGGCGTCAGAGATCGTCGTGCCGACTCGCTTGCCATTGGCGAAGAGATCGACCTCCGTATCGGGCTCGACCTGACCGGTGAATTGAGGCTGATTGTCGCGTGTCAGGCCGGTGGAAAGGCCGCCGGTGATCGTGCCCGGAACCGGAGCGAGGGTCAGGGGCGGGATCACACTTGCGAGCGCACCTTCGCTGATCCCCGTGCCTCCGAGCGCGGTGATCGTGATCGAGATGGGGATCTGACTCGACGACGTCGCGTAGGTGTGAGTGCCGAAGATATTGTAAGGCGTTCCGGGGCCCAGCGGCTGGGTCACAACGCCGTTGCCAGGCGTTGACGTCGTGCCGTCGCCCCAGTTGATCGTTGCGGTGAAGTCGTTGGGTGGGATGTTCGCATCGGCATCGGTGAACGTGCCGATCACACCGGAGAAGGCAGTGCCGGCGACCGCGGAGATCGTCAGCGGTTGTCCCGCGGTGATCGGCGCATCGGTCACGAAGATCGGCGTGCCGACGAGGGGGGCCTTCGTTCCGAAGTTGTCCTGAATCGCAACGTTCGCCGTGAAATTGCCGACCTGGTTATACGTGTTCGCGCCGGTGACCGAGTAGACCTGGGTCGTCGGATCGTATGAGATCACACCCTGGGTGATGTTGCCGTCGCCCCAGTTGATCGTCGCTGTGAAGTTGGTGGCGGTAGCTAGGTTGTTGGCATCGGTGAAGGTCGCGATCACACCGCTCAAGGGTGTGCCCTGCACGACCTGAAGACCGCTCACCGCCGCGGAGACGATCGGCGCATCCGCCACCGTCGCGCTCCCGGGGATCTTGAGCGCCTCGCCGCCGATGTCCGTGATCTGGATTTGGAGTGCGTAAGGCGGCTGGCCGGCGGCTGTCGGGAGAACATAAGTGTGAGCCGGCGACGGCGTCACGGTGAACACGGGTCCGTTCGGTCCCGGCGCCGCCGGCGGCAGGACGTTGAGGGTCACCGTGGCGATGTTGCTTTGGCTTGTGCCGTCGAAGACGGTGTACGAGAAGCTGTCCGTTCCGGAAAAGCCGGCGTTCGGCACATAGATGAACGACCCGTCCGGATTGAATGCGAGCGTTCCATTCGACGGCCCGCTGTTGGGCTGCAGCGTGGGAACGAGCGTTCCAGCGCTGGGGTTGGTGTCGTTGGTCAGAACGCCCGGTCCGGGGACGGTGAGCGTCTTGCCCTCGATGGTGCTGTAGGCGTCGTTGTTCGCCACCGGGGCGATGTTCTTCGGCGACGTGACCGTGAGTGAAACGGTCGCGGCGGCACTGTTCGTGATGCCGTTGAAATCCGTGTAGGTGAAGCTGTCCGCACCGAAGAAGCCGGTGGCAGGCACGTACGTGAACGACCCATCGGCGTTGAAGGTCAGCGTGCCGTGCGATGGGCCCGAGCCCGGGACGAGCGTCGGGACCAGGACAACGCCGGTGGGACTGATATCGTTATTCAGCACGCCGGCTGCCGCGGTCACGGCAAGGGGCTTCCCTTGCGGAGTGCTGTAGGCGTCGTTGTTCGCGATCGGCGGGGACGCCTGGGTGACGACCGCGCCCGAGGTTGTCCCATCGCCCCAGTTGATGCTCGCGACGAAATCGGACGGCTGTGCGAACAGATTCGGATCCGAGAACTGTGCGACCGATCCGCTGAAAGGGGCACCGAGCTCAGGCGCGACCGAGAAGGGACTACCGGCGATCAGAGGGACGTCCGCGATCTTTGCTACATCGGTGACGAAGGTCGACGATCCGCCGGTTTGCCCACCGACGTCAGTGATGGTGACTCCGACATTGAACGTGCCGGCTTGCGTGTACTGGTGGCCTGCGCTGACATTGAAGTTGCCAGCGGAGATCGTCGTGATGGTGGCACTCGAGGACGTTGAGCCGTCGCCCCAGTCGATCGTAACGTTGAAATCGCTTGGCGTGGCGTAGAGGTTCGCGTCGGTGAACGAGGCAAGCGTGGACGTCGGGATTGCCTGGCCTTCGGTACCCGTCAAGCTCGCGTTCGTTGACGTCAACGGGGCATCGCCAACCTGAGCGCGGCTCAGGGCCGTTGTCGTGGCACCGCCGACGTCGTTGATCGTCACGGTGATCGGATAGGTGCCGTTCTCCTGGTAGAGCGTGCTTCCCGTAACGTTATAGTGGCCGTTCCCGGTCGCGGTGATCGTGCCAACGCTCGACGTGCCGTTACCCCAGTCGATCGTGGCCGAGAAGCCGCTCTGAGGTGCCGCCGGATAGGTATCGTTGAATGTCGCGACGATCGTGTTGGCGGGCAGTGTTTGCCCTTCCACCGAACCGACTGCCACACCTGAAGAGATCATCGGGGCGTCGGCGACGATTGCGGTGCTCTGAACGTTGGTGGCGCTGCCGCCGATGTCGCTAACAGTTGCACTGACCTGATACGTGCCGAAGCGGGTGTAAATGTGAGATGAAATGATATCGAAGGATCCCACGCCCGCACGGACGATCGACGCGCCGAAGGTCGTCGTGTTGTCGCCCCAATCGATCGTGGCCGTGTAGTTGCTGGTCTTTCCGTTCGGATCGGCGTCCGTGAATTGAGCCACAGTCCCGGTAAATGCCGTGCCTTCGACGGCGGCGAAGGTGAGGGGCACGGGGCTCAACGCGGCGTCGGTCACGACCATGACATCGGCTGCCGAGGCCGTACTGCCGCCCTTATCGGCGATCGAGACGCTGACCGGATAATCCCCAAAGGTCAAGTAGGTGTGCTTTCCACTCACGGTGTACGTTGAAGTTGCGGCGTCGAAGGAGATCTGCCCGTTGCTGCTTGCACCGTCACCCCAGTTGATCACGGCGCTGAGATCACTGGACTGACTGAACGCGTTACCGTCCGTGAAGGTTGCGACGGCGCCGCTGAAAGCGTTTCCTTCCACCGTCGTGAGTGTCGTTGGAGCGCTCGTGGCTGTGAGCGGCGCGTCGACGACGACGATGGTGTCTTTCGCCTGGCCGACGGCCCCATCAATGTCGGAAACCATCATGATGGGCTTGTACGTGCCGAACTCGTTGTAGACGTGGGTTCCGCTGATCGTGAACGGCCCGTTGCCCGTAATGGTTCCTGCGTCGGTCGTGCCGTCGCCCCAGTTGATCACGACACTGTAATTGCTGGCTGGGTCGGTTCCGCCGGTGTCTGTGAACGTTCCGAGCGAATCGTAGGTCTGGGCCGTGCCTTCGACGGCGTTCGATTGATTGAACGACGTGATGCCGATGACGCCCGAGCTTTTGATCTCCCAGGCCCCTCGGCCGTTCGTGCCGGCCAGAAGGATGTTCAAATTCGGATCGTACTGGAGCGAAACGACCTGCGCGTTGGGTAAGCCCGTGCGGTAGACGCCCCAGGACTGACCGAGGTCCGACGAGTAATAGACACCGGCGTCGGTCCCGAGCCAGATTTGTGTGTTGCCGCTCGCGACGTTCAGCGCGATGGCATTGACTGGGAGGTTCGGCAGCGTCGTTGAGATATCCGTCCAGTTCTTGCCGCCATTGATCGAGCGGAAGAGGTGGCCGCCTGGGGAGCCTGCGTTCAGTATGTTGCAAGCCGCGTAGACGATCTGACTGTTGGTCGGGTCGACTTGCAGAGCGTCGATGGGACCGGGCGCGTTGGGGATACTGCGTGAGGTCCACGTCAGACCCTTGTTGGTGGTGACGTAGACCACGCCACTCGCCGCGACGTAGATGGTGCTTGGGCTCGAGAGCGAATTCGCCAAAGCCGTAACCACGGACCCCGTGCCGAGGAAGCCGAGGTCGTAGCCGGAGAACCCCGCCTGGGCGAGCACGGTGTTGGGAACGCTTGGGGGTGGGCCCGGTTGGAAGGTCATCTCTTGAAGGAAGGCCCAGGTCCCAAAGAGGGTGTTCTGGGGATTCGCGGGCTCGAGCTGGAACGGCGGGAACGGTACGGATCCCACGGGGACGACGCCCGTCCCGATCTGCGACCACGTATTTCCTCCGTCGACCGAGAACTCGAGATTAAATCCGTCGCGTTCCCGATACACGACCTGATCGTTGGTCGGATCAACGAAGACGTTGCTGGCGTCGCCGGCGAGGACAAGCTTGCTGCCAGCTTGCGGTGCTGGGCTTGGCAGTTGCTGCCACTGGAGCGTGCCCGCATAGTTCAGGCGGACGGAGCCGTTATTCTGAGTGCCGCCGTAAACGATATTGGGATTCAGCGGGTCGAGCGAGACACTATTGAATTGAGTGATTTGAAGGTTCGTGTTCAGGTCTTGCCACTGGAGCGTCGCGACGTTGGGATTCTGGAGCTGCCAGATTCCCCCGTCCGTCCCGGTGAGGAGCGTGCCTCCGGACGTAAATGCGAACGCGTGATACCCGGCTTGCGGACCGTTTTTGCTCGGGGTCGTGTCAACGCTGATGTCGCTCCAGGAGCCGCCGGCGTTCGTGCTCTCCAGGATCCCGCCGATGGGCACTGGGCTGTTCTTGGAGAGGGTGGGATCGTAGTATCCACCCAGATAAACGACTGCGGAGTTATTCGGATCGACGGCAATGGCGATGTTGATATTGCCGTAGCTGTTGAACGGGTTGCCCGCCGGCGCGACGTTGCTCCAACTGTTGCCGCCGTCCGTGCTCGTCTCGACGAACTCGAGCGTGCCGGGGTTGAGGACACTTTTGTCGTTATTGGCGTAGGCCGCGTAGAGAATCTGGGGATTCGACTGCGAAATTGCCAGCGCGATGCGCCCGTTGGCAACCCCGGCGGGTGCGCCCGAGAGCAGAGTCCACGTGCCGCCGGAGTTCTTCGACTCGTAGATACCACCGGCAACATCAACCGAAGGACCGCCGATCGCCATGTACAGAGTCGACGGCGTGGCGGGATTGATCACGAGGTCGGAATAAATCGACGTCGTGGAGATCAGCGAGGTGGTGTCTGTCCAGGTCTTCCCGCCGTCCGTCGACTTATAGATACCGCTTGCACTGTTCGTGGATCCGTTGAATGCATTGTTGTCGACTGCCGCGTAAACCGTATTCGGATCGTTCGGATCGACGACGATCTTGGCGACCGTCGTTTGCGTGAAGACGCCGTTGTCATTCTGGAGCGTCCACGTCTGTCCGGCGTTCGTCGAGACAAGGATGCCCTGGCCGTATTGATCATTTGCGGCGTTAATGTCGGACGAGTTGAAGCCCTGGGTGGACCTGTTGTTGGCTTCGCCGGTGCCAACGTAGAGGATTTTGTCGTTCGATGGAGCGATCGCGATGGCGCCGTCGACGAGCGAGGCCTGGGTGTCTGTCAGAGGTGTCCAGGACGTCCCGTCGTTCGTGGTTTTCCAGACACCGCCTCCCGCCGTCGCGATATAGAACGTGCCTGACGCAGACGGGCTCGGATCGGCTGCAATGCCCGTGACGCGGCCGGAAGTAGGGCCACCGCCCGGAATGACGGTATTGACGATGGGCGCTGGTCCGATCGGCGTCCAGGTCGTCGTCGTCAAACTGATTGATGCTGCCAACAACTCCCGCTGTTCGAGCGCCTCGAACAGCGCGCGACGCTGGAGTTGCCTCGCCCTCACCGATGCCGAAGGCACGCTCTTCCGCGACGCACGGCCTCGCCGCGGTATCTCAATCCATCGGAAACTCATGGTGGCAGCTCCGAAAGCAATGCAAGGCAAGTAGAGCGGAGAACAGCCGTTCGGCCAGCGCGGGCACGCGTTGCCCCGTTTCCTCCCGCTCGCACCTGCGGCTCCGGCCAGATTAGTCTTCGTGGAGAGCGTGTCTCGAACCAATCACGATCGAGGAGCTTTTTTTGCGGGAAGAAGTTGGATAAAAGATTATCCCTCAAAGTTCGGCCAGTCAACACACTCGCCGAGATTTTACTTGTCCCTACATCTTCATCAAAAAGGGAGTTTCGTGATTAATGTGCATAATCCGACCGCGTGACAGTAGAGAGGCATGTCTCCGTATTGCAACCGAAAAAAACCGACGATTCGAGCGCGTACAGTCCGCGCGCGACGGTATTCCACGACCGCTGAAAACGTCTTATGGGTTGTAGGGTTTACAGCGCATTGAGGGAAGCGCCCTAATGTGACGGGAATGCCGTCGGACACGTGTTCCCACTGCGCAGCGCTTCATAGTCTACCACATTATGGTAGTGATATCAGGCCTGCGTTCTGCGCAAAGCTCGACGCGCCACCAAGCCAACGATTCCTGTCGCGAGCAGAACAATCGATGCGGGTTCTGGGATGTGGTTCCTGGCGACGGACTCGCGTGTTTCCCTGATGTGGAGCGATTGCGTATTTATCTCCCGGGGCAGGCGGGGATCCTTGCCCGGCGTGTCCAAGCCCTTCGAGGTAAGCGCTTCAGGCAGGCTCACCGCCCAAGGGGCAAACGGAGCGTCCGCGCTCCAGGAACTCTTTGGCACAGGAAGGAGTTCCGGAACTCTGCCATCCGCCGCCTTTTCGGGTGTGCCCAGGTGCTCCCAGTCCGACGGCAGGACGGGGGGATCGGAAAGCTCATCAGTCGCCGATGCGATCGAAGGCTCAAACTGCCCAGTTGCGAGAACCGAACTCTGAGGGCGAATGGGGTCCGCCCAGGCGCTCGATCCGGCGAGGATGAGCCCGGCGCATGTCCACCAGTAGACGGGACACGGCAATCGGCCGTGACTCATCAGGTCATACCGCGTTCGAATCTTGCACACGGGCAACGCCAAACCCTGACAATTCCTGCGCTCCAACTCAATGCTACGTCGCGCCACAGCATTCTGATTATATTCGACCCAACAGGCTACTTATCTTCCCGTTTGGTATCGGAAACACAAGGAAATACGCCGGTCTTCGCCAAAGGTGTGGCGAAGTGTGCCGATTCGTCGCTTTTTGTCATCATACGCCGCGTTTTGGGCGGTGGGCGCCCTGCGGGGAAACCCACCCGTCGCAGAATTCACCGTGCGCCCGCAAAGCGAGTCTGAAAAGTTTCTAAGTAGGCGTTGTACGAGGAATCGCGCGGTCTTTCGGCAGCATCGTTGAAAGGAAAGGGAGGCATACCCTTCCAGGGAAGCGGTGCGATGGTGTCGCTGGTTGCGGTGAAGGGGTCGGCGTCCTTGCAATAGCCGACCGTGCGGAGGACATAAGCGCGAGTCCAGCCCTGGGGCAATGCCGGGAGTGACCGCGTGTCGAATTCGAGACGCACTTCGTCTCCAGGACCGACCAGGCAGAGTTGATCGTCGTCGTTCTGGAGGAGACTTGCCACGTCGCCGTACCGGGTGAGCTTACCCTCCATCCGGCCGAGCGGGATCGGGTCTACATAATTGTAGTCATAGACCAATGGCAACCGCCCGTCTGGAGAGACCTCCCGAGTGAATCCGCGGTAAGCCAAGCTGGCTTGTGCAACCGGCAGTTCCGTCTGTCGAAGGCCGGCGGCGTCGTCGCGCATCGCGAGGAAAGCCTGGTCCCAGTAGATCTCCATGTTGGTCCGCAATCTGATGACGCATCGAGGGCCCACGAGCTTCCCGGTCACGTCCAGGGTGCTCATGCGCAACGTCCCCGCAGGGTAGCCCGGGTGTGCATCGATGACCTCCCACGTCCCGTCGTCGCGTAGACGCTCGAGGACCGGCGGTTGGAGTGCAACCCCTGCGGTGGCCGCTGCGTAGTTTGTCTGCGAGTAGGGGTACTCCACCCAGCCGACGAGGCATAGCACGAGAGGAGCCTTTGGGCCGAAACGGTTCAGCCGGTCGCCGAAGTCCAGGACGATGCCGTGCTCCTCCGCATAACCGGGCCAGCGCGATCGGCGGCGGAATTGGTCGACGGTGTTGCGGTCCGCTGCGCGAAGCCGTTCGGAAACGTCCTTCCCGGTCAGGTCGGTGGCATGAATCGGCGCGATCGATTCGCGCCACGCGATTACAGCGCCGGTTGGTCGGGGGCCTTCCGGAGCGAATCGTTCGTCGGGAGTGGTGGAAACCCCGGGCGGACGGTCCACTGCGAGGAGACTCAGTTTATCGAGGTAGGAAACCTCGCTCATGGGCTCCGTTACCACGAGCTGCAAGCGGCCGTCCACCGGACGTAGCTGGTCGGCCGCAATCGCGACCGACTCGTCCCGGTCTGAATCGCCGTAAACCCCGGGTGCCACCAGGTAGCCGAGCCCGCCTCCTCCGAGGAAGTCGCAAACGAAAACCCATCGTTCGCCATTCCATGTGAATAGGACGGGGCAACTTGAGTCTTTCCGATTGAGCTCAGAGATCATCCTCACCTGGTCGGCAGGGACATTCAATTCACATTGCGATACGCCGTCGGGCCACCGTAGGTGGACGAGGGTAGCACTCGCGCTTCGGCCCAGGCCGAGCACAACAGGGGCGACCGACTGTGCCAGTCCCGCTTCGAATGCATCGTGGGCGTACGCAACTCGTCCCCCCTGCCCTTCAAGAACAACGTCCGTACCGATCCCGTGCGAGTTCGAGCGCATGTGCTGTTTGGGATCGGTCTTCCAACGGCCCCCGAGTTGGAGCGCGAGCCAGTGGTGCCCGTTGCCCAGGTTGCGCGCGACGCGAGGACCTTCACCGTTTTTCACGAGCAAAACGTCGGGCAAGGCATCTCCGACGAAGTCGGCATACGTCATCCCCTGCAAGAGCTCCGGAGTTGTCCCATCGGGACCCATGGCGAGCGTACGCTGATCGAGCCTCGTCCCCTCGTTCCGCGCCCACATTGGCGTTTGAAGCTGCCCCACGGCGGGCAAGCCCAATTGGTCGAGCGCGCCGTCCAGGTCGAGGTCCGCAACCAACCCTGAGCGCCAGTTTTTCGCGTTGGTCGGCCAACGGTCGAACGCGAATTGGATCTCTCCGGCGCTCGTGCGCCGTGTCTGGTTTCGCAAGGCGGTTATTGGCCCTTCGGGCGATACAACGATGAGGTCGTTGACACCATCTTTGTCGAGATCGAGGACAAGAAATCCCGAGACGATTCCTTCTGGCGTCGCCTTTGCCAATTCCACGGCGTGAAAGCGTCCCAATCGATCGTTGAGTGCGACCTCGATCGGTGCACCATCCGCGGCTAAGACGAGGTCCAGGTCGCGGTCGGCATCAATATCGATGAGCGCGACCGCAACATGGGCGTGGTTACCTCCGAGTAACGCATCGACGGCACTCCATGGTTTCAGAGCAACTGATAGGCCTGATTTGCTTCCCCGGTCCGATGAGTTCACCGCCGTAGGTGCCCAGGTGTTCTCGGGTGCACCGGGCTCGGGTGACGGGGTTCCGTCGTTTCGAAACACGGTGTTGGGGGTCCCGTGCACCGTCGCTCCCGTAAACGCCTGATCGGCCGACTCGATATTCGTGTAATTGACGAGATAAAGATCCAGGTCTCCGTCCTGGTCCAGGTCGAGCCAACGGGCGGTCAGGGTGACGGCAGGAGGGCCACCGTTATTCAATTCCTTGGTGAGTTCCTCGAAACGTCCGCCCACGTTGCGGAGAAGTCGATTGTCGCCGACACCGGTCAAGCAGAGGTCCACGCGTCCGTCCGCATCGAAATCGCCCGCCGCGACGCCGAGGCTTGCGCGTTCATCGGGAATTCCTGCGGCGGCTGTGGCCTCCTCGAAGGTGCCATCGCCCTTGTTAATCAATAACGCGTCACGAACTCCCTTGGGACCGACGACCGCCGCGGTGAGATAGAGGTCAAGCTTGCCGTCACCATTCGCATCGAAGGCGGCCACCCCTGCGCCGAACCGTTCGCGGCAACGACCGATCAGCGCGAGTGTGCCCTTGCCTTCAGTCTTGAAGTCCGTTTCCGATGCCCAGCGGCATTTCTCGGGAAGCGCTACCTTGAGAGGCGCGAGAGTATCGAAACGAGGGGGTGACGCCGGCTCGGGCTCCTTGCGAGTCGGTAGTCCGGGCCCGACCACTTTTGCATAGCGCCCCATGTCCCCGTAATAGTCCGACGCGATGTCTCCAGAGCCCGTGGGCGAGTTCTGAACATTCAATTTGCGCCAAAGACCCAAAACCTGATTTTGCTGATCCCGCTGCCTATCGAAGCCATAGGCGGCTTGAAGTTTGTAAAGCGCGAAAACCAAATACGGATTCGCCCGCAGGGCCTTTTCGTAACCCTCAATCAGCTTCTTTGCTTGTTTGGGCCCTGCCAATCTTGGTCCGTCGGGGCTATCGAGAGAATCGGGATCGAGCATTGTGCTCGTCGCGTAGCAGATGGCGTGTGCATCTGACGGGTCGTGATCCGCCACGAATTGAAAGTCTTCGTGAGTTCGGATCAGTCGCTTGGGATCCTCTTCGGACGGTCCGAGCGC
>DAIDJG010000244.1 GCA_027451445.1 Singulisphaera sp.
TTCCTTGCCGTTCGCTCCCGCTCGCTGAGCGTCCGACTTATGGGGAGAAGCGGCTTGTTCGGATTTCTGAGCCGCCTTGGCTCCGCCGCCGAGTGACTCGGCCACCTTCTTGGGGTCTTCGCCCTTCTTCGCCAGCACCAGTACGCGCTCGCCGAGATTGACGTCCTGGCCGATCTCGAAGTCGAGATGGGCGACGGTCCCCTCGTCGAACGCCTTCATCGGCATCGTCGCCTTATCCGTTTCGACGTCCGCTAGGACGTCGCCTTCCTTCACACTGTCGCCGACCTTGACCATCCATTGAGCGATCTTGCCGCTCTCCATGGTCGGACTCAGCTTGGGCATTGTCACTTCGATCGGCACGGCGCAGTCTCCCGAAGGCTATGAAACCGAAAGCCGCCGACGCGCGGAAGGAAAACGATGCAACGTTTTCTTTCTGCGACCAGGCTCAGCGGCTCAAGCGTATTTCGATGTCTTACCGATACAGGACGTCGTTCACCGCGGCCACGACGCGTTCGACGCTCGGCAGCATCGACGCCTCCATGATCCGATTATATGGGATCGGGGCATCCTTGCTGGCCACGCGCCGGATTGGTGCGTCGAGCTCGTCGAACACGCGCTGGGTGATGCGATCGGAGATTCCCGCGCCCAGTCCGCAATAGGGCCAGTCTTCTTCCACGATCACGGCCCGGTGCGTCTTCACGACCGACGCGATGAGCGTGTCGAGATCCAGCGGGCGGATCGTGCGCAGGTCGATGACCTCCGCGTCGACCCCGTCCTCCGCGAGCTTTTCCGCCGCAGCCAACGTGACCTTCAGCGAGCGCGAATAGGTGATGAGCGTCACGTCGCGGCCCGGGCGCTTGATGTCCGCCTTGCCGATGGGGACGAGGTGTTCGCCCGTCGGGACTTCGCCCTTATCGCCGTAGAGGTTCTCATGCTCGATGAAGACGACCGGGTCGTCGGAGCGGATGGCCGACTTGAGCATCCCCTTGGCGTCCGCCGGAGTGGCGGGCATCATGACCGTCAGGCCAGGGACCTGCGCGTACCACGCTTCAAGCCGGTGTGAGTGGGTCGCGGCCAGGCAGCCAGCCATGCCGGATGAGCCTCGGAAAACGATCGGCACGGCGAACTGGCCGCCGCTCATGTAGCGCATGTTCGCGGCGTTGTTGACGATCTGGTCGATCGCCACGAGGCTGAAGCTAAACGTCATGAACTCGACGATCGGCCGCAAGCCCACCATCGCCGCCCCGATGCCGATGCCGGAGAATCCGCCCTCCGAGATCGGCGTGTCGATCACGCGCTCCGGTCCGAAGCGGGAGAGCATGCCCTGGCTTACCTTGTAGGCGCCGTTGTACTCGGCAACTTCCTCTCCCAGCAAAAAGACTCGCTCGTCGCGCTCCATTTCCTCAGACATTGCTTGATTCAAGGCTTCGCGGAAGGCAATAGCGGGCATGATCACTCCTGCGGAATATGGGGCGCAACTGTCACGTCGTCGTAGAGCCAGTCAAGCGGCGCCTGCTCGCTCTCCTCGGCGAATTCGACACTCTCGTCGATCTCTTGTTTCACCTGCTCCCAGAGGCGGCCGGAAGGCTCCCAGAGGAGCCCCGAGCGGCGTGCCCAGTGGAGGTCGTCTTCGGTGATCCAACCACGCTCCTTGAGCACGTCGCGGTAGATCCGGATCGGGTCGCGCTCCAGGGCGGCCTCGAGTTCCTCCTGCGTGCGGTACTTGGCCGGATCGCTGATCGAGTGTCCCTTGAACCGGTAGGTCCGCGCCTCGATGAACGTTGGGCCCTCGCCGGCACGGGCACGCTCGGCAGCTTCCCGGGTGGTTTTGGCCATCAGCTCGATGTCATTGCCGTCGATCGCGATCCCGGGGATCCCATATGCCGTGCCGCCCCGGATCGTCAGGTCGGTGAGGCACGACGAGCGCTCGAGCTGCGTGCCCATCGCCACTAGATTGTTCTCGCAGACGTAGATGACGGGGAGCTTCCAGAGGCTTGCCATGTTAAAGGCTTCGTGCATCGAGCCTTGATTCATGGCGCCGTCGCCGAAGTAGCAGATGCAGACCCGGCCGTTCTTCTGGTACTTGCAGGCAAAGGCGATCCCCGCGGCGAGGGGAATGTGGCTGCCCACGATCGCGTGGCCGCCCATGAACCCCTTCTCGGCGTCGAAGAAGTGCATCGAGCCGCCCTTGCCCTTCGAGCAGCCCGTCGCCTTGCCCAGCAGCTCGGCCATCGCGACCTTGG
>DAIDJG010000245.1 GCA_027451445.1 Singulisphaera sp.
CACCGGCAAATGGGCACCGAGCTCCAAGTGGAGTGTGCCAACCGAGGCCGGCGCTCCGTCCCCGGCGGCGCCGGCGTCAGGAAGCCAGCTCAACGCCTCTTCAACGTAGTGACCGGTTCGCAACACCATCGAATTCGGCGCTGTCGGCGGGACGATGCGCTGGCCCTGAAGATGGGCCGTGCCGACCGGAACCTTCACAACGAACGAAGTTCCCTTGCCGGCCAGGCTCGTGGCTTCGACATCGCCACCGTGCAAACGTACCAGTTCCCGCACCAGGGCCAAACCGATCCCAGAACCTTCCTGCGTTCGCCCCGTGACGCCTTCGACCCGGTGAAACCGCTCAAACAATCGGGGCATCTGGTCGGCGGGGATGCCGACGCCGGTATCCCGCACGACCAGCTCGGCATGCGACCCCGACTGCCGCACCATGACTTCGATGCGGCCCTCCAAGGTAAACTTGAAGGCGTTCGAGACCAGATTGAGGACGATCTTCTCCCACATCTCGGCGTCGACGTAGACCGGCTTCGGCAACGGGGCGCAGTCCAGCACCAGTTCCACGCCCGCCTTCTCGCAGGCCGACTGGAAGTTACTCGCCAGTTCCCTCGTCAACTCAGCCAGATCGACCGGCTGGAAACTGATCTGAACGCGCCTGGCCTCGATTCGGGAGAAGTCGAGCAACATGTTCACAAGCTTCTGAAGCCGCAGAGCGTTCCGTTGCAGCGTCAGCAGTCGCTCCCGCTGAACGCGCTCGTCAGCGTCGGCGATCGCGTCGTCCAGCGGCCCCAGGATCAACGTGAGCGGAGTGCGAAACTCGTGGCTCACGTTCGAGAAAAACGTGGTCTTGGCCCGGTCGAGCTCCGCCAGGGATTCCGCCCGCCGCTGCTCTTCCTCGTAGGCCCGTGCATTGGCGATGGCCGTGCCGGCTTGCGAGGCGACGAGGCCCAGGAATCCGAGGTAGGCGTCATTGAGCCGCAGGCGGCTGCTCACTCCGGCGACCAGGAACCCCGCAGGCTCGTGCGGCTTGCCGGAGCCGATGGGCAGCACGACCGCCGTGGTCGGCGGGTCGGGCCACGGGCCCGCCGGGACCGCAGAGAAGCAATCGGCGAGGTCGACAACGATCTGGGGCTGCATGGTCCAGACTGCGTCTGCCAACGGCCAGGGTCCCCCCTTCACGTCGAGTTCGAGGAGCCTCGGGCCGAGTTCCCCTACGGCCGCGATCCCGGCGGTCGACGCCAGGCGCGCGTGCGCGCCGTCCGCATCCACGAGGTAAAACAGGGCGAACGGGATGTCGCGCTCGTGCGTTTCCAACGCGCGGGCGGCGATGGCACACGCGGCTTCCGCCGTCTTCGCCTCGGCCGGGCGAGTCCCCAGGTCACGAAGCGCCGTCATCCGGCGCTCGCTGAGCACCTTCTCGGTGGTTTCGTGCACGGTCGCGAGGACGCCGCCGATGCCGCTCGGCACGCTTTCATCCGGCACCGGGCTGTACGCGATGAGCCAGTGCGTCTCCTCATTGAACCCGTACCGGTCGATGACGAGCATAAGGTCCTCGTCCCAGGTCGCCGGGCCGCCGTGAAACGGCGTGTCGATGAGCGGCTGAAGCACGTCCCAGATTTCGCGCCAGCACTCCTTGACGGGCAATCCCAGGCCCCACGGATGCTTATTGCCCAGCACCGGACGATAAGGGTCATTGTAGATCGAAATGTATTGCGGCCCCCACCAGAGCAACATGGGCAGGCGGTTTGCCAGCATCATCCGGACGACAATTCGAAGCGCCGGCGACCACGACTCGGCTGGCCCCAGCGGCGTCTTCGCCCAGTCGAATGCGCGGATGCGCTCGCCCATCTCGCCGCCCCCGGCAAGGAAGGCAAAGGGGCTCGCCCCCGCAGCCGGCGATTCGGTATGAGCCATGCCATCCCTCCACGAAGCATGAGGCGGCTAAGCCCTGCGGCGGCGTCCGTCGGCGCGCAACAGCCACGCTTCACCTTCCGGATAGAAAGGCCAGAACCCGGCCGAGCCACTTGTCGTCCAGCGGGTCGGGTCGGTCGGAAGGCGTCGGGCCGTGCGGCCAAAGCAGTGAATGATATTGAGTCTATAGCGTCGTTACCAGACCCGCCAGCCGTCCCGACCGTTCGGGTGCGAGATCCCATTAATGCGTGCACCTAGCCTGTTCGGGACCAACTGCGACTGCGATCGGTCCTTCAGGGTCGGTGTCAATGACCGCAACGACGCTTTAAAATCATATAGATTAAATTTTAATAATATCAACTTATTGCACACCACGTTCGACACGCGATTGCGATCTCGTAGTTCGAGGAGGCCGAGGCCATTGCCTCGCCCTCCCAAAAACATGCATGTTCCGAACACAAAATGATGTCTTCTAATTAAGGTGTGCGCAACACGTGGGAAAACCGCTCTAAGAGTCTGTCCCGGAAGTGGAGCGGAGCCGGAAAAGGGGGACTGGCTCCGAGTCTTCGAGTTGCCTGTCCCCCCTTTTCTGGCGGAGCGGGCGTGGAAAATGGGGACGGGCACCGTCCGAAGACGGCCGGAGCCAGTCCCCATTTTCCACGCTCCCGGGACTTGTGGGACAGACTCTAACTGGTTGCCTGTGACATCCGGTCGATCCCGTTTGCATCCAGGCGAACGCACCTGTAGAGGTGAAGGAGCGCTGCGCCGTGGCGCTCGTAGAACGAGATCCCCCGGTGGTTACCCAACGCGACGGTCCAC
Source organism: Singulisphaera sp. (assembly GCA_027451445.1). Classification (GTDB taxonomy): domain Bacteria; phylum Planctomycetota; class Planctomycetia; order Isosphaerales; family Isosphaeraceae; genus DAIDJG01. The sequence goes on from DAIDJG010000245.1 coordinate 2,725, forward strand.
TCGATGCGACCGCAATCCCGTTCCTTGGCGATTCGGGCGAGACTCGCCATCAGCGCTTTACCGACACCGCGACCTCGGTAATGTTCCCGGACGTAAAGATCGTCGAGCCAGATCCCCGGCTTCGCCAGGTAGGTTGAGAATTTCTCGAAGTAGGTCGCCAGACCGACCGCCTGTCCATCGATCACGGCGAGGAGGGCCTGCACCCTGGGTGAAGCGGAGAAGAACGCCTGCCGGAGTTGTTCTTCGGTTGCCACGAAGGCGTCTCGGGAGCCATCAAACTCGGCGCTCAGGGTAAGCAATTCGATGACCGCGCCCATGTCCGCGTCGGCGGCATGGCGAACGATGGTTTCCATGACTCGGCCGTCTCCGGTCCATCGTTCCAGGCTCCAGGCTCGCTGGCGCGACTCTGCTCTCGACGCTGGAACAGCCGTACCGCCTCAGCTCGCGGCGGTTTCACTGGCCACGAGACCTACACATGCGATCGAAGAATCTCTTTCAGAGCGGCCGGGGGAGCGTCCCGGATTGGGGAAGAAAAGGGGGCAGGATGCAAGGCCGTCCGCGGCAATTGAGACTAGCTTCCAGCCCAAGCAAAACGTAGAACGTCGCCTTTCCAGACACCCCTCCGTAGCGACCCAGACAGGCACGAAAGTCGACCGGTCGAACGAGAGCGCCAAACGGTTGTATTGCGCACGGTGATCACCTATCAAAACTCAGAAGCATCAAAACTCCCTCCCCCCTTGTGGGGGAGGGAGGCTACTTTCCCCACATCCGTAACGTGAGGGCGCGTTCCAAAGTTTGGGGTGATGTGGAGCGAGGACCGTCTGCGGCTCTTCGTGTGCAACCCAACCGTTAGGCGCTCAAGACCGAATCGGCGCTCCAACGCGCGGACGAATTGCTCCGAAGCGGACGTGTGCGCTCGGGGAAGTGCGAACCCAAGCGTCGCCAATTCTTCTGCGAAAGTGTCTGGCATGAGCGAGCTCACACAACCTATTGAATTCATGAGATGTGCAAGTATCGGCATGTTTCCTCGTAACTCGATTCCAGCTCCAGGTCGATACTCAAATTGTCGTCCAGACAGATCGGCAGAGTCGGCAAGACGTGTCCGATGTGCATCGGGTGAAACCAGATCTCCAGCAACGTCTTCTGACGAGTGCGGTGACGGCTGCGCATCGTGACGGCGTAGAGACAAGCCGGGTCGCTCTCGAGCGCGGGGTCATTGCAACCGATGAATTTAAGAACATCTGCGTAGAGATTGAACTCACGAACCGTGACGACGTCGACCAGCGACACGCACACGTTGCGTTGCATCAGGGCCGCGACCTTGGCGACAAAGGCTCGCCGGATTTCGGGACGATCCTTGTTGGCGGGGCTGATCAGTTCGATCGCCGCGACCAACCGCCGACCGCGGCGGTCGTCGTAGATCCGCACCTCGTATTCGTCCTGGTCGGGCAAGTCGGTTTCGATCGTAAGCGTGGGTTGCGGCGGCGCATGGGTCGCCACTGCCACGCCCCCACTCGCGTCCAGCATTGGAGTTGTCAGAGGTTCGTCGATTTCGTAGGCCGAAACATCGATCTCGAACGTGGCCCCCAGATGCACTCCGGGTGCCGCGACGAATCCTTTCGGCAATAGCGGAAAAAGCTGCTGCACGATGACCATCGGCCAACCGCCGTGCAGCTCGTCCCAGGAATGGTGTTTATCGACCGGCGGCCCAAAGTGATCGCGAAGCGGCATAGCAACCTCCCATGACCCTAAGTTTACCGCGCCGAGCGTTGCGATTCAGGAGTCTGACCGCGCGACTCCCGGCATCGTTACCGCGCGGGAAGAAGCGCGGATCCTGTCCAGGTATGAAATCACGGCAGCTTGTGAGGTCTGTGTTGATTTCCGGCCTCTCGCTACATCAGACGCAACGAAGTTCTTTCAATTCACGCAAGTGTCTGGTGTTTAGTGCATGGTCCATTTCCGCCGCTTGGACCGTCCGCTCTCCCTGGAGTTCGGCGCCGGCGGAGTCCAGTTCATAAAATACTGCAGCTCGGCCTGCCTTCGCGGTGAGCATCCCGCCGGTCCCTAAACCGGAGTCCCGCTACAAACTAGACACATGTGCGCAAGCGCAGCAATTGCGTTGCATTCCCCGCGCGCTTTCCCTTTTCCGCCCCTCCGTTCCGCACGCGCGGGAAAATCGCTTCGCGATCCAAATCATACTGGACAAATGCATCTCATCCCGTATAATGGGCGTTGACGGGATGCCAAACCAATTTCCGCCGGGAGGGCCGAGTTCCCCAACTGAGGGGCACAGCCACATGTCGTCGGTGAGCGAGTGGGACGGGAGGGCGGGGCAACGGCAATTCGCCGAAGAGCTGGAGCGGCGGCCGTCCGAGGTGGTGTTCGTCACGGCCGACGCGGGAGGGGCGGAGGCGCTGCGGGCTTGGGGATTGCTGGCGTGGGCACGGCCGAGCGCTTGGGACGGAGAAACGCTCCGGCTCCTCGCGCGGCGCGATGTTGTGATGATCGTCCACGGTCCCAAGGCGAACCCGGAGCAAGCCCGGCGCGATGCCGAGGCGCTGGCGGGCGTGGTCCGGCGGGTGGGCGTGCTGGTGCCGCGCGAGTCGCCGCAGCACGCGCCGACGCGCGATCTCGGGGAGTACGTCAGGCGGCAGCGGACCATTGGGCTGGGCTCGCAGGTGCTGCTGATGGAGGCGCAGGCGTGCCTGCGCGGGCAGGTGCCGCGGGTCGAGCCGGTGGAGGCACATGAGGAGTGGCCGCCGTTGCGGCTGGGAGAGCGACCGCTGGTTGAGCCATTCCCCCTCGATGTGTTGCCAAATACGGTGGCGGAATTGGTCACCGCCGTGGCCCGCGATGCGGGTGCGCCGGTCGACTCCGCGGCGGTCCCCGCGCTCGTCGCGGCCGGGGCGGCCGTCGGCGGGAATGCGGGGCTCGTGCTCAAGCCGGGCCAGTGTGTGTTCGGTACGCTGCATGCGCTGAACGTCGGCGAGCCGTCCATCGGTGGCTCGTGGGCGATGTCCGCAGTGATCCAGGCACTGCGCGAGCTCGGTGGCGTGCCGGTTGCGCCCGCGAAGGATCTCGTCCGCTGGCTCGATAACCCCGGACGCGGGCTGCTGGTCGCGCGCGAAGATGCCACGACGTGGCTCGCGGACCTGAGCGCTCCGCGCAAGCGCGAGGGAGAGCCGTCCGCCGACCTCTGGCACCATGCCCTTCGCGGCGTGCCTGGCGGAGCGCAAAAGGCGCCGTTGCTGTCGTTCTGTGGCACCGTGGGCCCCGAAGTGCTCGGCCACTTCGGCCGAGGCCCGGGGCGAAGGCGCCTCGGCGGGTGGCGGGGAAGCGAGCTGCTCGATCATATGCTCGTCGTGCTGCCGGACCCCGTTCCGACGGCGTACTGGTCGGACGAAGGCGTCCCCAAAGCAACGACCGACGCCTGGTTTGCCGCGCTGAAATGGCTCAGGCTGCACCAACCGCCGGGGCCGCCCGGCGACGGGCTCCGGTGCGAGCTCGTCTCGTTTACGGAGGGCGCCAAGGCGGCGTGGGTCGCCTGGTACAACGCCCGCACCGATGAGTTCAACGCCCCCGGCTGCGACCCGTCGCAGCGCGCGGCCGAGTGCCAGCTTCGGGAGATCACCCCGCGGCTGGCGCTGATCGTTCATTTGCTGGACGTCGCGTTCGACCCCGCGCGAAAACCGGGCGATCCCTTGCCGCCGCTGGGGGTCGAGTCGTTGCGCAAGGGTTTGCGGCTGTGGTCGTACTTCCGCGCGCAGCAGCGTCGCGTGCGCTGGGTGATCTCGGGAGGGGCGCGCGAGCCGGTGGCGGGGGCGATCGTCGACTGGATTCGGCGGACGGGGCGAACGCACTTTTCGGTCAGCGAGCTGACCGACGCCCTGCGCTGGCTCCGCACGAGGCCGGACGAGCCCGAGTCGGCGCTCGACGCGCTCGAAGCGTGTCATGCCATCCGTCGCCGGGCGGACGCGCCACGCCCTCCCCGGAGCCCCGGCCGGAAGCAGAGCCCGATCTACGACGTGCACCCAGCGCTCGTGGGTCAGAACGGTGGAGAGGCTGCTACGATGGATTCGCGCGGGGAGCCTATTTCGGATTTCTCGGATATTTCGGAGCCGTATTCAACCACGACAGCAGGCATGCCACTCGCAGTTCAAGATGGTGAAGAGACCGCCGTGACCGACCAGAGTGAGGCGCCTATTTCGGATTTCTCGGATATTTCGGAGCCGTTTTCGCCCACGTCCACGGGCGCGCGGGCGACCTTGGTGGTCCCAAGAGGCGGCAATGCCGTACCGACCGATTCGCGCGGGGCGCCTATTTCGGATATCTCGGGAGATTGTTGGAAGGAGGCCGGGTGTCGATCTCCGTAACCCCGGAGGGGTGACCGACAAGAGTGGCTCGGCCGGCAATGGCCGGCCCTACGGTTGACGACGCCCCTAAAAGCCCGCATCCCGCATACGTTGCGGTCTTGGCGGCTTCGCGGCCGCATTTCCTCCCTTCGAAGAGACGCAGAGCGCGGGAATGCCGTCCCCGACGCTCTTCGTCTCTTCGAGCCTGGAAAATGCGCCCGCAGAGCGGGCAAGACGGCATTCCCACATGGGAGCGTGGGAACGAGGAGTTGCCTCCGGTTCTGCCAAACCAAACACTGTGTAGATTCCAATGCTCGGGAAGGGGGGGTGGGACGATGGAGAGTCAGCGATCGAGTGCACGAGTCGCAGATCGACGGACGTGCTCTGGGGCGGATGCATCGGCAACGAGTCGATGCGCCGCGGGTGCGGCGAAAACAACGAAATGCTTGCCATCAAAAATCGTCGGAATTCGAGACCGGATCACCATTTATATCCTATGAAGCAGGTTAGAACTAGCGAGTTACTCGGAGCATAGAGAGTACGGACCGCGCGCATCGCGGCGAACCGCATACGATCGGGCCAATGGCGACCGAGGCGACCGTCCCGAGGTGACGCCGACGAGATGACGGCACGACACCACGGGCCATTCGCGCCGCTCGCCAACGTGCCGGGAAACCGAACCGCAAGGCACACCAGTGCCGTTTCCATTTCGCAGCCGAAGCCCTACGGACTGGAACAACGACGCGTGCCCCAGAATGAGACGTCCCTTTATGGCACGTCAAACGCTGATGACCTCGATCCTGACACGAACAGTGACGACCGATTCTCAGCCCGTGAAGCCCTCTGCGTACCAATAACATCCCAACCGAACGGCAGCTCAGAACGATAGTGCGCCGTTGCGCGGTCCGATCGGAAATTCGGAACCCATTGGCAGACAAGGGGTTGCGGACTTCCGAATGGACGAATCCGATCGGTAATTCGGAACGTCAAGGGGGACAAGGAGTAACGAGCAGACGATGGATACAAGTTGACAGATACGTAAGCCCGTTTGGGCTTAATCGGCCGACGCGGCGCCATGCAGGATATCGTCTTCCAGATGCTCGGCCGTGTCGGTGAGGGCGCGGACCTGCCGGATGTTGGCGAGATAAAAGAGAAAGCTCACAAGCCCTCCGCCGTACATCAGAACGCGGAACCCCATCATCGCGAGGGCGCCGTCGGGATGGTTGACAAGCGCAAAAAGCTTGTTGCTCACCTCTTCGCCCAGCCCGAGTGCTCCGAACGGTATCGGCGCGGCCATCGAGAAGAGCGTTAATGGGACCAGGAGAAGATGATCGGCCAGACTTGGCAGTGCGTTGGGGAACAGAGTCTGGCTAATCACATACCAAGCGAGCACACTCATCCCATGGGTCACGCACGAGAGTCCGAGGCAACCGCCCACAACGCCGAGCTTTTGACGGTAGGCTTCCGAGACGGCCTTCAACTCGCGCAGCAGGGCCGCGAGTTTCCCGTGTCCTTCGAGCAGTTGGGGATACCTGCGCGTCAGCGACTGATTGAAGATCGCCGCCAGCCCGATGAAGCCAACTGCGACCGTGCACCAGGCGATCACAATCAATGTCCGAACCTCAGGGCGTCCCCCCGCTCTGCCCCACGCGGCGATTCCCGCCAAGCCTGCCAGGAGAAAGAGGCCAAGCAGCCCGAGGATGCGATCGATGACCATCGAAGCAATCGCGCGCGTGTTATCAATCTTCATCTTTACGAGGTAACCCGCCTTGATCAGGTCGCCTCCCACGGCCCCTGGAATGATCAGGTTGAACAGGTTTCCAATGAACCCGAGTAAGACGGCATCGCGCAGGCGGAATGAGCCGTCGAGCACCCTCACGAGCCGGTACCAACGGTAATACGTAAACAGCATCCCCACCACGTAAATGCCAAATCCCGCAGCGAAAACCCGGCCGTCGAGTGGACGATTAAAGACGTCTCTGATGTTCTTGCTGTGCTTGTTCAAAACCCACGCAAATAGCGCGAACGCAACAGCGATCAACGCAAGGTTGATGACCAACGACCGGAGACGATGTTTTTTCTGATTCTCGGTGCTCATGCGTCTCGGCTCCTTCCGATTCGCGAAAAGTTCTTTCCGGTGGGCATGCGTTGGCTCTCAGAGCGTTCCCTTGGTCGACGGTACGCCTTCCGCCCTCGGGTCGCGCTCACAGGCGTCGCGCAACGCGCGGGCGAGCCCCTTGAAGATCGCCTCGCTGATATGGTGCGTGTTGCGGCCGTAGTGGAGGAGTACGTGGAGGTTCATGCGTCCCTGGGTACACACGGCCTGCCAGAAGTCGGCGACGAGTTCGCTGTCGAACGTGCCGATCCGGGGGGCGGGCATGGGGGCGTTCCAGACCCAGTAGGGACGCCCGCCGAGGTCGACGGCACAGGTCACGAGGGTCTCGTCCATCGGCAAGATCGCGTGACCGTAGCGTCGGATTCCCGCGCGGTCGCCCAGGGCACGGTCGAGGGCTTGCCCAAGGCAGATCCCCACGTCCTCCGTGGAGTGGTGCGCGTCAACGTGAAGATCGCCGGTGCACGCGACATCGAGGTCCATCAGCGAATGGCGGGCAAAGAGTTCGAGCATGTGATCGAGAAAGCCGACCCCCGTCGCCGTCTGGGCGCGGCCCTGACCGTCGAGGTTCAACGAGAGTCGAATATCCGTCTCGCGCGTCTGGCGCGCGATTTCCGCAGTTCGATTCGCCACGGCGTTTCGTCCAGCCCAGAAATAAGGAGTGACTGTCACCTGACTCCGCCTCAAGCGGACGTTGAGGCTACCATACTTTGGGAGAATCCGCTCCCCCGAGTAGCTCGCGCAGTACGGCTTCGAGCCGGTCGATCTCCGCTTCCGTGCCGACCGTGATCCTCAAACCGTCAGGCCGGCCGGGGTAGCGCATCAGGCGGACGAGGATCCGTCGCTCCTTCAGGCTCTGATAGACCGCTGAAGCCGGAGGACCGCCGGTGCACCATACAAAGTTCGACTGGCTGTCGGGAAGGTCGTAACCGAGTGAGCGCATCAGGTTGGTGAGACGCCGACGCGTGGAGAGGATTTTTGAGCGGGTCTGAGCGAGGTATTCCTGGTCGTCGAGCGCGGCGGCCCCACCGATCAGGGTGAGCGTGTTGCAGTTATACGAGTCCTTCACTTTGATCAGGCCGGCCACGACCTCCGGCTGGGCAATCAGGTAGCCGAGCCTCAGGCCAGCCAGGCTGTACCCTTTGCTAAAGCTGCGCGTGACGATCACGTTGGGATGGCGCGCGACCAGACCCACACACGACGTTTCCGCGAAGTCGGCGTACGCCTCATCGACGACGAGAGGGCCGTCGAAGTTTTGCGCGATCTCACTAACGGAATCCGGCGAGAGCGCGGTCCCGGACGGGCTGTTCGGGTTGGCGAGGAATGCGAGCTTGGCCCCCGAGGCGAGGAAGGCCGCGGGATCCAGGCTCCAGTCGGGCCGATATTCGACGGCAACTTCCCGCGCATTTTGGAGCTCAACGAGCGTGCGGTAGAGAATGTAGCTGGGCGTCGGACAGAGGACGGGGTCTCCAGGGCCGGCGAACGCCCGCGTGATTATCGTCAAGAGGTCGTCCGAGCCATTACCGGCAAGCACCATGTCGGGCTCGACCCCGTGCAGCCGTGCGGCCGTTTCGCGAAAGTTCGTCGCGACAGGGTCCGGATAGAGACGCAAGCGGTCGGTCAATGCCCGCCCGATGGCGTCGAGGGCTTTCGGTGAGGGAGGATAAGGGTTCTCATTCGTGTTCAGCTTGATAAAACCGCCATCGCGCGGTTGCTCGCCCGGGACGTACCCGGCCATGCGGTCGATGTGCGGTTGAAAGTAACGGCTCATGGAGAGAGATCTCGGGGTATTCCGGCGCGCCATTGGCGATCGGGGCAGGTTACTTAATGACAAATGCAAAATGGCAGATGGAAGATGCAATATGGCAAATGGAAGATGCAATATGGCAGATGCCGAAACAGCGGCGACAGCCTAATTCTTGGGTTCGTGCAATGGTCCGTTAGGCATCGTCTGACATTTCGCATCTGCCATTTTGCATCTCGCATCTAGCATTTTGCTAGGGTTGTTAGATTCGAGGCGGGGCGAGCTCTGCGAGCCGTTGGAGCGAGGTCTCATCGATGCGGTAGACCGTCCAGTCGCTGAGTGGCTGGGCACCTTGCGAGCGGTAGAAGCCGATGGCGGGCTGGTTCCAGTCCAGCACCGACCATTCGAGCCGCCCAAATCCACGGTCGATCGCCTCCTTGGCGACGGCGGCGAGCAAGGACTTGCCGATGCCCTGTCCCCGGTACGCTTCGCGCACGAAGATGTCCTCGAGGTAGAGCCCGGGCTGACCTCGAAACGTGGAAAACGTCACGAAATACAGCGCAAACCCAGCCGGCTCGCCGCCCATTTCGGCGAGGATCGCCTCGGCGAACGGCCGAGGGCCAAACAGGTGCGAGCGCAGTGCGTCGGGGGTCGCCCGGGCGAAATCCTCCAGATGCTCGTAGACGGCCAACTCATGAATCAGGCGCACCAGTGCCTCGGCATCATCGGGACGGCATGGGCGAATCGTCGCAGTCATTCGCCGGTGTTCTCCTTCGTTCGACTGATGTCCACGTTGGGCAACGCCGCCCTCAACTCCGTGGCACCCGTGAGAGTGACCCGTGTCTCGGAGACATCCAACGTCTTCAGATTCGTTAAACCTTTGAGATGTCGCAAGCCGGCATCGGTCACTCGTGTCCGCTCGAGGTTCAAGAGTTCGAGGCTGGTCATGCCCTCGAGGTGGGCAAGGCCGTCATCCGTAATCGGGTTGCCGACGAGAATCAACTCGCGCAGCTTCGTTAGCGGCTTCACGTGCTTCAGGGCCTTGTCGGAGAGAAGCGGCGGAGGCGCGGTCACGCCGCCCACGGGACCATCCACACGCGTCAAATCGAGGACTTGCAGGTCGGGGAGCAATTTGAGGTCCCTCAGGCCGAGCTCGCTGATATCGAACGCGTTCGCGAGATCGAGCGATTCTAAACGATGGAGGCCCGTCATCCTCGCCATGTCCAAATTCGTAAACCGTCCGTCCGTTCGAGAGTTGACCGAGAACGACACGCTCGTGAATCCGCCTTGCTTCCAGTTGTCTTCGTTGATCACCCAGTCGACGCTCGCGCCGGAGGCCATCAAGTACAGCGTGGACCGAAGATGCTTGAAAACGGGCGGCCCCAGGATGAGTGAGACCAGAATGAGAACGGCCAGAACCATCCGTGCAACCCAGCTCCGGACTTGCCGCCGGCGTCTGAAGCGCATCGCGTCTTCGGGAGTAATGATCGGCTCGGCTGAGATTGTCGCGGTACTCATCCACCTGCCTCCCTTTCCCCGGCCATTACTGGTCCGCGGCAAAGTCCTCCAGCCGCACGTCCACGCTGTATCGATGCGCGGTCAGACCTTCCTTGTCGGCGAGCATGCGCACGTCGGGTGCGATGGCAGCGAGGCCTTCCCGATTCACATAGATCAGGCTCGTTCGTTTCAAAAAATCGTTGGAGCAAAGCCCGGAGGCCCAGCGCGCCGTGCCGCCGGTCGGCAAGACGTGCGACGGGCCGGCGGCGTAATCGCCAACAGCCACAGGCGTGTCATGCCCGAGGAAAATCGCGCCCGCGTTCGTCAGTCGTTCGGCGAGCCGGTCGGGGTCGGACGTCGAAACATGGAGGTGCTCGGGGGCGATCTGGTTCGAAAGCGCGATGGCTTCCTCCTCATCACGGACCAGGATCAACGCGCCGAATTTCTCGAGGCTATCGCGCGCCAGATCACCTCGGCTGAGGCGTTCGAGCTGCACGACGAGGGCGTCGGCCACCCGGTCGATGAGATCGGCTTCCCAGGTGATCAGAATACTGGCGCCCGGAGAGTGCTCGGCCTGACTGATCAGGTCCGATGCGACGAAGCGCGGGTCGGCTGTCCAGTCGGCGATCAAGACGACCTCGCTCGGTCCCGCGATGCTATCGATATCGACCTCGCCGTAAACCTGCCGCTTGGCCAACGCGACGAACAGGTTTCCGGGCCCGACGATCTTGTCGACCGCCGGGATCCCCGCCGCACCGTAGGCCAGGGCCGCGACCGCCTGTGCGCCGCCGATCCGATGCACTTCCGTGACACCCAACGTGTGGCACGCCGCGAGCAGGTCCGTGTTGTACCCTCCAAACGGCGTGGGAGGCACGACCACGGCAATCTCTTCGACCCCAGCCGCTTGTGCGGGCACAACCGTCATCAGCAACGACGAGGGATAGGCCGCCGCCCCGCCGGGAATGCAAACGCCGACGCGCCGGAGCGGACGATACCGCAGTTGCAGCTCGCTGTTCGGCCCTTGCCGCATGATGGCGTCGCGATTGAGGATGCCCGACTGAAACGCAAGGATATTGTTGCGTACCCTCCGGAGCGTGCGCAAGTACGCGGGGTCCGCCAACTGGTGGGCGTTCGCAAGCTCTTCGGGCGTGACGTGCACCTCGTGCGGTTCAAGCGTCACGTTGTCGAGCTTCGCGGTGTACTCGAGCACCGCGTCGAGCCCTCGGCACTGCACGTCGGCGCAAATGCGCTCGACGACCTGCTGGGGGGTGAGCGGCTCACCGAACGCCGCGATCGTGCGAGCCCGGCCCTGGGGACTGACCAGGTTGCCCTTTGGGCTGAGCTGGCGCCGGAGCTCCTGGATGGCCTCGCGCGCATCGACACTGGCGCAATCAATTCGGCAAATATTCAGGGTCGTGGACATCGATCGCGGGCTCTCCGCCGGGGTTGGAATGGACCTATTCTATAGGCGCGAAGCGGCCTCGTCTTTATTTTTTTCGGCGAAGTTCCGAAGGGGCTGTCGCGAGAACCTCGACAGCCGGTTTACAATGTCTTCCCTGCGTGGTTTTTGCCATCTTTTGAGGCGTGAGTCATGACCCAGCGCGTGATCGACCTGCGTTCCGACACCGTCACCAAGCCCACACCGGCGATGCGCCGGGCGATGGCCGAGGCGGAGGTCGGCGACGACGTGCTCGGCGAAGACCCGACCGTCAACCTGCTTCAACAACGCACGGCAGAGCTGCTGGGCAAGGAGTCCGCACTCTTCGTACCGACAGGAACGATGGCAAACCAGATTGCCGTTGGAATCCACGCGCGGCCGGGAGACGAGCTGATCTGTAGTGCGATCTCTCATATCTACGTATGGGAGGGGGGCGGAATTGCGCGGCTATCGGGTGTAACGACCCGCACCGTCGAGGGCTCGAGTGGTCTGATTCATGCGAACGACCTCGCGGGGAAGATCCGTCCGGACGACGGCCATTACGTCCGCACGCGACTTGTGACTCTCGAAAACACACATAATCGAGGCGGCGGACGCGTCCATCCGATCGAGGACGTTGCGGCCATCTCATCGTGGGCCAAGGCGCACGGGCTCGCATTGCACCTAGACGGCGCAAGGCTCATGAACGCGGTAGCGGCAACCGGCGTGTCGGCCCGCGAGTGGGGGCGGCACTTTGACACCGTCTCCATTTGCTATTCGAAGGGCCTGGGCGCTCCCGTCGGCTCGGCCATCGCGGGGACGGCCGAGGCAATGAAGGCCGCCCATCGGCTCCGCAAGGTGTTCGGCGGTGGGATGCGCCAGGCGGGCGTGATCGCGGCGGCAGCGTTACACGCCCTGGAGCACCACGTCGATCGGCTTGTCGAAGATCACGAGAACGCCCGGATCCTTGCCCATGCGGTCGAGGCGACGGAAGGGTTGGGGCTTGAATCGGGGATGCCGGACACGAACCTGATCTGGGTCGTGGTGTCTCCTCAATTGGGGACGGCGGCGGAAGTCGTTTCGCGATTGCGGGCCGACGGTGTGCTCGTGTCGGCACTCGGTCCCCAGGTCCTTCGTGCGTGCACGCACCTCGACGTCTCCCGCTCCGACGTCGAGCGCGCGGCCGAGGCGTTCCGCCGGCTGGGGAAGGTCCGAGTGTCGGCGTAGTAGGAACGACGATTTCGGAGTTGCGATGAGGCTTCGCGCGCTGCACGACTGGACTTTGACCACGGCCGAGGCAAGGGACCTCCAGCTCAAGTTGGCGCCCAAGATTAACACAAAGACGCCGCTGAAGCCGTGGAGGACCGTCGCCGCGGCGGATGTCTCGTACAACAAGTTCGATCCCTGGTTGTACGCCGCCGTCGTCGTGATGAAAGCGGATACGTTCGAACTGATCGAGCGCGTAGGGGTCGTCCGCGAGGCGACATTCCCTTACGTGCCCGGCCTGTTGACGTTTCGAGAGGCCCCCGCCGTGCTTGAGGCGTTTGCACAGTTGAAAACGACTCCGGATGTGATTCTGTGCGATGGGCAGGGGATCGCGCACCCGAGGCGGATTGGGCTCGCAAGCCACCTGGGGCTTTGGCTCAACGTGCCAACGATTGGCTGCGCCAAGTCACGTTACATCGGCGAGTACGACGAACCGGGACCGGAGCGTGGCGCGCGATCGCCGTTGGTCGACGACGGGGAAGTGATTGGGGCCGTCTTGCGATCGCGTGCGAAGGTCCAGCCGTTGTTCGTCTCCGCCGGCCACAGAATCGATCTGGAGGGTGCGATTTCGGTCGTTCTTGATTGTGCCGTGAAGTATCGCATCCCGGTGCCCGCTGCCGCGGCGCACGGGTTCGTCAACGAATTGCGTCGGGCCGCCGTCGAAGGGAAGCCGCTGCCGGTATGACCGACCGATTGATCTTGCCGGCCTGGGGGGGTTCGGTTAGGTTCCGGCCCGTTTTTCCTGAGATGGCCGCACCTCGCGCCGAACTGACCCTGGCCGGGGACTTCTCGATAGGTCAGGCCGTCCGGGAAAAACCGGTGGATCGGATCAGACCCTCAAGGACGGGGACCTTCTGTTGCGGATCGGGCGCCGCGGTTGGATCGCGCTCTCGCTTTCCGTCTGGCTTTCAGGATGCGGTTCGATGCCCCGATCCTTCCGGGGAATCACCGATCCTTCCGGGGTTGTGCGCGCCCGTGCGGCTGGTCTCGGCGAAGGATTGCCGCAAACGGTCGTGATCCCCGCGCTGATTGGACGGTTGGATGATCCCGATACCGTGGTTCAGCTCTCGGCGAACGAGGAACTGAAACGCGTCACCGGTCAGGACTTCGGGTTCCGTGCGTGGAACGATCTCGAAGAGCGGCGTGCTGCGGTGGAGCGCTGGCGCTCCTGGTGGAATCGCCGCCAAGCCGGTCTGGGCAGTTCCCGCCAGAAATATTAAAGTACCCCGCCGAATCGGCCGACCGGCCGCCCCGAAATCCCTCGTAGTGCTGACGGTCAAGGAAGGACCGACACCATGACGACGCCCGCCTCAGACTTCGGACTCGCCGCCCCGTTTGGATGGATCGGCCGGAAGGCGCTCGGCGGCGTGGCGTATCTCGGAGGGCTTGGGTTGCTGGCCACCGGCGCGTTTCGATCGTGGGTCCGACCGAGTGGGCCAGCGCCGGCGCTGAGGCCGGCCGTGATGTGGCAGCTTCTGCGTTGCCTGGCGATGGGTTTGCCGCTGGTGGCGCTGGTGCATGTTGGGCTTGGCTCGTTCCTCTCGATGCAATCGTACTTCGGCGGCACATTCGTTGACGGCGCGGGGGCTGTCGTCGGGGTTGGCTTGATCCGCAACCTCGCCCCGCTCATGGCCGGCATGACGCTCTCGGCTTTGCTGGCGGGGCGGATGATCCCGGACCTTCGCGCCCGCGTTCAGGCTGCGGCCGAAAGCGAAGGGGACGCGACTCTGGACGGGAATCGGCTCGCGTTGCCCCGTCTCCTGGCGGGAACGCTTGCCGGGCCTGTGCTCGGACTGTGGGGCTCGCTGGTCGGCGGTTTGATCGGCTGGGCCGTCGGGCGCTCGTTGCTGGGGGTGAGCTCGAGCAGCTTCTGGCTCATGTTCCGCGACATGCTCTGGGTGCGCGACGTCATCGGCCTGCTCGTTAAGGGCATGGCCTTTGGATTCGCCGGTGCGCTTTTCGCATGTTTCGAGGGACTGCGAGGGCCCGCCGACGATACGGACGACCTGGATGCGGTCTCCTGGGCCATTTTCCGTGCGATCTGTTTCTCGACGTTAGTGATTCTCTTTATCAACAGTAGTTGGTTTATCTTCGTGTATCATGCCGGCCCGGCATTTGGGCCAACGCTGCTGGCGCCTCTCAATCCGTAAATCGGCGGGCTCCGAAAGCCTCAAGGATGTGGTGTTCGCCTGACTTATCACCTGGGGAGGGAACCCCGATGAATGGCCGAAATTCGCCACGCGAAGTCGTCGTGGGACTCGCGATCGTTGCTACGCTCTGCGGCCTGGTCGCCCTGCTGGCCCTGGCTTCCGGAGGACCGGGCTTCCTCAAGTCGAAGCAGACGATCGACGTCATCTTTAGAGACGGCCAGGGGATCCGCGTCGGCAGCGCGGTCCGCATCGCCGGAATCGATGCGGGCCACGTTGTGGCGGTCGATCTTGACAGTAAAGACGGCGCTCTGCGAGCACGCGTGAAGATCGCCATCCCAGTCGAACTGGCCAAGAAACTGCGACAAGACGTGAAGATCACCATCCAGGCGGCTCTCACCGGGCAGACCCGTGTGAACATCGTGTCTTCCGGACGCTCGGCTGTCCAACTCGTGCCCGGCCAGGAGGTTCAGGGGGTCGAGTCAACGTTCTTCGACCCGATCCTGGAACAGGTTGGGCTCGGTCCCGTGGAACGCAGCCACCTGAGTCACACGATTGCGGAAGTGCGCCAGACCGTCGACGCCACCGGGCCCCGCGTCCGCCAGATTCTCGGCTCCCTTCAGGACACCGCGAACGGATTCAAGGAGACGAGCGACACCGTACGTCCAGCGCTCGAAACCACGGCGACTCAGGTCGAGACTCTGGCCAAACGGATCAGCGCTTCCGGACCCAAGATCGAAGCGTCTCTCGCACGGATCGAATCCATCACGCAGCAGGCCGATGGTATGGTGACCGAAAACCGGCCGGTGGTGCTCGCGAGCATGGCGAACATCAAGGATCTTTCAGCGACGCTCAATGACATCGCGGCGCGCGATCGCGTCAAGGTCGAGCGCCTCCTCGACGGACTGGACGGGACCCGCGCTCGGGCCGACCGCGTGCTCTACCAGGCGGATGTGTTCGCCTCGCAAGGAGTCGCCATCGTGACGACCAAGCGTGCCGACCTCGAACGTTCAATCAGCAACGTCCGCGACGCGACCGACTGGGCTGACAAACTCGTCCAAAAAATCTACGCAAACCCGTTCGTTCTCAGCCCTTTCTACAAGCCAACGCCCGAGGATGTTCGCGTTCAGGCCGTATACGACATCGCCCAGGTCTTCACCAAGGGCGCCCGAGAGCTGAACGACCTGGTCAAGACACTCGACGCACTGCAAGCACGGACCACCGCGCCCAACCAGAAAGAAGACATCGCCGCCCTGCAACGCCGTATCGCGTCCGTGACCGACGGCCTCGGCCAAACTTCCGAGCGTCTTGCCGAAGCCCTTCGACACTCGAGCGGTGATGTGCAGAGAACGCGTCGGTAGACCGGCTTCAACCGCTGCACCGGCAGCAAGTGGATGCACCCATTCATGAAACAGATCCGACGTGGACCACAGTGAACCGGCGACCGGAACCCAACAAGTCACCCATATCTTGCCCAAGGCGCCGTTGTCCTGACGATTATGGAAAAAGCAAATGGGCCGGCGGGTGGATTTCATTTTTTTAAGTTAAATCCGCTCCATCTTCCGGTCGATAACTAGGTCTGTGGAGGTTCGAATGTGGAGTTCGGGCTGCCACAGCGGAGACCGGAGGGGAGATTGGGCGGGGCATAGTAGACGCCCGTTACCCAGTTTCCCGACCACTCCGTGGGTTTTCCGGTGAAGGCAACGCCCGATCGCGCCGGCGACCAATCGCTGGCCAAAGCACCACGAGGGGAGGCTCAAAATGGAGATCCACGGCGCTGGGGGAATGCAAGGCCCCCAACCCATTTACCCGCGGCTGGCGGCGTTTAGCGTCGATGCCGGCCAGACCGTGCAAGCGAATGCAGCCCGGGATCATGTCGAGATCTCGCCCCTGGGGCAGATGCTCGATGGCATCAGCCGGCTGCCTGAGATCCGTCACGAAAAGGTCGAGGAAATCCGCCGCCAGATCGCGGCCGGGACGTATGAGACCTCGGCCAAGCTCGAAGTGGCGCTCGATCGCCTGCTCGACGAATTGCACGGCTGGTAAGGAACCGGCCACTCCCCTTTTGGAGCCCAATCCAGGCATCCGTCCGCTTGACGAGAAAGCGGTGCGGACGGTTGCTACGCTTAGCCCGTAACCTGGCATTTGTAACCGGCCGATGGGTCGGGCCCTCCGCCTGCTGGCGGGCCCCACCCATCGGCCGGCCACTTTTTTGCCGATCCGCCCCAGAATTTGCTAGCTTGGACCGCATGTCTTAGCGACAATCACGTCCTCCGAACCGTGACGATGAATTTCGCATCCAACTCCTGCACACTCCGTCGTGCAAGATTTCGCGCGGTGCTCCGTGAGCCCTCATGGCTCGTCGAGGAGGTCTTGAACGTGGAAACCACGGGAACGAACGCCCGTCCCGCGGGCGCGCCACCGGCAAGGGTGACGAATCCGCCCAACGAGGTGGTCCCATCGACAAGTCAGCCAGTGGACGAACTCCTGACATCGGCTCTCATGGCCAGTGGTCTGATGACCGGCGAACAGGTGCTGGAGGCACAACGGTACGGTCAGGAGCATCATCGTGATTTGCGACAATCAATCCTGGAACTGAATCTCATCTCGCCGGACCGTTTGAACGAGCTCGCCTTCGAGCGGCTTACAGCGCTCGCAGGCGGGAACGGGAAATCTGCGGAAACGACGGGGGTACCCGCCGTCGCGGCCGCCCCGCTCTCGCCCGACCGCGCGAAGTTCGAGCGTGACGTTCGCAACGAATTGCGCGAGCTGGCCGCGACCGCGACCTTACCGGACCTCCTTGCACACATCCTCGAGCGCGCCCTCGACGCCCGGGCGACCGACATTCACTTCGACCCTCGCGAAACGGGCATGCGCGTGCGCTATCGGATCGATGGTCAGCTCCAGGACATTCTGGAGATTGAACCATCGCTCACGACCGCGCTGGCGAGCCGGATCAAGGTCCTTTCGAACCTCAACATCGTCGAGCGCCGGCACTCGCAGGATGGCCGGATCACGATCCAGCACCACCGTCAGCCACGCGACTTGCGGGTTTCGACCTTTCCCACGGCGTTGGGCGAAAAGATCGTTGTCCGCGTCCACGAGGTCTTAACGAACGCCCCAAGCTTCGAACACCTCGGCATGTCGCCGAGACAGGCGGAACAACTCACTCGCCTCATCGCCAAGCCCTACGGCGCCATTCTTGTCGCCGGCCCAGTCGGGGCGGGAAAGACGTCGACGGTCTACAACTGCCTGGGAAAAGTGAACTCCCCGTCGCTAAACGTGATGACGATCGAAGATCCGATCGAAAATCGGATCGACGGGATCAATCAAACACAAGTCGACGTGCGCGGAGACCTTCGGTTCGCCGATGGGCTCAAGGCGATGCTTCGACAGGATCCCGACGTCATCATGATCGGTGAGATCCGGGACGATGAGACTGCCCAGATCGGCATTCGTGCATCGCTGACGGGGGTGCTCGTCTTCAGCACGATCCATGCCTCGGATTCGCCTAGCACCATTGGAAACCTCTACAATTTCGGGATCCCTGGCTATCAGATTTCGAGCAGCCTCCTGGCTGTCGTATCCCAGCGCCTTCTTCGCAAGATTTGCCCATACTGCCGCGTCAGCTATCCGGCAGATGCCAAGATCATGGCAGCGCTCGACCTGAACCCGGACGAGCACGACGGGCTTGTGCTGCACAAAGGACTGGGATGCCCCGCGTGCTTCCAGACCGGCTACCACGGCCGCACGGGTGTTTTCGAAATCATGGAGGTGGGGGAGGAACTCCGCGAATTGATCTTCCAGCAGATACCCAAGGACATTCTCCGCCGAGTCGCGATTGACCTGGGAATGCAAACGTTGAAGAGCGCGTCGGTCGATAAAATCCTGGAAGGCACGACCACCGTCGAGGAGGTGTATCGCGTGGTTTCGTTCTGACGGAAACCAGGCGGCGCGGGGTCGATTCGCCGTTGCGACTGAAACCGAGAGCACACCGGCAAGGAGGTCGGCAATGCATCCCGGCTTGAATAAAGCGCTTGGGGCAGCGGTTCTCGCCCCGGGCCTGTTGGTTCTGAGCTTGCTCACTGCGCCTAGCTCAGCAGATGAACCGCGAGGGCTCGGTCGCTTTTTCCGCCTCGGCGGCTCCCCTGCCCCGACCACCCCCGCGCCTCCATCTGCACCGAATCCGGGCGCGTCGATCGTTGCTGACACCGGCGCTCCCCCACCGGTCTCCGCCGCCCCCAACCCCGGCGTGGCGGTCGGAACCGCGCCCTCAGGGGGAATCGCCGCGTCTCCGCGCATCGTCGCTCAACCCCGTGTCACCCGGCCGGTGACGGAGGCCGATCCTCTCGTGAGTCGCCTCGCACTCGTGCGCTCGAACGATGGCAATCAGTTCGGTGTCTTTCTCCAGGTCTTCGCTGATGGAACGATCATCGATGGCGAGGGAGTCCACCGGGTCGGTCGCGATGTCCTCAAGCCGTTGATCGACGTACTCCAAGAGGCCGACCTATCCAAGATCAAAGGCCACTGCGGCGCACCGGCAACCGACTACACCGAGTATGTTCACTTGATCGTCTTCGAGCGTAGCTTTGGCAAGCTGCGAGCGAGCTCATTCTCGTACTCAGGAAATCCGCAAGGGTGCGACCACACCGTTCATCGACTCCACGCCGCGCTTGACACCCTGCAGACCAAGATCAGCCGTCCGCCGACGGTCGCTACAGGGCCCGTTTCCGGCACGACTTCATCGAGCGGAAACAGTGCCGCGATTCCCCTCGGCCCGGCCAATTCGATCCCGCTGACTCCGTTGAATTAGCGGCCCCCCGCAATCCAAAGTCGTCGCCTGGAAGATGCGTGGGCCGCCCGCTACAATGAGTCAAGAATGATTCTTGATGAGAAAACACAAGCCCGGCCAACAACACGCCGGGCTCCTTCTTGACTCCGAGGACCTTTGCAGTGGCGGACCCCGCCCCTCTTGGACCGCTGTCCGTTGCCGAGAGCCCGGAAGCCAAATTCCGCGAGTTCCTCGAAATCCGCGGCGAGAAGCTCACCGAGCCTCGCCGCGTGCTCGTGCGCCACATCTTCGATTCGCACAAGCATTTCGATGCGGACGAGCTCGTGGCAGACCTGCGCACGGCGGGTCGCCAGGTCAGCCGTTCAACGGTCTACCGCACGTTGCGTCTCTTGGTCGAGGCCAACCTGCTACGCGAGCTGCGTCTGACAAACCGTACAGCCTATGAGCATGACTATGGCTATCCGTCGCACGACCACCTGCACTGCACCGAGTGCAACGCGGTCGTCGAGTTTCGCAACGACGCAATCACGCAGCTTCGCGAGTCCGTGAGCCGGGAGCATGGATTTCGACCCGTCGGCCACCGGTTCATCATCACAGGCATCTGTCCGGCGTGTACCCGAGCGCGCAGCCCGAGGCGGCGACTCGATCTGATCTGACGCAGCTTATTCCAGATAGCCAAGATCACGCAGGCGTTCTTCGATAATCGACTGTTCCTCGGGCGTGTATTCGAAGTGCTGCTTGTGTGGACCCGTGACAGGGTTGCTGCCGGGGTCCTGGCGTCGCGTTGGTAGTTCGGCAAGCAAGCTGAGGGGCCGCCCTTCAACATGGCTGGGGATCGGCAGGCCAAACAGTTTCAGGATCGTCGGAGTCACATCGTGCAGATCAGCGCTCAGCACGCGCCCAGGAGCGATCTGTCCGGCAGAGAGAGCGAGGATCCCTTCCGGACGATGGGTGCCGGGCAGGTTCGCGTCAGGTTCAACCCAGGCGTCACCTGAGGCAAGCTTGGTCCGAACCCAGTAAGGTTCATCGGGAAGCGCAATCAGGTCGGGGTAGCCCTCGCGAGCGGGGTCGAGGTTATAAGTCTCAGCAGTCCCGACGATCTTGGGGAAGAGCGGCCGTCCCGTCTCCGGATGCTTCGCCGCCGCCAGTGCACCGACGGTCTCTTCGCGCGCATCATCGATTTCCCGAGGCGTCCGCAAAGGGGCACCG
The DNA here is from genome assembly GCA_027451445.1 of Singulisphaera sp. Lineage (GTDB taxonomy): Bacteria > Planctomycetota > Planctomycetia > Isosphaerales > Isosphaeraceae > DAIDJG01. The sequence goes on from DAIDJG010000245.1 coordinate 23,262, forward strand.
GGGCGGCGGTCGGCCGAGTTCATATAGACCATCGCCGCCGTGTCCTGGTGTGGTGCGAACGCGAGCGTCCGCTTCCAGTCGAACGGGAACTGAGCGGTTACCGACGAGTCGAACGAGGACGTGCGCGCATTCGGGTCATCGCGCTTGGCCTCCCAGAGCCGGAAGCGGTCCTTGACCTGTCGCAGTCGCCGGCCGAACTGGCCACTGATCCCCGGTAGCTTCGCGATACCCGCGTCGAGGAGTATACGATTGACCTGGATGCGTCCGAGACAGGGACCAAATCCGTGATCGCTCGCGACCATGATGGCCGCGCCTCGGCGGTCGGCCAGTTCGCAGAGCACCCCGATCGCGACGTCCAGCCCGCGCAATACCTGCGCAGCGGCCTGGTTCCAGGCTGGCTCCTCGACTCCCGTTTCGTCGACATTCAGGTAGGGCCAAACGCGATGCTGGAAGGGGTCGAGGTTCTGAAACTGAACCATCAGCACCGACCAATCGGGTAGCATTTTGTCGGCGACAACACCTCCTTCGGCGCGTCCCCGAAAGCTTTGCGCCGTGAGACGAGCATTCTCGTCCAGTTCTTCGAGCGCCAGCGGCGCACGCTTCCAGAAGTAGCGGAGAGAGTAATCCGGTGCTTCCGCCCGGAGCCTCGCGGCGAAGTCGGGCGCTCCAGAGAGCGCAGCGTCGAGATGCGGCGCGTCCATCCCCGAGACCACGATGCCTCGAACCGGTGGAGGTGGGTACATTCCCGGCACGTTGAGACAAATGATCGACCGCCCCGCCTGCGAGAACGAATTCCAGACCGTCGGCACCCGGACGCGGGCCGAGTGATTGACCTTCATCTGGTTCGTTGCCATATCGTAGTGCCGATGATCGAACAGCCCGTGCCGCGCCGGGGAGCAGCCGGTCAACATCGTCGTCCATGCGGCCGTGGTGACGGGCGGTATACACGAGCGGAGCGTTCCGTAAGCGGAACGCGCGAGCAGAGCGGCAAGGTTCGGCATCAGCCCGCGCTCGATCATCGGGTCGAGAACCGTCCACGTCGCGCCGTCGAGACCGAGGATGAGCAGTCGGTCGAGGGTGGTGAGCATTGCGGCGACCTCGCTACGAGGAAAATCGGAAGCCTGATGTTATTCCCTCTCCGCGCGGAGAGCGGAAGGACGCGCGGTCGTCGAGCGTCCCGTTCGGCAAGGTCCGTGCCCTGCTCCGCGCTGGAGCGGGTGGTTTCGTTTTCGCGTCGAGACGCCCGCCTTTAGCCCGCCTGGGCGAGCCCCGCATCACTGTCGATTGTGAAGTCGGCCGAGTAGTAGGCTGCGATCTGCCGACGCTCTCCCTTGGAGCGATAAACCTGCGCCAATCCTCGGCGCAGCTTTGTACCCAAAGACAATTCATCCTGCGCACCCCGCAGAAACGCGCGATAGCGAGCGGCGAGTTGGTTCGCCTTCGCCGTGAAATCGCCCGGCGCCGGCGCCTTGAAACCGAGGCCCATCACCGAGTGCGGGAACGCATGATAGCCCTGGTAACCCGTCATACGTGCGTCATAGTTTCCAAGCATCCTGCGCAGGCAATTGGGCGTCATCCTCCAGTAATCATCCGGATAACCATGAATGCGAAAGTTGAGCGGCGATGTGATCAGGAACAGTCCGCCTGGCTTCAAAATGCGGAAGACCTCGTCGAAGGCCCGCCGAACCTCAAAAACGTGCTCGAACGTCTCGATGCAGAGTACCGTCCCCGCGGATTGATCGGGCAGGCTGATCGCGCTGACGTCTTCGACGCGGTCAACCCCGAGACCGGGGCGCATGTCGCAACCCACATAGTCCTTGCCCGGAAAGAGCGAGCGCAGATCGGCGTAATCCTCCTGTCCCTCGACCTGGAACGAGCCAAACTCGTAGACCGGCCCGGGACAGTCGAACGTTTCGGACACCAGGCGGCAGAACGCCTTGTTGTGATCGCGCATTGCGAGCGCTCCTCCGTGAGCACGAACCGAGCGGACGGTCCTTAATGGGAACCCCCGGACGCCATTCCGAGGCGCGCGAATGTTATTCCAAGCCGCCCGATGGGTCAATCCGAAGAGCACAAGACAAATCATGGGCTCAGACGTCCACGGCAATCGATGTCCGGCGCATCAGTGATCGCCCTTGTGGCAACACGCCGTTTTCCTACAATCCCGTTCGCGCCGCAGCTCTGCTCCCAGAGCACACGCGAGAACCCTGCACGGAGGCCAACGTTAATGGATCCGAACGCTGTCCTTCCTCCTCCAGCCAGAAGCTTAGTCCGCTGGTGCGTGCTCCTTGCGTCCGCGGTCGCCGGAGGGATTATCGGAGCGGTGTGGCCTCGAGCCGCCCTCCTGGGACACTGGCTCTATTGGGGCGGCGTGCTCTTCCCGGACGATGTCCGGCCGGCCGATTCGCTCTGGCCCCGCTTCGGACCGGCGTCCTGGATCGCGATCGCTGCCATCGTGCTCGTCGTGATCGTGAGAGAACTCCGAACCCGCTCGGACGAACGGAGGGATCCGCTGATCACCACCGCCGCCTGGTTCATGCTGATCGGAGCGGTTGCTGTCCTTCTTGTTGATGTGTTGGGCCAGATGATGTCGCGAGCGCGGTTCCCGCTCGACTTGCTGCTCTGGTCCGAGAGTCCATTCGTCCAGGATATGGTCAAGCTGAATCGGGGACGGTGCCCGTACTCACCCGCCGACCAAAATAATTCTTTCGTGTACAACCCCGGGGCTCCGCTCATCACCTGGGGCCTCTCTCGGCTCTTCGGCCGCTACGGCGATCTCACTTTCGCCCGTGGGCTCCAGGTCGCTTTCACGCTTCTGGCGTGCGGCTTAGCATGGGCGACCGCGCGAGTCTTGATCCGGGGTCGCACATCGGACGGTCCAGAGACGACCAAGCCACTCCACCCCATCATGATCGTGGGCCTCGCGCTGGTCGTTTGCGCCGCCGGGCTCAACCCCGCCGTCTCGCCGTACATCGACCTGCTCCACAACGACGCCCTCGCGCTGCTGACCGCGACCGCCGGCCTGGCGGCCCTGGCGCTTCGAGAGCGGACGGGAGCCAGGCGTTGGCTGCTGTGGGCCGCACCACTGCCAATGCTCGCAGTGCTCGCCAAACAGACCGGCTCGGTCGTCTGGATCGGAATGATCCTCGGCGTCCTCATCCAGGATCGGAAGTTCCGATCAGCGGCACAGTTCGCCCTGGCATCGGGCGCATACATCGCCGCTATGGCCGTCGGCCTGACACTCTGGTCGCACGGGTGGTGGACGTTCTGGACGATGAGGGTCCTGGCCCAGCAGCCGATCGCTGGGCAAATCGGCCTCGGCACGAACGCGGCGGTGATCCCCTCACTGACTCTCCCGCTCTTGGTCCTGCTTCTATGGCTTGCGATTCATCTCGCGAGGCCGCGGGTGACTCGCGAGCCAACCGTGATTTCCTCGGCGCTTTACGTCGGTTTGCTCAGTGGTTCGGCGACGCTCACGTCGTTCAAAGTTGGCGCGTGTGGCCCCAACCACTGGGGCGCAGCAGGGCTCGGCATGACGACCCTGGCCGTCGCGGCGGCAGGCCGCTTACTGATCACGCCTCGGCAACCGCAACTCGTCCGATTGGCCGTACCACTGGGCCTTCTGCTCACCGTGGCCCTCCTCCACCGAACGACCCGCCCCTTACCAGGACCCGACGAGTACCGCACAGCCGCCTTACTCATGAACACCTTTGCTCAGACGGACGCCTCCCGCACACTCATCGACCATGGCACGTTACCCTACCTCAAACGCAACATAATCCCTATCGATCGTAGCAACCCGATCCTCGAGGTCTCGACCGGTGGGGTTGGGCAGGTCGACCAGACCGTCGATCGGATGCTCTCACAAAAATACCAGAGGATCCTTATTCACGATTTTGGGAATTGCCCATGGTATGTGCAGGTTATGGGAGCGATCCAGATCGCCTACGAACCCAAGTTTCGACTGTCGGGTTCGCGTCGGCGTTCGATCGTATCCTACCTGCTCGGTGACGTCGTCGTCTTCGAACCCAAATCCGCGACGCAGATGAACGCACAGCCGACATTCGCGGTCTCCACCGATCCGGTCGTCCTCGTGACGACCGGACGAGCCCCGGCTGAAGTGCGCATCCGTTTTTCGCGGCCAATGAACCCAGCAACAATCACACCAGAATCTGTTTACTTAATGACGCTTGAAGGCGACCGAATCGTGCCGAAGTGGCCCAACCACGCGTCGGACTTGCGGTATGACGCCGGCTCACAGTCGGCGGTCATCACGACACCGGCTTCGTTCTGGCCGGGCCGTTACTGGATCATGGTGACGGGCGCTGCGCGTGACTTCAGGGGCCAGCCCATCTGGCGTGAGCGTTTCATGGGTTGGATCGAAATCCAGCGTTTCCGATGGCTGGCCGACGTGACCAAAGGGCCCGACGCCGAGCGAATTTCTCGCGCCGAAGCCGCGCCCGTCCTGCGACGATGAGCTTGTCGCCGGCTCGAAACTCACCTCGCCACGAGCGCCAGCGTTGGCACATCGATGTGCTCGCGAGACGTCCACGCCGCCCCATCGCGCTCCACGCGATGATACAACGTGTCCCGCTCAACAGGCACTCGGCCCGCCTCCGTGATCAAGCGGCGGATCTCGGCGACGGTGCATTCCTGAGGCGTCTCGGCACCCGCGTCGTGATAGATCTTTTCATGAACAACCGTACCATCAATGTCGTCCGCTCCGAATGCGAGCGCCACCTGCGCGGTCTTGATGCCGAGCATGACCCAGTACGCTTTGATATGTGGGAAATTATCGAGCATCAAGCGGCTGATGGCCATCACCTTCAAGTCCATCACCCCCGACGGCTTGGGGATCTCGTCCATCCGCGAATTGTCGGGGTGGAACGCAAGCGGAATGAACGTCTGGAAGCCCCCGGTCTCATCCTGGAGCTCGCGGAGCCGGATCAGATGGTCGATGCGATGCAGGGGTTTCTCGATATGGCCGTAAAGCATCGTGGCGTTGGAGTGCAGGCCGAGTTGATGTGCCGTGCGATGAACCTCCAGCCAGGTCGCCGTCGACGCCTTCGCACCGCAGATCTGTTCCCGGACCTCGGGATGGAAAATCTCCGCCCCGCCGCCCGGAAGACTCCCCAGGCCCGCGTCGAGCAAGGTTTGAAGAATGTCGCGGATCGGCTTCCGATCGATCTTGGCGAACCATTCCACCTCGACGCCGGTGTAGGCCTTCACGTGAATCTCGGGTGCCGCTTCTTTCACCCAGCGCACGACGTCGACGTAGTACTGAAACGGCAGCTTGTGATGCAGCCCGCCGACGATGTGCAACTCCGTCGCGCCCCTCCCGTGGGCCTGGGCCGCTCGCTCCTTGATCTGACCCTCGTCCATCGTGTACGCGCGGGGATCGTCCAGGTCGGCCCGGAACGCGCAAAAGTCGCACTTGTAGACACAAACGTTCGTTGGGTTAATATGGGTGTTGACGTTGTAATACCCAAAATTGCCGTTATACCTTTCACGAACCAGGTTCGCCATCGTCCCGAGCGCGAACAGGTCGTTCGACTCTTCCAGCGCGATGCCGTCGTCGAAGCTCAAGCGCTGCCCTGCCTCAACCTTCTCACGAATCGCGTTCAAGCGTGACGCTTCGGTCGGCATGTCGGAATCCCTCTCTCACTTTCGATGACCAAGGACTATGGTGGATCACGCTTTACAGTGATTTTAGTCAAAACTGAACGGACCGGCAATGGCGGTCAGAGGCCCACGATCGTCGTTCTCCACAGCACGAGCCCCAGGATCACCAGTCCGCCAACCACGACGCACACGGTCAGGACCAGCACGGAATGGTTTGCGGGCTCGTAACGATCCGCGTCGATCAGGCGGCGAGCGCGCGTGTACAACCAGCCCGACCATCCGCTCAGGAGCGTTCCGAAGCACAACACGACCATTCCCGTGACCACGAACTCGTGCCCTGCGCGTCGGGGGTGCGCCACCGGCGGGCGAGACAATGTCACAAACTGCTGGAGAAAAAGCCCCATCCGGGCGAGGACGAAACCGAGGCCGATGAGCGCCAGAGAGGTACGCACCCAGGCCAGAAAGGTCCGTTCGTTGGCCAGGTGATCCCGCGCTCTCGAGGCGCTCTGGGGAGCAACAGTCTGTCCGGATTCGTGCGATCCCATGTGAAATAGCTCTTTAGCGAAACGTCGGCATCGTGTTCAAGACACCAGCAAATCGACCAAGCCAACGGCCAGCAAACCTGTACTGATCGCGATGTTGACCTGAAAAAACGCAACGTTGACGCGCGCAAGGTCATCCGGACGAACGATCAGATGCTCATAAACCAGGAGTGCGGCGACGATGATGATGCCCAGGTAGTAGACCCATCCCAGCGGATAAAAGACACCTAACAAGACGAGCGCGATCACCATGAGCCCATGGCAAGCCGCAGCGAGCCGGAGCGCCCCTCGCGTCCCGAGTCGCGCCGGAATACTGCGGAGTCCCATCTTCCGGTCGAATTCCTCGTCCTGGCACGCGTAGATGACGTCGAACCCAGCGACCCAGAACAGCACCGCCAGTCCCAGCAAGACCGGAGGCCAGCTCACCGCGCCTCGCAACGCGATCCACGCCGCCAGGGGCGCAAGGGCCAACGACACGCCGAGCCAGAAGTGAGCCAGACTGGTAAAGCGCTTGGTGTAGGAATACGCCAGCACCCACGCCAGCACCGGCATCGCTAGCCGCAGCGGCCAGGGATTGGGCAAGAAGAGCGCGGTCGACAGCACGAAGACGACAGAGCACACAACGGTGAAAACGACCACGGACGACACGCTCAGCTTGCCGCTCGGTAGATGTCGCGTCGCCGTGCGCGGGTTCATCGCATCGATCTTGCGATCGACGACCCGATTGAACGCCATCGCCGCCGAGCGCACGGAGGCCATGCAGAGAAGGATGCCCAGCCCATCCTGCCAGCGGCCATGCCACCCATCCGCGCGGTGAGCCGCGAGCGCCGCTCCGAGCAGCGCAAATGGGAGCGCGAACAACGTATGGCTAAATTTGATCATCCCGAGGATGTCAGTCAGTCGGCTGAGCATCGCCAAGGCTCCCCCCACGTTGGCGGCGATTGAGGTCACCCGCCTTGTCGAAATGGGATACGACCGACGAGAGCGCAACGTCACCCAACCATGGCCAAAGGTGAAAGAGGCCCCCGAGCATGCGGAACGGCCAAACAATCCGTCTCCGAACCCTCAACCGCCGCCTCGGCCGATCGATTAACCGCGCAATCCGGCGGGCGACATCGTTCACCTCGGCCGTCATCCAGGGCAAAGGGGCATCGAGCAGCGGATTGTACTCCCCGCTGGCCGGTGCGTACGTCATCAAGGCGTCGAAAAACTCCGTTTTCACGGGGCCGGGCTCGACCAGGCAGACGTTCACGCCTTTGTGGCGCAACTCCCTGCGATAGGCGTCGTTCCAGTACCCCAGACCGGCCTTCGTCGCCCCGTATGCTCCGAGTCCCGAGTTCGCCACGTACGTGATCGCCGAGCCAACGTTGATAATCGTCCCATGCCGAGCCACAAGGTGCGGTGTCGCCTCTCGGGCCAATAAAAGGGGCGCGACGAAGTTCACCATCAATTGCTTGCGCAGGTCGGACGGCTCCGCTTCGGAAAAGAGCGTCGGCAGCCCAAAGCCCGCGTTGTTGACCAGCACATCGAGCCCGCCGAAGTGCGCGACGGTCGACCCAATGATGGTCCGCGGAGCGTCCGCATCGGCCAGATCAACAGGCACGCTCAACACATCGACGCCCGTCGTTCGCAGCTCGGCGGCCAACCCATCCAGGCGATCACCGCGGCGGGCCGTCAGAACGAGGTTGCGACCCTGTCGCGCCAGCTCGCGCGCCAGCGCGGCCCCGATGCCGGCGGACGCCCCCGTGACGACGACGACCTTGCGATTTCGATCAACCGGCGTCAACGATTCGACTCCTCAACCCGCGGCTCGGCGCCATCACCCCAGCGCGGGACCAATGTATTCTCAAGCCCAAGTTGATCACAGATCCGCGCGACGATGAACTGAACCACGTCATCGAGCGTCTGCGGCCGGTGATACCAGCCTGGCATCGCCGGCAACACGATAGCCCCCGCGCGGGTCACCGCGGCCATGTTTTCCAGGTGAACCAGGCTCAACGGCGTCTCTCGAGGAACCAGTATGAGCTTCCGACGCTCCTTCAAATGCACATCAGCAGCCCGGCTGATCAGGTTCGTCGTGAACCCATGGGCGATCGCCGCAAGCGTGCTCATGCTACAGGGGGCCACGACCATCCCGGCCGTCCGAAACGATCCGCTGGCGATCCCCGCGGAAAAATCGGCGTGGTGATGATAGAGGATCGCACACCCTTCTGGGAAGCCAAACACGCGGTGATCGAACTGCGAGAGCGAGACATCGATCCCCATCTCCTCGCGCAACACCTGGGCCCCGCTCGGACTGATCGTCAGGTGGACCCTGCGTCCCGACCCCACGAGCTGTCGCAGCAGCGCGACCGCGTACGGCGCACCGCTGGCCCCCGTCATCGCAAGTACGAAATCCCCCCCCGCGCTCATTGCGGGGACTCCGAAAGCGGTTTCGTGCCGACATAGAGCGTCGCGATCCCGCCCGTGAGGGGGTGCAACTCCAGCGCCGACAGCCCGCGCGCGGCCAGCAGATCGAGCATCGCCGGTCCGTCAGGGAACTGGAGCACACTGTTAGGCAGGTAGTGATACGCGTTTGCGTCATTGGGCGCAATCGCTTGCCCAACCCTGGGGAGCACGTGGCGGAAGAAGGCCAGGTACAGCCGCCCGAGGATTCGTCCTCGAGGCCGCGAGAATTCGAGGATCGCCACTTTCCCGCCGGGACGGGCAACACGGATCATTTCGTCGATGCCCCGGACCGTGTCCTTCACGTTCCGCAACCCGAACGCGACGGTGACCACGCCGAACGTATCGTCTGGCAACGGTAGCCGCTGCGTATCGCCCTCGATCAAGGTCACTCGACCCGAAGCGCCGGCCTTGCGGACCTTGGTATTGCCGATTTGAAGCATCTCGTGGCAGAAGTCGGTCCCGACGATCGGCGACGCTCCTTTCCCCGCCCGGTCGTACGCCAACGCGAGGTCGGCGGTCCCCGAGCAGCAATCAAGCACCGGAACGCCGGGCTGCGGCGGAACAGTGCGCGTCGTGAACCGCCGCCAGAGCCGATCGATGTTCAGGCTCAGAAGATGGTTCAGGAAGTCGTACTTCCCCGCGATCGACGCGAACATGGACCGCACTCGCTGATCGGACTTGTCAACAGGGGGCGCAGGCTGCGTGTCGGTGGCCATGCTC
>DAIDJG010000246.1 GCA_027451445.1 Singulisphaera sp.
CCGTATCAGGATGGAATCCTGGTTGGCTGGACGATGGATTGGGCCGCGATGTTGTCGGGCCGGGTAACGCAAGTCGTGGGCGATGGCGAATACAGCGGGTTCGGCACCACGAGGGCGCGCGACCTGTTCCACACGCCCTACCTCACACTGAACGAGTCTCGCGGTGCGCTCGATTCACCCTGGTTCTCGACGTGGATTCGCGACAACCTGGCGACGGCCGACTACTGGCGCAAGATCGCGTACCAGGGCCAGGAGAACTACGCCCGCGTGAATGTGCCGACGTTGAGCTTGACGGGTTGGTTCGACGCAAATTTCCCGGGCTCGCCGTTGAACTATCAAGGGATGAAGCAATTTGGCGCCACGCCGGAGGCACGACGACCCCATCTGGTCATCGGCCCCTGGGTCCACAGCTTCAATCAGCCGGGCAAGCTCGCGGGAATCGACTACGGTCCGGAAGCGGTGATCGACTGGAACGGCTACGTGTGCCGGTGGTTCGACCACTACCTGAAAGGGATCGGCAATGGCGTCGAGAACGACCCGCCCGTGTTCCTTTTCGTCATGGGGCGCAATCGTTGGTATGCGGAGCAGGAATGGCCCCTGTCGAGGACGCGCTGGACGAAGTTCTACCTCCACAGCCGCGGAAAGGCGAATTCACTCGGCGGCGATGGTACTCTGAGCGAGTCGGCGCCCGATCACGAACCGCCCGACACCTACACCTACGATCCGGAGCATCCCACCCGATCGCCATTCAAAGGAGGCCACATTGACGGAGCCGTTGATACGAGGGCCTCTTCACAGGGGGACGACGTGCTGGTCTATACCACGCCGCCACTCGAGGCGCCGGTCGAGGTCACCGGCCCGATCGAGGCCAAACTTTTCGCGGCTACCTCGGCCCGCGATACGGATTGGATGGTCCGGCTGGTCGACGTGCATCCCGACGGATCGGCGCTCCTCTTGTGCGATGGTGTGATCCGCGCCCGGTGCCGCGATTCTCAACGCGGTGGCGCATTCAACGCCGAGTCACTGAGCGTGATTGAGCCTGGAAAGGTTTACGAGTACACCATCGCCTTCTGGCGCGCGACGGCGAACCTCTTCGATCGTGGGCATCGGATACGGATCGAGGTGTCGAGCAGTTATTACCCTTATTATCTGAGAAATTTGAACACAGGAGTGGATAACGTTGGCCTGGAAACCAGGGCACTCAGCGCGCGGCAGACGATCTACCATGACGATAGGTACCCTTCGCACGTCGTGCTTCCGGTCATACCGAGCCGACAATAGATTGAGGCGGCGGGATGAGGGGATTCGGATTGTTACCCGCGTGGTGTCGCTAGCAGACTCAGCGGTGTGTCACCTGAAACCGAAAGTTCGTGCGCCCTTCGAACCGTGCTGCGATGGTCTTGGTCGACGGGACCCAAGTCGGCGCACAACGTGTTGCCGCTCATGCCGACGGCCAATTGCTCAGAAACTCAAGCCGGTCGACCATGTCTTCCCGACTCAACGTCTGGGCCAAATTGAGCAGCCGGCGCACAAGGTCACCGAGTGGCCGCTGCTGCGACACAATTAGCCCGGCATGGTGTCCACCCTGGTTCCTCAGTTCGTGATGAAGGCGGGCGAAGTCTCCAACGTTGAAAGTGATCAGCGCCCGCTTCTTGCGAGTGGCCCATGCCAATTGATCGGGGTCACTTGCTCCAATCTGTCCAGCTTCGGGCGTCGACATAGCATCGAACCCAGCCGTTCGCAGGAGTTGGGCGATTTGGCTGTATACATCCTCATCGGTGTAGAACTGGATCGGGTTCACCTCGTCGCTCCGCCGGGCCACTCGCGTTGGACCGAGAGTTCATCGTCGGCAGCGAGGTCGGCGTCGATTTCGAGGGGGTGATCCGAGGCATAAGCGAGCGCATCATAAATGTCGGAAAGGCGTAGGTGAGGATACTGCTTTAGAATGTCTTCGAGGGTCATTCCCTGTCGATGGCACGAAACGATCACGCTCACCCGGACGCGCGTTCCAGCGACCACCGCTCGGCCGCCGCAGCGGTCCGGCACCTTCTCGATGTTGCGATAATCCACCTTCGACATGGCGAGAACGCTCCGGCAGTCCGTTCTGTTGTCAGTGTACGCGATCTAAAGTGTCCCAAATCGTTCCCCGTCATTTTGCCCGCCGCGGGGCTAGACGAACCGATCCTCCATGATAACCACCGGGATTCCGAAGTTGCTAGGAGCCGTCGATGCGATGAGTCAGTGGATGGGGCGTCTTCGGATCGCCTGCGCCTGTTCCGGATGCATGAGCGTGCGGAGAAAGAACACGTCAACCGCGGGCCGGAGGAGCTCCAACCGAACCTCGAGCGCCGCGGGGTAGGGGGCCTCCCTGGAAAGACGATAATTCACGGTCACCGCCACAAACCCAAGGCGGGCGAAGTCGATGATGTTGCCGGGAACCTTGTCCTCGCGCCTCGAAAAACTCGACTTGTCGCCCTCGATCCAACCGCCTCCGTGGATCACCACGATCGCGGGCCGCGGCTTACCCTGCGCGTCGACTCTCATCGCGAGGTCCAACTGCCAGCGCGGATTGCCGCCTTCACGGTAAGCCAGATCCCGGAGGATCTGGATTTCGTCTGCCTCGGGCGCGTCCTCGGCCATCGTGGTGACGGATCCGGCCAGGCTGCAAAGGATCCCTTAAAACAGGAACCTCATCCGACCCTCCTCGGGCCGACAATCTCAGCGCGTCTTGATCACGCGATGATTTCGCGAATCGGCGCCCCGTAATCGATCTCCAGCCGCTTGTGCCCAGGCACTTCGAGCCGGCGAGGGTCGAGGCCGAGCTGGTGAAGCACCGTGGCGTGGATGTCGGTGACGTAATGGCGGTTCTCGACGGCGTGGAACCCAATCTCGTCGGTCGCGCCGTGAACGACACCGCCCTTGATCCCTCCGCCGGCGAGCCAGGCCGAGAACCCGTAAGGGTGATGGTCACGGCCATCGGCGTTTTCGGAACCGGGCGTGCGGCCGAACTCGGTCGCCCAGACCACAAGGGTTTCGTCCAGCAGCCCGCGCTGTTTCAGGTCGGTGAGGAGCCCTGCGATCGGGGCGTCGACCCGGGCGCAGTTGCCGCCGTGGTTTTCTCGCAGCTTGCTATGTGCATCCCAACCGCCCCCGCCACCTCCGCCGTGATAGACCTGGACGAAACGCACTCCACGTTCCACCAGCCGGCGCGCGGCCAGGCACTGCTCTCCAAACGGACGCGACTCGGCGCGTTCCAATCCGTAGAGCCGACGCGTGGCTGGCGATTCAGTTTGGAGGTCGACCACCTCGGGCACGGAGAGCTGCATCCCGGCCGCGAGCTCGTACGATTTGATCCGCGCGTTCAGGACCGGATCCGCGGGGTACTCGATGGCCGTCAGCCCGTTCAAGTCGCGCAACAGGTCGAGCTCGGCCGCCCGTTCTTCGCGAGTCACGGTCGCGCCGGGCGTACCGAAGGGCAGGGGGTTCTTCGGGTCGACGGTCAGTGGGACCCCCGCGTGCTCGGGACCGAGGTAGCTCGCGCCATGGGTCGCGACACCGCCGCAGCAGTCGCCGGGTGGATTGCCGATCACGACGAACTGGGGCAAGTTATCGCTCAGGGCCCCGAGGCCGTAATGGATCCAGGACCCGAGCGTGGGGTGGAACCCTTCGAACACGTGCCTGCCGGTGTGGAACTGCAACTGGGCTGCGTGGTCATTGTCCGTCGTCCACATCGAGCGAACTACGGCCAGGTCGTCCGCACATTCAGCCAGCCTGGGCCACCAGTCGCTGATCTCGATGCCGCTCGCCCCACGCTTCTTGAAACCGATCTGCGCCGGAAAGATCTTGTTCATGATCGCCCGCGGCGTTCCGGCGAAATCGCGGACATTCTTGCGGTAGAACGGCGAGTCGACCACGGCTTTCTTGTACGGCGACTCATCGATCGTCTTCCCACCGTAACGCTGAAGCGCGGGTTTCGGGTCAAAACTCTCCAGGTGGCTGACACCGCCGAGCATGAAGAGCCAGATGACGTTCTTGGCCTTGGGGACAAGCGCCGCGAGATGTTCGGCGGATTGGGTCTCACCAGGTGTGCCCGCCCGGGCGATCCCGTCGCGGAAAAGTTGGGCTCCGATCGTCAGGCCGGTGAATCCCATGCCGAGATCGGCCAGGAACGCGCGTCGAGGAAACCGGCCACAGTGGTCGCTCACGAATCTCGATGACATGGGCGGTCTCCTCAGCGAATCGTTACAAACTCATGATGATTGAAGAGCACATGAATGAGGTCTTCCCTCGCACGCTGCGCCGGCTGATCCGACGGCGGCAACACGGCGTCCACAACCGCAGGGAAGGACGTCTGTTTGGCCGAGTCCTTCAACAGGACGGTCTGGTCGCGAAGGAACCGCTCGGACCGCGTCCGTTCCTCAGCCGTAGGCGGACGGGAGAGCACCTGTTCGAACGCTGCGGTGACAAAACTCGCATCGCCGGATCCCGCAGGGTCGTTCGCGAGCGCTTCGCTCAATCGTCGCGCCACGCGTCGGGCCTGCGAGAGCGCGAGTGCGCTGTTCGTGAGGGTCAGAGCCTGCTGCGGAATCACGCTCTCGTGGCGCTCATAACACTCGCTTGGGCTCGCAGGGTCGAACTGTTCGAGGAGCAGCATCTTGTACTCGGTGTTGAAGCGAAAGTAGAGGCTGCGTCTCAGAATGGTCTGCCCTTGCTTCTCGTCGAGGATTGGCCCGCCTTGTTTCGTGTCCAACGCCCCGGCGCAGGCGAGCAGGCTATCGCGAACGACCTCGCCCTCCATGCGTCGCGGGTTCATGCGCCAGAGGTAACGGTTGTCGGGATCGGCCGCGAGTTGAGCGGACGGGCTACCCGGGCGGGAGCTGAGACGGTACGTCTCCGAGGTTACGATCAGCCGGTGCAGATGTTTGAAGCTCCAGCCGCTTTCCATGAACTCGACCGCGAGCCAGTCGAGGAGCTCCGGGTGGGTGGGCGGCTTGCCGTTGAGCCCGAAGTTCGCGACGGTCGGGACGATGGGCTTGCCGAAGTGACGGAGCCAGACATGATTGACCGCAACCCGAGCGGTGAGGGGATGACCTCGGTCGGTGATCCACGCAGCGAGCGCCTTGCGACGGCCGGTGCTCGACGCGGGCTCCAATCGAGCCAGCGGCGTGTAGGCGGAATCCGTCTTCGTGGCGGAGGCAGTCGCATCATCCAGCGCCTTTCGCGCGGCAGTGCGCTTCGCGTCGAGCTCGCTCGCGGCCTTGCTGCCGGCGGGTGCCGTCGCGCCTTCCAGCCGGGTTATCTCCATTTTCGCTCGCAGCATCGCCGCGCGGCGTTCGCTGCGAGCGGCCGCGCTCGCCAATTCCACGTATCGAGTATTTGGTGGCTCGCTGTGCTTTGCCCGGTCCGCGGCAGCACGTAACTCGATCGATGATACCGTCGCGGCGGCCGCGTCACGCTTGAGCTCCGCCATCGAATAAGATGCCTCCGCACGCGCAACGGAGAGCTTGGCATCCTCCTTCGTTAACGTCAGTGGACGGTCAAACGGCGACGGACGAGCTTCTCCCAGTGTCTCCGTCAAGGTCACGCTCGAAGGCAACTCGAGCAGCCGCAACTCGTTGAATTCGGACGTCGCATCGTGGTTCCACAGGGCGAAGGCACCGTCGCGACGTGCGACGGGGAGCCGGTAAACAATCTTGAGCTGGCCGTTAACCCAGACGTTCAACAAGGTGTCGCGCACGGCGAAGTCGACAATGATCTCCTCGTTCAACTTCAACGATGCGGGCACGATCCCCTCGTTGGGGTAGGCTTCCTTGCTATCAACACGATGAAACGCCTGGATCGCGGAGGAAGCGGGCTTCGTGTGCGTGTACACGGCTTGCCAGGCCGTCGTCCCAACGACGTCAAATGCGAATCCGACCGACGTCGTTCCACCGCCGGTCGTCCGATAGCGCACCCGGCCGAGCAGGTTCGGCGGGTGGTTCTTCCGGGTCACCAGCGTTGCGAAGTGGGACGGCGTCCGTTGCACAAGGCGACCCTTCTCCCAGGCCCACTGGCCGGAGATCGGTTTCCACACATCGGGGAGAGCGGAGGCAAACGAATCCTCAAGAAAGACGCTGGGCACGGCCTCCGGTGGAGGAGGGGCGTTCGGGTCGTCGGGGAAACGCTCGTAGAACGCACGCGCATTCGCGAGGGCCAAACGTGCCTTCGCGAGTTCCTGCTCGGCGGTGGTTGCCTCCGCCTGGGCGGGTGGGAGCGCATTCTGTTCGGCAGGGCCGAGGGCCTGGAGGTAGTCGCGATGGGAGAAGGTGACGGGGCTTACGTTGACCGCATTTCCCAGCACGCTGGGTATCGCCGGGTCCAAAGGGTGTTCCTTATCCGGGCTGCGGTCATCGCCCCGCGCGAACAGGTACGTCGGCGCGGCGGGCTGGGCGTCGAAGGCGCGAGGGATGCCGTCGAGCTTCACGTCAGGCTGGCCCGGGACGGGATCGAGGCGCACATCATGCGGTTCGAAGAAGGCGCGAAACGCGTAGTAATCACGTTGGCTGATCGGATCGTACTTATGATCATGGCAACGTGTACAGCGCAACGTCAGACCCAGAAACCCCGTCGCCGTATGTTCTACCGTGTCCTGGAGCCAGGCGTTGCGATTGAACTTGTACCAGTTGCGCGCGAGGTACCCCGTGGCTCGCAGGGTCTCGGGGTCCGCCGGTGCCAATTCGTCTCCCGCGATCATCTCGAGGATCATGCGGTCGTAGCCTTTGTCCGCGTTCAAGGCATCGATGATCCAGTCGCGCCAGTGCCAGATGTGCCGCTGGCTGTAGCGGTATTCTTCGCCCAGGCCGAACGGATCGCTGTAGCGCCAGACGTCCATCCAGTGCCGGCCCCAGCGCTCGCCGTGACGAGGATCAGCGAGCAAACGGTCCACGACGTTTTCATACGCATCAGGAGCCGGATCGTTAAGGAAGGAATGGAGCTCCTCCCGCGATGGCGGCACTCCGATCAGGTCCAGATACACGCGTCGCAGCAGCGCGGGGCGGTCGGCGGGTGGGTTGGCCGCGATGTTGTGCCGCGCGCGTTCGGCGTTCACGAAAGCGTCGATCGGGTTGCGCGTTCGTTCCTTGTTCGGAAGCGGGGGTACTGCGGCGCGGACCGGCGGTTGGAACGCCCAGTGCCGTTTCGGATCGCCGGGGATCGGTTCGTCGGGGACCTTCGCGCCCTGATCGATCCATGTTTCGATCCGTTTGATCTCGTCGGACGTCAAGGCTGCCCCTTCGGCCTCAGGCGGCATGCGCTCGCCGTCCTCGCCCCGGATGAGGTCGACCAGGCGCGACTCATCGCTTTTCCCCGGAACGACGACGGGCCCCGACTTCCCGCCCTTGAGGATCAGTTGGCCCGCGTCGAGTCGGAGCCCCGATTTCTGCCGCACAGCACCGTGACAGGCGAAGCAACGCGCTTGCAGGATCGGCTTAACATCGCGGATGTAGTCCACCTCGGCGGCGGATACCGGGGCGAGGAACAGCGATCCGACGAGTACGCCCACCTTCATAACGGTTCGCGTTGGCATGGGTCTGGGTCCCCGGGCGTCGGATGAGAGCGTCTCAGGTCAGCCGGGCGATCGGCTCGCCGTGGTAAATCGCGTGCGGCCGGTCGAGCTCGTCGTGCCAGGCGGCGGTGGCGGGGATGCCCAGGGCGTCGTAAATGGTCGCGGCCATGTTCTCCGGCCTTTGAGGCATTGAGGCGGGATAGGCCCCGATCTTGTCGGACGTGCCTATCACTGTGCCGCCCTGGACTCCACCCCCCGCGAAGAAGACGGTCTGGACCCCGCCCCAGTGGTCTCGTCCTGCGCCATCGAAAGACTTCGGCAACGTTGAAAGTTTCGGCGTACGCCCAAACTCGCCGGCCATGACGATCAGCGTACTGTCGAGGAGCCCCGTCGCGAGAAGATCGTCCAGAAGCGCCGAGAGCGCCTTGTCGGTGGGCGGGAGGAGCTTGTTCTTCAAGCGCGGGAAGGCATCTCCGTGGGTGTCCCAGGTCTCGTTGTTGCCGAGGTTCACTTGCACGAGGTTCACACCGGCTTCGACGAGCCGGAAGGCCATCAGGAGTGACCAACCGAACGAGTTGCGGCCGTACCGGTCCAGAATCGCATCCTTGGCGTTCGTCACATCGAACGCGTGCCGTACCTTCGGATCGGCGAGTAGCGAAACAGCCGCCTCCCGTTGGCGATCAAATCGCGCGTGCTCGGCGGCTTTTTCGAGCGCTTCGCGCTGTTCGTCAACCTCGCGAAGCAGACCGAGCCGGCCTTGCAAACGCAGATTGCTGAGTCCTTCGGGCAGCGTGAGATTGGGTGCCTGGAACTTGCGTTCATCGGGCGACTTGGGGGCGTTCTTCGTCTCGTTGGGGAACGTGTATTCGGGATAGGCCCCGCGCCAGAAGGGGTTACCGTAGGGCGACGCCTCGATGAACCAGGGGTCGCGATGTGCCCCCATCAGTCCCCCGTATGCCCCTGGGATCACCCCGCCGGACCAGTGAACGAGCCGTTCCGGAAGCACGACCGAGGGAGGTAGGTGGTCACCGCGGGCGGGCAGCGCGTTGCCGACAATCGAGGCGATCGAGGGCCAATCGGTGGGCCGCGCCTTGCGATCTCCCACAAAGCCCGGCGACGCGACCGAGCGACCGGTCAGCATGAAGTAGTGGCCGAGCGTGTGGTCGTTCGAAGGATGGGTCAGCGAACGTACCAGTGCCCAGTGCCGGCTCCGTTGCGCCAGGAGGGGGAGATGCTCGCAGATCGAGATCCCCGGCTCCGCCGTGTCGATGGGCTGGAATTCACCGCGGATCCCCTCGGGAGCATCGGGCTTGAGGTCGAAGCTATCGTGCTGGGTCAGACCGCCGGACAGGAAGATGTAGATGCACGCCTTGGCCTTCCCACGCGCGGGCCGCGTCCCGGGTGCAACCTCCGCGGCACGCAGCGCCTGCAAGTGGTTCAGCCCGAGACCCAGCAAGCCGATCGATCCAGCCTGAAGGGCTGTTCGACGCGTGAACAGCGGATGCCGTGGTGTCAACATGCAGACGGCTCCCTCGATCTCAGTGGCGTAGGAGAAACTCGTTCGAGTTGACCAGCGCGTGGAGCAGGTCGCGCAGACCGTCCAACCGATCCGGCACTCGGGCAATGTGTTCGATGGCGAGGGCCAGCTCCTGGGGTGTCGGGCGCCGGCTCAAGGTTGCGAGGAAGACCGATTCGACCAGCTCAGGGGGCGTTTTCCCGGCCTTCGAGAGCGTCTCGAGGCGGTTTTCACGGGATTCGATCTTAGCAAGAAGATCGGCGTTATTGACCAGGTGAATCACCTGATTCAGCGATGGCTCGGTCTCCCGGGCGCAGTCGCAGGCATCGTTGCGAACCGGCTTGGTGAAGGCCCGGAGGAACTGATTAGGGATCTCACCCTCGGCAATTTCCAGGGCGCGGGTCCCCAGCGGGTAGCCCGGGAAGCGCTCGGGGATCCCGGTCGCCGACGAGATGGCGTCGAGGATTTGCTCGGCATTGAAGATCTTCACCACCGCGGTGGTGAAGTAGCGGTCGGGGTCGGCCCCGTAAGGCGAGACGCTCAAGGGCGGCTCGGCACTCAACTGGTACGTGGCCGAATTCATGATCAGCCGGATCAACGGTTTGACCCGGTAGCCCGCTTGCACAAAGGCACTGGCGAGAGCGTCGAGAAGCTCGGTGTTCGAGGGCGGATTTGTCACGCGGAAGTCGTCGACCGGCTCGACGATGCCGCGCCCCATCAGATGTGCCCAGACGCGGTTGGCCGTGGCGCGCGCGAAATACGGGTTGTCAGGCTGCGTGAGCCAGTCGGCGAGCTTGCGACGGCGGTCCGTGCTGGAGTCGGCCGCTTCGAACGACTTGCCGAACGCATACGGGGGCTGCACCGCATGCCGGTTTGGATCAGTGACATCACCTTCATCAGCGAGGAGCACCAATTCATCATCCAGTCCGAAGCGCTGACCCTTGAGCCGTACTCGGGCGAAGAAGGCCGCGAGCCCGTAGTAGTCTTTCTGCGTCAGCGCTTCGAAGGGGTGGTTGTGGCACTTGGCGCACTGGATCCGGACACCCAGGAAGAGCTGGGCCGCCGACTCGGCGGCGTCTTCGGGCGTGCGCGCGATCCGGTAGAAATTGGCAGCGGGTGCGTTGATCGTGTTCCCCCGGCTGGTGAGGACCTGCCGCGCAAATTGATCGAACGGCCGGTCCTGGGCGAACTGTGCGACGAGGAACCGGTGGAAGTTGTGAACCCCGCGCTCGGTGATCGTCTCGCGATTGCCTCGCATGATGTCGGCCCACCGGAGGGCCCAGAACGCTGCAAACTCGTCGCGTTCGAGGAGCGCATCGATGAGCTTCGCACGCTTGTGCTCGTCCGTCGAATCCAGGAACCGGACCGCCTCCTCCGGCGTGGGCAACACGCCAATCAGGTCGAGATACGCCCTGCGCAGAAACACATGATCCGGCGCGATGCTCGCAGTTTGAAGCTGAAGCTGGCGATGCTTCTCGAAGACATGGCGGTCGACTTCGTTGATGATGCGCGGCGGCTTGGCGACGTAGGCCGGATCGGTTCGAACGTACGTCAGCGGGACCGTCACGATCCGTTCCAGGTAACGCGCCTGGATGACCGTCTCGGCGGTCCGTCGGAATTCGACCAGCCCCTGCCGAGTCACCGGTGCATCGGCCTCGTTGCTGGAACTGAAAACGACGAGGTCGGTGACGTCGCGTACAGAACCGTCGTCGAAGCGAGCCCGAACCACGAGTTGCTGTCGAGGGCTGGACGCATGGAGGTAACGCTTCGAAGGCGAGACCTCGACGTCCTTGACTTCAAGCACCTTGGCCGAGGAGCGGCACCCTTGAGCGATCCAGTCGCGGAGCACTCGGTATGCGGGTTCGTCATCCTGGAACCTCCGCCCGCCTTGATGCGGTACCCGGACTGTAGCCTTTTGGAGAATCAGGCTTGCGCTCGGATCCAGCACGTCAGTACGGCGACCGAGCGATTCTCGCGTCAGCATCGTGTGGTCCAGCTCAGGGTCGAACCCGCGCAGGCTAAGCCGGAACCCGCCCTTACCTTGCGGCGAACCGTGACAGGCCCCCTGATTGCAGCCGCCACGTCCGAGCGCCGCGACGACCTCGGTGCGGAAATCCACGGGTTGCGCCGGCTCGAACGCCTCGACGCGAACCAGCGCACGGTGCTCATGCTCGTCGACTCGCACCAGCAGCGTGGTTCGCCCCGGGCCTCGTGCCGCGACAACACCGTCAGCGTTCACCGAGGCGACCGAGGAGTCGAGGGTCTTGAAACGGGCGAGGCGCGTGAGGTCGGACTCGAGTTTCGAAGCGTGCTTCCCGGTGACGAGAACTCGCTGTGTCGCCCGATCGCCGCGGAGAACGATCTCGCTGGGTTCCAGCGCGATCGCATCCGCCCCGTCTTCGCCCCGCGCCATTGAGGCAGCGAGCGCTGTGAACAGCACAAACAGGCGCGTAGCCCGGGTCGTCGCGATCATGATCCGTCCCCCGTCGGCTTGACCACAACAACTTCGATGGGCTTGCCCTTCACCACCTCATCAAACTTGGAAACATGCGCGGAGGCCGAGAATTCGATGCGATACGTCCCCGGCTTGAGCTCACTCGGCACAACGAGCTTCAGATCCGCCTGATCCGCACCTTCGGCAAGCTCGACGGTGTCGGGCAACCTCAGCTCTTGGGCTCCCGAGGGCCGGATCGCGATCGGCCCGGCGAACGGCGGGAGCCGGTTGCCCCGAAGCGCCACGGTGGCCGATTCGCCGGCCTTGATCTCGATCCGTTGCGGTTCCGCGGCTGGCTCGAACGCAACCTGCGTCCGCAGCTCGAACGTACGGGTCAGATCAATCGCGCGACCTTCGTGAGCGGCGTGCGCTGTGACGGTCACCCGCTGTTTGCGGAGTTCGGAATTCACGCCGGAGCGCAGGATTCCTTCAATGTTCTGCTGTTCCAGCGTAGCCGGAGGAATCTCGGATTTTACGCGTGGCTTCTGAAGGTTCAGCGGATCCAGGCTGCCCCCCTGGGCCGTAAATGTAATCGGGCCGTCGAAGCCGGGTACGCGTGTCGTTTCGATCCGGAACTTCGCCTCGAGGTAGCGCGGAAGCACGACGGTCGGTTCGGGCAGTTCGAAGGTGAACGGGGAAGAGGACGTGACCAAAATGGCGATGCGGTTGGTCAAGCTGGGAGGCAGGCGTCTCTGGTCCTCTCGCAGCTCGAAGGGCTCGCCGTGCGGTCCGCGACCGCTGGGGCGACGATCGATCAGGGGGAGGGTCGTCGCCAGCGCTTTGATCTCCTGGCCAGCGACCTGGGTCCGTGCCTCCAGTTGAACCGAGTAGAGTCCTTCAGGGACATCGGGACCGACGACAATCGCGTTATCGAGCGCCGTCTCGCCCTCGCGGATCACGTCGTGGCGCAGCGCCATTCCGGGCGGTGCGCCCCGCAGTTCGAGTGCGACGGGTCCGGCGAAATCGGTGCGCGTCAATGCCAGGGGAAGTATCTGATACGACCCCCGGGGGATCGCCAGGCCGGAAGCTTCGGAAATCAACTGGAACGTCGGTTCGCGCACCGCGATGGTGATTCGATACGCGTATTCGGGCCCACCTTCCTGCGTCAGGCTGCGCACCAGAACGACGTGGCGACCCGGCGCTTTCGCATCGATACTGAGGGCCGCTGCACCGTCGGGTAGCGTATCGAGTCGTTTGACGGTCTTACCTTCCGGGTCAAGGAGCACGACATCCAGATCCGCCGGCGAGCCGACCGCGCGACACTCAATCTGCGCAGTCAGCCGCTGTCCCTTGGAAAGCTCGAAGGCAAATGCGTCGCGGTCGTCGGGCGATGCGAGGATGCCGTGAACAACCGTGGGGAACATGGTCGGCGTGGCGGTCCTGGGATCGTCGTTGGGCTCGGATTCCAGCGTGTTGGCATAAGGCGAGACCTCGAGCGGAAGCCACGCGGAGCCCTGATCCTCAGCACGCCGCACCGCTTGAAAGAAGCCCCCGAGCCGTGCATCCTTCGGAATCGCGACCTCCTGGACGAAGTGCTCCGTTCCCGGCACGCTCAACGCGACTGAGTCTCCTGCGCGAATCGTCGACGGAAACCCAACGCGTCCTTCGGGAAATCTTCCGATGCGCAGGACGTACGCGGTATGCTCCGAGCCCCGATATCGTGTGTCCTGGATCTCGATCGTGTAGGTCCCAGCCTTGTCGAACGTATGTGCGAACCGGCAGTCGAACATCAGGCCGACGTCGTTGTCACGGTCGATAACCCGGCGCCCGCTCGCGTCCTTGATCGTGAGTAGTGGGTCGAAATCCTGTCCGAGCCGGTTGCCGACCACCTCGAACGACAGGCGCTGACCCGCGTCGACGTCAATTGAGAAACGGTCCAGATCAGCGTCACGCGCCTTGCCCAGCACAGCCACCGGCCAGCGCAGCGGCTGAGGTGCATCGGTTGGGTTCGACTCCCGCTCGGCGACCGTCGGCAGGTCGTCGATCAAGAACAGCTTGACGTTGCTCAACCCACTACGCGTCGCGAGTCGCAGCCCATACAACCCGAGTGGGGCATCCGGTCGGAGCGTGAAATCGAACGTGGCCTGGTCCGGCCGGCTGGGCTCGACGAGTTTGACCTCAATCTCTTGACCCGGCAGGGAGCTCCACACCCCGGTCGCTCCTTCGAGCTCGGAGCCAATCAGGGAAACCCGCGTGGTCTTTCCTCGTTCGAACGAGGGCGGAGACACCTGCTCCACGAACGACGCCGCCTGGGCCTGGGACAAGGTCGTCCAGATCCCGATGACAGCCAACAGTCCCTTCCACCTTCGTCGGAAAACACGCATGGTATACCGGTTTTACGGGTCAGACAAACAATGGAGGATGCCCGAAAAACGTCGCCGATCGGGAAGGCTGCGGTCGAAAAATATCAAACAGGTGCTTGAGAAGAATTCCACCCAACGAGTATCGTGCATAGGTCGCGGTGATGCAAGGCGATCTCCTGGGTCCTGTGGAGGCTTTGAGATGATTCGACTCTTGGGACCGGTGACGACGCTTTGCGACGGCTTCAGTCGGCGCGAGCTTTTGCGGATCGGCGGCCTGTCTCTGGGCGGGCTCGCGCTGCCTGCGCTATTGGACCGAGAAGCATCCGCTGCCAGTACGTTGCGAACGGCCGGCAAGGCGAAGAATTGCATCATCCTGTTCCTCTCGGGCGGGGCGGCTCAGCACGACACCTTCGACCCGAAGCCGGATGCACCCGCGGAGATCCGGGGCGAGTTCGACACGATCGACACGCGCCTGCCGGGTGTGCGCTTTACGAAATACCTTCCCGAGACCGCACAGCTTATGGATCGGGTTGCGCTGGTGCGGTCGATGACGCACACGTCGTCCGGACACGCGACCGGCGGCTACGCGATGTTCACGGGGCAGACGTACCCGAGGACTGAGAGCGAAGCGAACTTCATGGGTCGTCAGGAAGCTCCGCATTTGGGGTCCGCGCTGGCGAAGGTTTCGCCCGGTCCGGGTCCGATGTTTCCCTTCATCATGGTCCCGCGACGGCTGGACGCCGGCAGCGGCCGACGCGCCGGTCAATGGGGTGGGTCGCTCGGCAGCAAGTACGACCCGATGCAGACCGGCGGCGACCCGAACCGCGATGATTTCCGGCTCGAGAATTTGCCCCTGCTCCCGAATGCGCCGAGGCCGACGCTGGAGCGGCGCCTGGGACTGGTCGATCAGCTCAATCGGCAGACGCGCTACCTGAACGAGAGCGCCCCTGCACTTGCGCTCAAGCAGAGCCAGGAGAAAGCCCTCGACGTGATTGGGTCGGAGGCGATTCGTCGTGCGGTCGATCTCTCGACGGCCAGTACCGACCTGCGGGCTCGCTACGGGCGGAATCTGTTTGGACAGTCGGTGCTCCTCGGGCGCCGGCTGCTCGATGCAGGGGCCCGGTTGGTCCAGGTGAACTGGCTACGGACCCAGGGGGCCAAGGGCTACGCCTGGGACAGCCACCGCGAGAACTTCGAAGCGCTCCGAGATGACCTCATTCCGCCGTTCGATCGCGCGTTCGCGGCCTTGATCACTGACCTGGAGTCAAGCGGTCAGCTCGACGAAACCCTCGTGGTGGTCGCGACGGAGTTCGGCCGCACGCCGAAGATCACCCTTGCCAACGCGGGGCGCGAACACTGGCCGAGTGTCTTCTCCGTCTTGCTTGCGGGCGGGGGCATTCGCGGCGGGCAGGTGTATGGCGCATCGGACCGGATCGGTGCTTACCCGGCCGATTCACCCGTCACGCCGGGCGACCTCATGGCGACGATCTGTCATTGCCTGGGCGTGGATCCTCACACCGAGCTTCACGACCAGTTCGATCGCCCGATGGCGCTCTGCAAGGGCAACCCGATCGCGAGTTTGCTGGCCTGACCCCTCGCAACGGTGACGAAGGAATGGTCTTTGGGAGGTCGATGATGGTGCGCGTTGTGAAGACGTTGGTCATGGCCGTGATCGCGGCACACTTGTTCGGTGTTGGCTTCTCGTCGCGGGTTGGCGCCGCCGAAACGCGGCCCAACGTTCTCGTCCTGTTCGCCGATGACCTGACCTTCCGCGCGCTCGGCTACACCGGGCAAACGGAGGTGAAAACGCCCAACATCGACCGCCTCGCCCGCCGGGGGACAACGTTCAGTCATGCGTTCATACAGGGGGGCACGAGCGGGGCTGTCTGCGTCGCCAGTCGGGCCATGCTCTTGACCGGCCGGCCCATCTGGATGTCCGGCGGCGCGAACGGCGATTGCACGCGCGACGGGAAGACGATTTACCCCCTCCTGGGCCGAGTCTTCCGCGACGCCGGCTACCAGACGTTTGCCGTCGGCAAGTGGCACAATGGCAAAGCGACGCTGGACAACGCCTTCCAGACGACTTCGCCGACCTTTCTCGGCGGCATGCT
>DAIDJG010000247.1 GCA_027451445.1 Singulisphaera sp.
AAGTTCGCTCTATGTTCGACGGGGCAGGGGGGCAATGATCAATCGAGGTCACCGCGTATGGAAGTGAGCCGGTTCCCTTCGCGCTCGTCTCGTTGCGCGCGTCGTGTGATCGACCGAAGCCATTTTCCCCCGTCAATTCGACCTGTCATTGCCGTGGGACTGAATATGTCGAAAATCGATGCAATCTGCACAACCAGTCAATTAATTTGAACATAATATATCATCATTAATCGATTTGTGAAGGACCGTGGTGCCGACCTGCCATGCCTGAGGCTCAACCACTTCCGGTCGCTCGTCGACAGTCTGTAGTCTCCCCACGTCAACGTCGTAATCACCTGGAAAATCTCGATCTGTCGGAACTCGCGGCTACCAAGATCTATCAGTTCGCTCTCGTGTTTTACTCTTTGCCGTGGAAGGGAGCCACCGGGACGCCGCGCAATCCGATTGCAGTCCGTTAACGACGTGGAGATTTGCTATGATCCTCGTGACGGGCGCGACGCTCGCACCGCGGTGATCTCGTATTGATCAGAACCCGATTCGCACGGTTACTTGCTTGGACTGACGCGGTTTCCCGACTCCGGACGCTAATGGGCCATTGGCCCGCTCGACGTGGGCCACGGGCGAGCCGCCCCCCTTTGGTTTGGAGATTGCTCACATGGCGGACGTTACACGCAGGCGGGCCTTGCTACTCACCGCGGCCGCGACGGAGGCCGCCGCGTCAATTGTCCGAGCGGATGGGCTCCCGCAAGAGCACGAGCACCCCGAAGTCTCGAAAGCGGCCGGCCCTCCCGTGAGCCTGCGCGACTTCGAACGGCTCGCGTCTGGAACGATGAAGCGCGCGGCCTGGGAATTCATCAACAGCGGCGCCGGCGACGAGCGGACCGTGCGCTGGAATGAGGAGGCCTATCAACAGCTCCGGCTCCGTCAACGCGTTCTGGAGGATGTCTCTCACCTCGACACTCGAATCAAACTCTTCGGTCGTGAGCGACCACACCCAATTCTCCTCTCGCCGACCTCCAACCACCAACTGGCGCACCCCGAGGGTGAGGTCGCGACCGCGCGCGGCGCGGGGCAGGCCGGCGCGACGATGATCGTCAGCACCTTCGCCGACAAGCCTCTGGAGGAAATTGCCCGTGCGGCCAGCCAACCCCTCTGGCACGCCACCTATCTGATGAAGGACCGCGGCCGCACTCGGGATTGGCTCCAGCGTGCCGAGGAGGCCGGCTGCGAGGCGATCTGCATCCCGATCGACTCGCCCGTCGTCGGAGCGCGCGATCGCGAACACCGCACCTATCGCTTCCCGCGCGAGCCCGTCTCCTTCCTCGATTACCCGGCGGACTACTGGCGCTTCCCGGCGACCTGGAAAGACATTGAGTGGCTCCACGCACAGTCCAAACTCCCGATGGTGCTCAAGGGGATCCTCGACCCGGACGACGCGGAGCACGCCATCCGCGTGGGGGCGGCGGCGGTTTTCGTCTCCAATCATGGCGGGCGGAACCTGGACACGCTGCCGGCGACGATCGACGCCCTTCCCGCGGTTGTTGACCGGGTCGCCGGCCGTGTCCCGGTCCTCGTCGATGGCGGTATCCGGCGGGGCACCGACGTACTCAAGGCGCTCGCCGTGGGGGCGACGGCCGTGGCGATCGGCCGACCCTATCTCTACGGCCTGGCCGTCAGCGGTGCCGCCGGCGTGCGCGGCGTGGTCAACGTCCTGCGCAACGAGCTGGAGATGGCGATGGCGCTCACGGGTAAACCAACGATCGCAAGCATCGACCGTTCGCTGATACTCCCGGCAGCGGCCGGGCTCCCCAAGGGCTGATCCCGGAGCGCAATCATGAGGTCCGAACAACCCCGACGACCCGTGCCAGCAAAGCGCCAGATCGTGACCGTAGTTTGCCTCGTTGCCCTCGGCGCCCTCGCCACTCAGGGCTTGGCGGGCGACGACCTCCCGATGTGCGCGCCGGGTTGGACCGTGGAAGTGATCGCCGCCGCCCCTCGGGTGCTCCACCCGACGGCCGTCGCCTGCGCTCCGGATGGCCGTGTCTTCGTGTGTGAGGATTCTATGGACATGGGCGGGCCCGTCGACCGGCCCGTCAATCGCATCCTCTGCATCCATCCCGATGGGCGGATCATCGTGTTCGCGGAGCAGATCTACGCCTGCTTCGGCATGGAGTACATCGACGGCCGGCTCTTTGTCCACCACAGCCCCCGCTTCAGCGTCTTCGTCGACGGAGGAACGGTCGGCCGGGACCGAACTGATTTGATCGCCACGACCAATCCGGCGCCCTGGGGCTCATCGGCGCGGGGCAAGAACCAGATCAACGATCACGTCCCCGCGGGCTTCCGCCTCGCCATGGACGGTTACCTCTACATCGCCGTGGGGGACAAGGGCATCCACGGCTTCGTCGGCCGGGACGGCCAGAACCTCGAGCTGCCGCTGGGCGGGATTGTCCGCATGCGGACCGACGGGACCGCTCCGGAGGTGTATGCGACGGGGTTCCGCACCGTGCTCAACCCCGCTATTAACGTCGAGGACGAGATTTTCGTCTACGACAACAACGATCACTTGAACATCCACAAGACCGCGGTGGCCCACGTGGCCGACGGCGGTGATTATGGTTACCCCTGGGACGACCGTCCGCCGCGTCCCGGCTTTGTGCTACCGATGGATGTCCGGGTCTACGAGGCCGGGGCCCCCACGGGGATCCTCGCCTACGATGGGGACGCTTTGCCCGAGTCTTATCGCGGCAGCCTCCTGCTCTGTGACTGGGGTCGCGCTGAGGTCGTGCGACTGGAGTTGACACGCCGAGGAGCCGGCTACGCGACTGTCTCGGAAGAGAAACTCCTCGCCGGCAACATCCGCCCCACCGGCATCGCGGTCTCGAGCGACGGGCTGAGCTTCTATATCGGAGACTGGCAATTCGCGGGCTGGCGCGAGGACGTCAAGGTCGGGCGCCTGCTGAAGCTCACGTACCGAGGGAGAAGCGCCGCCGTTTCTCAACCTCCGTGGTATCTTCCCGCGGCGCTGGGACGACGGTTCGAGGCCACGGTGGACGAGCTCGTGAAGGGACTATCGCACCCGTCCCGCGACGTGAGAATGGTCGCGCAACGACGTCTCGCGGATCGGGGACGGGACGTCATCTCGGAGCTCACGAAACTCCTGGCGGACCAGACCGCGCCTCGCCACGCCCGGTGGCACGCTCTCTGGACGCTCGACGCGATCGATGGCGGCGTCGTGGGCCGAGACGCGATCCTCGACGCCATCCGAGATCAGGAGTCGTCCGTCGCGCTCCAGGCCATCCGCCAGCTCGGGACCCGTCGCGTCGCCGCCGCGCACGAGTCTCTCCTGGCTCGCGTCGACGATCCTGACCCGGTGATCCGTTTCCAGGCTGCGACGGCACTCGGGCGAATCGGTGTGACGAAGTCGATTCCCTCGCTGCGGAAGCGGCTGGCCGACGACGATCGGCTGATCCGGCACGCGGCCTTCACGGCGCTGAACCGCATCGGTCGTACGGACCCGTCGGCATGGGAGGAGATTATCAAGGGGCTTGCGAGCGACCAGCTCCGCGTCCGCGAAGGGACGGAGTTCGCGCTCCGCGAGACCTACGAGACCGCCCTGGTTCAAGCCCTCGCGCGGTTCGCCCGTCGGACGCAGCTTCCGGGTTCGGTCCGGTCGGCCGCGTGCCGGAACCTCTTCCCACTCCATCGGGAGCCGCCCGAATGGGACGGCCTCTGGTGGCGATTGGGGCCACTCGGCTACATCGAGGACGCGCGCGACGCGCGCCCCCCACGACCCAAGACCCGGGAATGGCAGGGCACCCCGCTCGTGATCGATGCACTGCACGCCGCTCTGGATGATCCCGATCCGGCGGTCCGAAGCGCCGCCATCGAGAACGCGAAGCACGCGCTTGATCAGGGGACAGTTGACCGGCTCGTGCGCCTTTTCGACGCCGGCGTGTCCGTCGAGGTCCGTCGTTCCGTCCTTACGGCCCTCGCTTCGGCACGCCAAGCAACGGCGGTGGGTCCGATCCTGTCCGTCTTGCGTCAACCTTTGGCGAATCCCGAGCTGCTGGTGCCTGCGATCGCTGCCGCACAACAGCGGGGCGAACCGGAGATTCAGGGCGCGTTGATCGACCTGGCGAAAACGGAGGTTCCTCCTGCGGCCCTGGCTACCGGCCTGTTGGCCCTCGGCGAGCTCAAGGCCGTGGCTGCCGTCCCTGTCCTCAAGATGCGTCTCGAACACCAGAATGCGGGAGTTCGGGGGGTCGCGGTGAAGGCCCTGGCACGGATCGGCGGAGAAGACGCAATCCAGGCGCTGATCCCCATCCTGGACGACCCGGAGCTCGCGGTTCGCCGCGAGGTCGTCAATGCGTTGGGCGAACTCCGCGCGAAGGCCGCGGTACCCCGGCTGCTTGTCGCCTACCGGAAGCCCGGAACGCAGGCCGCCGCACGGATTGCCCTGACACGCGTCCCCGACCGCCGCGCGCTGGGCGCTTACTTCGACGGGCTCGCGGACAAGGACCCCAACATGCGTGGAGGATGCCGGAAGGCGCTCGCCGCCATCCGCGATGAGGCGCGCCACGAGGTTCGCGCGAAGCTTGCCTCGGGTGAGCTGCCACCTGCGGTCGTCCAGGAAATCAGCATCGTTTACGCCGGAGACCGCGAACTGGCGCCTCTGTTCGCAACGATTCGAGATCGACCCAAGCCTGCGGAGTACTCCGTCTTCGCCCTCGCGAACCGGGGCGACGCCGGGCGCGGTCGGGCCCTTTTCCACGACGCGATGGGATTGGGTTGCACCAAATGCCATCGCGTGCGAGGCGAGGGAGGAGAAGGGGGACCGGACCTGAGCCACATCGCCGCGAACTACGGCCGCGCGGAGTTGGCCGAAGCCGTGCTCTTCCCCTCGAAACGCGTCGCCGACGGCTTCCGGCTCACCACGATTGCTCTCGTGAGTGGCGAGATCCTCTCGGGCATCGTGGTCGAGGAGACTCGCGAGCGGCTCTCGTTAATCGATGGCCGGGGGACCAAGCACTCATTGCGTAAATCCGACATCGAGGAACGGACCCAGTCCGACGCTTCGTCGATGCCGGAGGGCCTTCAGACCGGACTGACGTTCCAGGAGTTCGCCGACCTGATCGCCTTCCTCGAATCACTCAAATGATGAGGGTGTCGTGGCGCACGTCGCGACGCTCGAAACTACCTGGAGGCCTCCCGTGCAACGCACCGACCACCCGGTCTTGATCGCGGCAATCCTGACGCTTGCGTCCCCTCGGTCGGATGGGTTCGAGGTCTTCGGACTCGCCCACCCCGTGTGCATCATCGCCGACCCGGAGACCGGCAATTACTTCGTCGCCAACATCAACGGCGCCCCGTCAGCGCGCGACAACAATGGCTTCATCACGAAGCTCGACCCGCACGGCAAGGTCCTGGCACGCGAGTTCATCGCCGCGACGAAGGCCGTCCCTTTGCATGCCCCGAAGGGACTCGCGGTGATCGGGAAGGCGTTGTACGTTCTCGATATCGACCGGCTGAAGGCGTACGACACGGAGCAGGGGGGGCTCTTGTACGACGTCGACATGACGCCGTTCAAGGCCACGTTCCTGAACGACCTCACCCGCGACGCCGAGGGAAACCTCTATCTCTCGGATTCGGGTTCCGGCTTCGTCGCCAAGGTCGAGCCGGCTCGTGGGCATCGCGTCACAATCCTCGCCAGTGGCTCGCAATTGGCGGGCGCGAACGGGTTGAGTGTCCACCCCAGGTCGGGACGACTGGTCGTCGTCACCTGGGGAACGGGGCGAGTGCTGGAGGTGACCGAGACGGGTAAGGTCCGCCCGTGGATCGACCGGACGTTCGGCAAACTCGACGGCGCCGATTTTGACCGAGACGGTGTTCTCTACGTTTCGGCCTACGAAGAAGGCAAGGTTTACCGCATCGACACGGACGGCAAGGTCTCCGTCTTCCAAAAGGGCCTACTCACGCCGGCGGACATCAACATCGACCGGTCGAGAGGGCTCTTGCTGATCCCCTCGTTCGCGGGCGACTCGATCCGCTCGGTCCCCCTCGGAGAATAAACGGCGAAGATCGGCGGTGGTCTTGGTGCGGACTGGAACCAGTTCGTTGCTGGTGGTTCCGAGTGACGCATCCATGCTCGTCCTGGTTTTGTCTCCGAACCGTGAAAGATAGCGTCCTTTATCTTT
>DAIDJG010000248.1 GCA_027451445.1 Singulisphaera sp.
AAGTTCGCTCTATGTTCGACGGGGCAGGGGGGCAATGATCAATCGAGGTCACCGCGTATGGAAGTGAGCCGGTTCCCTTCGCGCTCGTCTCGTTGCGCGCGTCGTGTGATCGACCGAAGCCATTTTCCCCCGTCAATTCGAACTGTCGTTGCCGTGGGACTGAGCATGTCGAAAACCGACGCAATCTGCACAGCCAATAGATTAAATTCGGAATAAATCATTTTATAATATGTCTTTTTGGTGTATACGTATCCTTCAGGTCGTGAAGGGCCGTGGTGCCGGTCTGCCACGGCTGAGGCTCAACCTCTTCCGGTCGCTCGTCGACAGCCTGTAGTCTCCCCGCGTCAATGTCGTTATCACCTGGAAAATCTCCATCTGTCGGAACTCGCGGCTTCCAAGGTCTATCAGTTCGCTCTCGTCTTTTACCCTTTGCCGTGGAAGGGAGCCACCGGCACACCGCGCAATCCGATTGCAGTCCGATAACGACGTGGAGATTTGCTATGATCCTCGTGACGGGCGCGACGCTCTCCCCGCGCTGATCTCGTATGGATCAGAACCGGATTCGCACGGTTACTTACTTGGACTGACGCGGTTTCACGATTCCAGACGCCAATGGGCCATTGGCCCGCTCGGCGTGGGCCACGGGCGAGCCGCCCCCGTTTGGTTTGGAGAATGCTCACATGGCGGACGTTACACGCAGGCGAGCCTTGCTACTCACCGCGGCCGCAACGGAGGCCGCCGCGTCAATTGTCCGAGCGGATGGGCTCCCGCAAGAGCATGAGCACCCCGAAGTGCCGAAAGCGGCCGGCCCTCCCGTGAGCCTGCGCGACTTCGAGCGGCTCGCGTCCGGAACGATGACGCGCGCGGCCTGGGAGTTCATCAACAGCGGCGCCGGCGACGAGCGGACCGTGCGATGGAACGAGGAGGCCTATCAACAGCTCCGGCTCCGCCAACGCGTTCTGGAGGACGTCTCTCACCTCGACACCCGTATCAAGCTCTTCGGGCGTGAGCGACCACACCCGATCCTCCTCTCGCCGACCTCCAACCACCAACTGGCGCACCCCGAGGGTGAGGTCGCGACAGCCCGCGGCGCGGGGCAGGCCGGCGCGACGATGATCGTCAGCACCTTCGCGGACAAACCTCTGGAGGACATTGCCCGTGCGGCGAGTCAACCCCTCTGGCACGCCACCTATCTGATGAAGGACCGCGGCCGCACTCGGGATTGGCTCCGGCGTGCCGAGGAGTCCGGCTGCGAGGCGATCTGCATCCCGATCGACTCGCCCGTCGTCGGAGCGCGCGACCGCGAACACCGCACCTATCGCTTCCCGCGCGAGCCCGTTTCCTTCCTCGAGTACCCGGCGGACTACTGGCGCTACCCGACGACCTGGAAAGACATCGAGTGGGTCCACGCACAGACCAAACTCCCGATGGTTCTCAAGGGGATCCTCGACCCAGACGATGCGGAGCGCGGCATCCGCGCCGGGGCGGCGGCGGTTTTCGTCTCCAATCATGGGGGGCGGAACCTGGACACGCTGCCGGCGACGATCGAGGCCCTTCCCGCCGTTGTCGACCGAGTCGCCGGCCTTGTCCCGGTCCTCGTCGATGGCGGTATCCGGCGGGGCACCGACGTACTCAAGGCGCTCGCCGTGGGGGCGACGGCCGTGGCGATCGGCCGACCCTATCTCTACGGCCTGGCGGTCCGGGGCGCCGACGGCGTGCGAGGCGTGGTGAACGTCCTGCGCAACGAGTTGGAGATGGCGATGGCGCTCACCGGTAAACCCACGATCGCAAGCATCGACCGTTCGCTCATACTCCCGGCAGCGGCCGGGCTCCCCAAGGGCTAATCCCGGAGCGCAATCATGAGGTCCGAACAACCCCGACGACCCGTGTCAGCAAAGCGCCGGATCGTGGCCGTGGTCTGCCTCGTTGCCCTCGGCGCCCTTGCCACTCAGGGCCTGGCGGGTGACGACCTCCCGACGTGCGCGCCGGGTTGGACCGTGGAAGTGATTGCGGCCGCCCCTCGGGTGCTTCACCCGACGGCCGTCGCCTGCGCTCCGGATGGCCGTGTCTTCGTGTGTGAGGATTCCATGGACATGGGCGGGCCCGTCGACCGGCCCGTCAATCGCATCCTCTGCGTCCACCCCGACGGGAGGATCACCGTGTTCGCGGAGCAGATCTACGCCTGCTTCGGCATGGAGTACATCGACGGCCGGCTCTTTGTCCACCACAGCCCCCGCTTCAGCGTCTTCGTCGACGGAGGAACGTTCGGCCGGGACCGAACTGATTTGATCGCCACGACCAACCCGGCACCCTGGGGCTCAGCGGCGCGGGGCAAGAACCAGATCAACGATCACGTCCCCGCGGGCTTCCGGCTCGCCATGGACGGTTACCTCTACATCGCCGTGGGGGACAAGGGCATCCACGGCTTCGTCGGCCAGGATGGCCAGAAGCTCGAACTGCCGCTGGGCGGAATCGTCCGCATGCGAACCGAAGGGACCGCTCCGGAGGTATATGGGACGGGCTTCCGCACCGTGCTCAACCCCGCGATCAACGTCGAAGACGAGGTTTTCGTCTACGACAACAACGATCACTTGAACATCCACAAGACAGCGGTGGCCCATGTGGCCGATGGCGGTGATTATGGTTACCCCTGGGACGACCGTCCGCCGCGCCCCGGCTTTGTGCTCCCGATGGATGTCCGGGTCTACGAGGCCGGCGCCCCCACGGGGATCCTCGCCTACGATGGGGACGCTTTGCCCGAGTCCTATCACGGCAGCCTCCTGCTCTGTGACTGGGGTCGCGCAGAGGTCGTGCGACTGAAGCTGACACGCCGAGGGGCCGGCTACGCGACTGTCTCGGAAGAGAAACTCCTCGCCGGCAACATCCGCCCCACCGGCATCGCGGTCTCGAGCGACGGGCTGAGCTTCTTTATCGGAGACTGGCAATTCGCCGGCTGGCGCGAGGACGTCAAGGTCGGGCGCCTGCTGAAGCTCACGTACCGGGGCAGAAGCGCCGCCGTTTCTCAACCTCCGTGGTATCTCCCTGCGGCGCTGGGACGACGGTTCGAGGCCACGGTGGACGAGCTCGTGAAAGGACTATCGCACCCGTCCCGCGACGTGAGAATGGTCGCGCAACGGCGTCTCGCGGATCGGGGACGGGACGTGATCCCGGAGCTCACGAAACTCCTGGCGGACCAGACCGCGCCTCGCCACGCTCGGTGGCACGCTCTCTGGACGCTCGACGCGATCGATGGCGGCGTCGTGGGCCGAAGCGCGATCCTCGACGCCGTCCGAGATCAGGAGTCATCCGTCGCGCTCCAGGCCATCCGCCAGCTCGGGACCCGTCGCGTCGCCGCCGCGCGCGAGACTCTCCAGGCACGCGTCGAGGATCCTGACCCGGCCATCCGCTTCCAGGCTGTGACGGCACTCGGGCGTATTGGCGCGGCGGAGTCGATTCCCGCGCTGCGGGAGCGGCTGGCCGACGACGATCGGCTGATCCGGCACGCGGCCTTCACGGCGCTGAACCGCATCGGTCGTTCGGAACCGTCGGCATGGGAGGATATTATCGAGGGGCTTGCGAGCAACAGGCCCCGGGTACGCGAAGGGACTGCGTTCGCCCTGCGCGAGACCTACGAGACCGCCCTGGTTCAAGCCCTCGCGCGGTTCGCCAGTCGGACGCAGCTTCCGGGTTCGGTCCGCTCGGCCGCGTGCCGGAACCTCTTCGCACTCCATCGGGAGCCGCCCGAGTGGGACGGCCTCTGGTGGCGATTGGGGCCAATGGGCTACATGGAGGACGCGCGCGACGCGCGCCCCCCACGGCCCAAGACGCAGGAATGGCAGGGCACCCCGCTCGTGATCGATGCATTGCACGCCGCTCTGGATGATCCCGATCCGGCGGTCCGAAGCGCCGCCATCGAGAACGCGAAGCACGCGCTTGATCAGGGGACAGTTGACCGGCTCGTGCGCCTTTTCGACGCCGGCCTGTCTGTCGAGGGCCGTCGTTCCATCCTTGCGGCCCTCGCTTCGGCGCGGCAAGCGGAGGCGGTGGGTCCGATCCTGTCCGTCTTGCGTCAACCTTTGGCGAATCCCGAGCTGCTGGTGCCTGCGATCGCAGCCGCACAACAGCGGGGCGAACCAGAGATTCAGAGCGCGTTGATCGACCTGGCGAAAACGGAGGTTCCTCCAGCAGCCCTGGCTACCGGCCTGTTGGCCCTCGGCGAGCTCAAGGCCGTGGCTGCCGTCCCCGTCCTCAAGAGGCGTCTCGAACACCAGAATGCGGGAGTTCGTGGGGTCGCGGTGAAGGCCCTGGCACGGATCGGCGGAGAAGACGCAATCCAGGCGCTGATCCCCATCCTGGACGATCCGGAGCTGGCGGTTCGCCGCGAGGTTGTCAATGCGCTGGGGGAACTCCGCGCGAAGGCCGCGGTCCCCCGGCTGCTTCTCGCCTACCGCAAGGCCGGGACGGAGGCCGCCGCAATGGTTGCCCTGACGCGCATCCCCGACCGCCGCGCGCTGGGCGCTTACTTCGACGGGCTCGCGGACAAGGATCCCAACATGCGTGGAGGGTGCCGGAAGGTGCTCGCCGCCATCCGGGATGAGGCGCGCCCCGAGGTCCGCGCGAAGCTTGCCTCGGGTGAGCTGCCGCCTGCGGTCGTCCAGGAAATCAGCACCGTTTACGCCGGAGACCGCGAGCTGGCGCCTCTGTTCGCGACGATTCGAGGCAGACCCAAGCCTGCGGAGTACTCCGTCTTCGCCCTCGCGAACCGGGGCGACGCCGGGCGCGGTCGGGCCCTTTTTCACGACGCGATGGGATTGGGTTGCACCAAATGCCATCGCGTGCGAGGTGAGGGAGGAGAAGGGGGACCGGACCTGAGCCACATCGCCGCGAACTACGGCCGCGCGGAGTTGGCCGAGGCCGTGCTCTTCCCCTCGAAACGCGTCGCCGACGGCTTCCGGCTCACCACGATTGCTCTCGTGAGTGGCGAGATCCTCTCGGGCATTGTGGTCGAGGAGACTCGCGAGCGGCTCTCATTGATCGATGGCCGGGGGACCAAGCACTCGTTGCGCAAATCCGAGATCGAGGAACGGACGCAGTCCGACTCTTCGTCGATGCCGGAGGGCCTTCAGACCGGACTGACGTTCCAGGAATTCGCCGACCTGATCGCCTTCCTCGAATCACTCAAATGATGACGGTGTCGTGGCGCACGTCGCGACGCTCGAAACCACCTGGAGGCCCCCGTGCAAGGCATCCACCACCCCGTCTTGATCGCCGCAATCCTGACGCTTGTGTCCCCTCGGTCGGATGGGTTCGAGGTCTCCGGACTCGCCCACCCCGTGTGCATCATTGCCGACCCGGAGACCGGCAATTACTTCATCGCCAACATCAACGGCGCCCCGTCAGCGCGCGACAACAACGGCTTCATCACGAAGCTCGACCCGCGCGGCAAGGTCCTGGCACGCGAGTTCATCGCCTCGACGAAGGGCGTCCCTTTGCACGCCCCGAAGGGACTCGCGGTGATCGGGAAGGCGTTGTACGTCCTCGATATCGACCGGCTGAAAGCGTACGACACGGAGCAGGGGGGGCTCTTGCACGACGTCGACATGACGCCGTTCAAGGCCACGTTCCTGAACGACCTCACCCGCGACGCCGAGGGAAACCTCTATCTTTCGGACTCGGGTTCCGGCTTCGTTGCCAAGGTCGAGCCGGCTCGTGGGCACCACGTCACAATCCTCGCCAGCGGTTCGCAACTGGCCGGCGCGAACGGGTTGAGTGTCCACCCCAAGTCGGGACGACTGGTCGTCGTTACCTGGGGGACGGGTCGAGTGCTGGAGGTGACCGAGAAGGGTGAGGTCCGCCCGTGGATCGACCGGACCTTCGGCAAACTCGATGGCGCCGATTTCGACCGGGACGGTGTTCTCTACGTTTCCGCCTACGACGAGGGCAAGGTTTACCGCATCGACGCGGACGGTAAGGTCTTCGTGTTTCAGAAAGGACTGCTCACGCCTGCGGACATCAACATCGATCGATCGAGGCGGCTCTTGCTGATCCCCTCGTTCGCGGGCGACTCGATCCGTTCGGTTCCCCTCGGAGAATAAACGGCGAAGATCGGCGGTGGTCTTGGTGCGGACTGGAACCAGTTCGTTGCTGGTGGTTCCGAGTGACGCATCCATGCTCGTCCTGGTTTTGTCTCCGAACCGTGAAAGATAGCGTCCTTTATCTTT